>VFZH01000131.1 GCA_016871255.1 Acidimicrobiia bacterium | reverse complement strand
GCCGCCCTGTCGCGTCGCCCACGCTGACCTCGCCGGCGATGGTGACCGGCGTCGGCGTGCTGCTCGGCACGGCGGCGTACATGGCGCCAGAGCAGGCGAAAGGCCGCGTCGCCGACCGGCGCTGCGACGTGTGGGCGTTCGGGTGCGTGCTCTACGAGATGCTGACCGGCCGGCGCGCGTTCGAGGGGGACGACGGCGCGAGAGCGCCTCGTCACCGATGCCGAAGTGCTGCAAGAAATTCTTCACCGGTACGTCGGCCTGAACCGTCGAGACGCCATCCAACCCGCGCTCGACGCGCTCCTCGACGTCGTCGACGACGTCTTTCCCATCGACCGTTCGATCGTGGAACGCGCGAAGGCGCTGGTCCTGGCCTATGGGGCGCTGTCGGCTCGCGATGCCATTCATGCCGCCTCGATGCAGGCCCACGCGGTCAAGCGCATCATGAGCTTCGACGCCGGGTACGACGCCATTCCAGGGATCTCCCGCATCATTTCCCTGTGAGATCCCGCCGCGCCTGATGCGCGAATGCTGTGCCTCTTGTCCCCCTTCTGGCTCAACACCCGGACCGACACGAATTGTGGCCATGACCACGAGGCGCCTCACCCGAGACGAGGCGTGACAGCCGGACCGCCGGCGTGGATAATCCGCACGATGGCCGGCCGCCACAGGATCCGCGGGCGGCCGTCGGCGTGCCGGGCCCGGGTCCGGCCCCGTCGCGGCGGACTGGCGCCGCGGTGCGCCGCGGCAGGGACAGCCTTTCCCGTGAGAGGTAGTGACGTCATGGTACAGACACGGTCCGGCATCCTGCTGGCCGCCGCGGTGAGCATGACGGCCCTGGCGCCCGCACCACTGGCGCAGACGCCGTCCCGACTCGACCGCTATACCCCTGTCACCGAGGAGATGCTCCAGGCGCCCGCCGACGCCGACTGGCTCATGTGGCGGCGCAACTACGCGATGTGGGGCTACAGCCCGCTCGACGAGATCAACGCCGGGAACGTCGCCGGCCTCCGGCTGGCCTGGGCGTGGACCATGGAGGCCGGCAAGCAGGAAGCGACGCCGCTCGTCCACGACGGCGTGATGTTCCTGATGCACTCGTGCAACGTCATGCAGGCGCTCGACGGGGCGACGGGCGATCTGCTGTGGGAGTACCGCCGGCCCCTCGTCAAGCATCCGGCGGCGCTGGCCTGCAGCAATCGCAACGCCGTGCTGTACCAGGACAAGGTGATCATGGCCACCTACGATGCCTTCCTGGTGGCGCTCGACGCCAGGAGCGGCAAGGTGGTGTGGGAGCACCGCGTCGGCGACTGGAGCATCGGCCACCACTACAGCGGCGGCCCGCTGATCGCCGGGAACCGGATCGTGGCGGGCATGTCGGGCTGCTATCACATCAACCCCGGCGGCTGCTGGATTTCGGCGCACGACCCCGCCACCGGCGAGGAACTGTGGCGCACCTACACCATCGCGCGTCCGGGGGAGGCGGCCGACGACACCTGGGGCGACGTCCCGATCGAGAAGCGGCACGGCGGGTCCGCCTGGGTCACCGGCGCCTACGATCCCGACACGGCCACCCTCTACTACGGCGTGGCGGTGCCGATCCCGTGGAGCGGCGAGCAGCGCGGCACGGGCAACGGCGACGCCCTGTATACGAACTCCACGCTTGCGCTCGACGCCGCCACGGGGAACCTCAAGTGGCACTTCCAGTACATGCGGAACGAGCAGTGGGATCTGGACCACCCCTTCGTCCGCATGATCGTCCGGACCGACGTGTCGCCGAGCGCCGGCGACGTGGAGTGGATCGCGCCGGACCTGAAGCCCGGCGGGGTCCGCAAGGTCATCACCGGGATTCCGGGCAAGACCGGCATCGTCTGGACCCTCGACGCCGGAACCGGCGACTTCCTCTGGGCGCGCAGCACCGTCGAGCAGAACGTGGTCAAGGGCGTCGACGCGGCGGCGCGGACGGCCATCGTGAACGACGCCACGCGCTCCTCCATCGGTCAGAAGACGTACGTGTGCCCGTACCTGCTCGGCGGCATCAACTGGCAGACGCCGGCGTACAGCCCGAAGACCAACACCCTCTACGCGCCGCTGAACAACCTGTGCATGGAGTTCATGCTCAGCAAGGTGAAGCCCACCCTCGGCGCGCACCACGGCTCGGCCCGGTCGGTACCGACGATCGCGAAATCGGCGAACGGGAAGGTCGGCAGCCTCACGGCGGTCGACATCGCCACGGGCAGGACGACCTGGAAGTTCGATCAGCGCGCAGGGTTCCCCGGCTCCGTCCTCACCACGGGCGGCAATCTGGTCTTCGTGACCGACGACAACCGCCGCCTGCGGGCGTTCGATGCCGGGACCGGCCGCGTGCTGTGGGAGCAGATCCTCAACAGCCGTGCGGGTGGCTTCCCGATCACCTATGCCGTGGACGGCCGCCAGTACATCGCCGTGCCGGCGGGCACCGGTCTGACCTACACGAGCGTCACGCCCGAGATCAAGGTGCCGGCAGGAGGGAACGTGCTGTACGTGTTCGCGCTGCCGGAGGGCACGGCGCGCCGGTAGCGCCGACCGATGGGAAGACGACTCTCGTAGGCGCGCCCAGACGCGCGACCGCGACCATGCCGGCTCAATGGCTGACCGTGCAGGTGACGGGCCTGGCGGTCGGAACGCTCCAGGCCTCGACACGCACTCCGCAGGGCGACACCGTCGGCCCGTGGGCGACGAGTCGTCTGGTCCCCTACTCCACGCGGGTGAACGTGAACGTCAGGCCTGGCGGGAGCGGCCCGTTGTGGTTCCGCAGGGGCCGGGTCGTATAGGTGTCACCCTCGACCTCGTAGGCCAGCACCAGGAACGCGCCGTCCTCGGTTCGCTGTGGCACCATCGCCACGTCGTCGCGAACCGTCACCTCGCCGCTCGAACCTCCGGTGACCTCGTAGACGCCGGATGCGGCGTTGAACCCGCCGTAGGTCGCCCGAAGCTCGTCCGCCGTCGCCTTGGCCGCACCTCCTTCCGGGAGCGGCACGCGAGGAACGGGAGCGATGTCGTACGTAGCCATGTAGTGCTTCCTGGTGAAGATGAGCCTCCCCGCCTGATGGGGCGCTTCGCTGCCATCGCTTCTGGTCGTCTTCACCAGCTGCCAGACGCCTTCAATCGGCGTGGCCCGATCGGCGGCCGCGGATGGCGCGCCGCCATCGGCGGACGCGACTGGTGCCGACGCACGGGAACACGACGTGCCGAGGGTCACTGCCAGTATCACGGCCACGGTCGAGCGGGACATCCAGGTCCTCCTGTTGAACGAGGGAATCGCGCGCAAGGATACTACTGGTGGACCGTATGAACCGAATCTGGCCGAGACTGTCGGCCTTCGACCACGGTTCCCCTGCACCCCTTCCCGCGCCGCCACATCGAGGGATGCTGGTGTGCAGGTCCTCGCAGGGGATTCCGCGGCCCATTCGTTCCAGATTGCTCAGTCGGGCGCGGTGGCCGGGTTCAGGTCCGGGTGATTGCGCAGGCCGCAGCCAAGAACGGTGGTCTCGACGACCTCCGCGACCGCAAGCGAGAAAGTGGGCAAGGTCGCTGCCTGGACGCTTCCACCGCCCACACTCAGCTCGAAGGTATCCAGCGTGCGCTTCCTCGATCGCTCGTCGTGGATGGACACCTGAACCACCCCGGACGACGAATCCCGAATCAACAGGTCCAGATAGAAGTCCCGCCACCCGTCGCCGTACGCCTGCTGGATGTGAGCCGTGGCCCGGCCTTCAGGTGTGCTGATATTTCGCACGGGCGTCCCGCCCGGGAGCTCGATCGTCAGCGTGATGCACGGCAGGGCCTGAGCGGGTGCCGGCTGCGATCCGGAGAGCGCCACCAACGCGGACAGAACCAGGAGCCTCCCGGTCATCTGCGTCCTCCTGCACATCACGAGCCCGTGTGCCGGAGCCACCCGCCAGGCACTCTAGCATCCGTCTGGGCCTTGGCATTCGGCTTGGGTTTTGGGATTCGGGATTCGGGATCTGCTCCGCTCAGGGCTCGAACCTCGCCGCCGGCCCCGCTTCGCGCCACACACAGGTCCCGTCGGTCACCGACCGGAAGGTACCGGTGGGCCACTGTGGCGCCGCGGCGCCGCTCGAACAGGCGGGCGCCGTCTGCAGGTACACGTGGCCGTTGTCCGCCGGGGGTACGACGAACCACCCGGTCCCGAACCGAGCCCCCGCCGACCACGCCGGCGCGGCGCGACCGCCCCGTGTCACCGTCCACGCCTCGCCAGTCGGAACACCGTCGGTCCCGAGGCCGGACACGCGCGCGCCCGCATCGAACACACCCACCACCGGTCTGCCCTGGCTGTATCGCGCGCGGTCGCCGTAGGTCACCATCGCGGGCACGACCTCGTTCGCCGGGTCGTCCACCCCCTGCTCCTGGATGCGCAGGTCGTAGGTACCCGTCAGACCCGCGATCCGGAGCACGCGGCGCTCCGTTCCGTTCTGCAAGTCGATGTCCCGCGCGCTGCCCTTCGCGCCGGCCGGCCCGACCAGGGTGTTGTTCGTCACGGTCACCACCGGTCGTCGCCCGGCGTGGCGCCACCGAATCGTCCCGTCGGCCACGACGCCGTCGGTGTCGAGCGGAAACACCGGCTCGGCCGACCCGCTCGTCCCCTCGGACTGCGCCCGATAGTAGCGTCCGTTGTCCGCCGAGGGTACGACCGGGGTCGTCGCCGCGTAGGTCGCGCCGGGACGCCACCGGGCGCCGCCACCGTAGGGCCCGGCCAGGGCGAGAAAGCCCGTGGGAATGCGGCACGTCGCCTGGGGGGAGTCTCCGACGCACGCCTGCCGATCGTGCGGCCCGCCGTCGAAGTAGGTCTGCTCGAAGATCACGCGGTTGTCGGCGACGATCACGTTTTCCAGCCCGGCCTGCGGATTGTTCAGCTCGCCGATCTGAATCGCCATCAGGCTCGGCCGGCCGGTGAAACGGAACGTGTTGCCTCTGATCACGGACGTGCCGTGGATGAGCGTATCGACTTCACCCTCGTTGACCGCGTTCGCCTCGAGGCCGCTGGTCACGTCCACCGACGCGTTCACGAACAGGTTGTCCACGATCTCCGTCGTGCGGGCGATGCCCAGCGTGTTGCCCACGCTGATTCCGTTCGAGAAGTCGACGATGCGGTTGCGCGCGATCAGGTTGTCCCAGATCCCGACGCCGGTGCTGCCGACGTTCACGCCGATCTTCGGGCTCCCGTCCACGCCCGTACCGACGATCACGTTGTCGACGAGCACGCCGCGACGGGAGCCCATTTCCACACCCTGGGGCGAGCCTTCGATGAGGTTGCGCGACGCCACCCAGTCGGAGCCGTTGAGGTTCAGCGCGGACATCGACGTCGGGTACGTCGGCCCGCCCCGCCCGCAGGGCCCCATCACGTTGTCGTGGACCTGCCAGCGGATGCTGCGCAGCCCGCCGCCCATGATGTAGCACTCGTACGAATAGCCGACCCCCGTGGTGTTCGTGATCGTCACGTCGGTCGTGGCGTAGCTCCAGAGGGTCGCCAGGGGGCGCTCGGGATTCTTCAGTTGCCAGAGCGTCAGGTCGCTGATGGTGATCCCGGTCAGCCGGTCGTTCCCCGGCTCTTCGGTCGGGATCTCGGCGCGCTCACCGAGGTTCAACACGGCGCGGAACGGCGAGGCGGCGTTCCAGTTCTCGATCGTCGTAGCCAGCCGCCCCGCCCCGCGAATCCAGATGTGGTCATAGGTGGCCGTGCACGCGCCGGCCCGGAAGCTCCCGACGCGCGCGCAGGGCAGGTCGAGCCCGGACACGAGAAACCGCCCGGAGGGCAGGTCGAGCACGCCACCCCGCCCGCGGCCGGAGGCGTCGGGCCGGGCCAGGGCGTCGAGGGCCGTCTGGAGCGCCTTCGTATCGTCGGTTCCCCACACGGCGCGGCTCGACGGGTCGGCCGTGGTGGCGGCACGCGCCACCAGCTCGACGGACGTGGGGGACACGAACCGCGCGATCGCGGTGCTCAGTGTCGTGACGAACCCGTTGGCAACGGGACCGGCGTCGTAGACGGCGATGACCTTGCCAACATCGGCACGCTCGAACCGGTCGGCCGTGCAGGTGAGCGTCCGGGAGCCTGCCTCCATGCGGCAGTCTTCCGCCACCCGGCCGTCGCCTCGGACTCCGAACGGCCGCGGATCGTCCGCGGCCCCGCGCCCCGGAAGCTGTTGTGCCGCTAACGTGACGGACGCCAGGACCGCCAGGGAAAGGGTGGGCGCCAGGCGGGCCGTCAGCGGGTGAAACACCCGAAAATGGTATAGTACCTGCTTGTCCCGAGGGCCAAGGAGCACGCAATGAAGGACGGGATCCACCCCAAGTACCACGACGTCGAGGCGCGCTGCGCCTGCGGCAACACGTTCAACACCCGCTCGACCAAGCCCGAGCTGCACCTCGAGATCTGCTCGGCCTGCCATCCGTTCTTCACCGGACGACAGAAGCTGATCGACACGGAAGGGCGCGTGGAGCGGTTCACGAAGAAGTACGGCACGCAGACGGTCGCGCAGCGGAAAGACGCCGCCAAGGCGGCCAAGGCCACGAAGGCCGCCAGGACGCAGAAGACGCGGGCCACCGCGCGGGTCTGACCCAGGTCTGAACCAGGCTTGAACCGGCCGCAGGGCAGCCTACCTGCCCGGGTCCTCGAATCCCGACAACGGCCCGCCGATCTTCCGATCGAGTCTCGCCAGGCGATAGCGCAGGGCGACCTGCCGCCGAAGGGACCCTTCCTGCTGCAGCGACCGCCAGGCCAGCGCGCGCGCCGCTGTCGCGTCATGCACGCGGTGCTCGTGATGGATGGCGAGGGCTTCGCCCGCCTGACTGGCGAGGCGGGCCGGACACCCCGGCAGATCGATGAGCCGCGCCCAGGCGTTTGCCGCCTCTTCGTGGCGGCGTGCTTGGCGGCAGGCTACCGCGTGCGCATGGAGCGCCTCGGCGGCCGTGACCGGATCCGGCTCTGCGCAGCCCACCGCACGCTCGTAGCAGCGACGCGCCTCTTCCGGCCTGCCGGCCACCTCGAACAGCCGTCCCATCCCGAGCGCCTCTCTCGCCGTCTCGGCCGCGCCCGGCCCCGACGCCACGAGATCCGCCATCTTCGACGTGAGGATCGCCAGGGAGAGGAGATCCAGCCGGTTGTGTTCGAGCACCGGCACGAGCGGACGGGCATCCCCCGTGCGGACGTAGCCGAAGAAGCGAGCCGGGATCTCGAAGCCGGGCACGTCCCCCTCCCGTTCCAGGCCGCACTGCGCGCGCTCGAGCGTCGTCAGCCTGCAGCCGCCCTCCGGACCGGACGCCGCCGGCGGCTTCCACACCCTGCGAGCCGGGTGCAGCAGATCGACGTGCGGCAGATCGAGCAGCGCCGTGTTCCGGCGATGGAACGCGTAGCGCATCTCGAGGAGCGGCAGATCGAACGTCTTGCCGTTGAACGTCACCAGGGCATCGGCCGCCTCCGCCAGCTGGCTGACGGCGGTCAGCATGGCGGCTTCCGCCGCCAGGGAAGACAGGAAGAACTGCCGCGTCCTGAACCCGCTTCCATCGAACCACGCGAAGCCGACGAGGAAGGCACGCGTGCCGGCACCGCCGGCCAGACCGGTCGTTTCGAGGTCCAGGAACAGGAGCCGGCGGCACTCGCGCCCGCAGACGGTGCGTTCGAGCAGGTCGAGGCCCGGCCAGACGCCGTCAGACGGGGGCAACGCGTCGGCGATCGCCACGCGGCCGTGCCGATGCCCGGGCCCGTAGCGGCGATCGACGAGGAGGAAGCCGCCCTCGTCGTCCCACGCCCCATCGAGCGTGCCGGCCAGTCGGTCCCGGGTCGCCTGCCCGACTTCGCGTGGACGGGTGTCCGGGGCCCCGTCCCCTCTTTCGTCGCGGCCAGCCTCACGGGCCGGCCCCTCCCGATGCAGCCGCCCGGGAGATCCGATGACTTCCCGCAGACGATCGGCGAGGGCGGTCAGAACGGCACCTCTTCCGGCTCCTCCAGACCCGGAGCCGGCAACCCGGCCTGCGCGAGAGCGTCCGGTGAGGCGAGCTGTTCGAGAATACGCTGCGCCACGAGCTTCGCCAGCGGTCCGGTGGCATCAGCCGGCCCGACGCAGGCAGGGCATCCCTGCTGGCAGTCGCAGCCGGCGACGAGCGCCGCCGTCCGCGCCAGCAGCTCGTCGTGTTTCGACGCCAGCGGCGCGCTGAACCCGATGCCGCCGGGGTAGTTGTCGTAGATGAAGATGCGCGGCTCCCCCGTCACATCTCCGCTGTCTATCGAGACGCCAATGTCCTGGCGGTCGCACATCAGCAGGAGCCTGGCGACCTGGCTCACGGCGAACGCCAGGCCAGCGATGCCGTCGCGGCGATCATCGGGCGCAAACGGCAGCGCGGCCATCACGCCCAGCGGTACGCGCAGCCAGTACGCCGTCGTGTGCATCTCCTGTTCCGGCAGGTCCAGCTCACCCAAGCCGACGTTCTCGTTCGTGTGGAACTTGATCTTCTTGAAGCCGACCACACGCGATGAGACGTGCACGTCGCCGTGGGCCGGCCCGCCGGCGCCCGCACCAGGTGCGAGCGTCTCGTCTTCGGCTTCGTCCAGGAGCGTCACCTTCGTGCAGGTGATGGCGTCGGTGTAGTAGTCGCACTGGACACGCCGTACGTAGGCCTTGCGGCCCTCGAAGTCGAGCCGCTCGACCTGGTACAGCGCGCCCTCCAGCAGGTAGATCGCCTTCTCGTGCAGGGTGGCGGGACCGCTGGTGAAGCTCGTCTCCCCGATGATCGACGGGCCGTCGGTCACGTCCACGACCACGAAGTTGTCGGACGAGATCGACCGCAGGCTGAGCGCATCGGCGGGGTACGACTCGCTCGTCCACTGCCACTGCCCGTCGTCACCGGGCCCGTCCACCTCGTGCACGAAGCCGTTCTCGGCGAGCACGCGCAGCACCTCCTGCACGTCGAGGGTGCCGAAGGTATCCGACCGGCTGAACGGCAGCTCGAACGCCGCGCATTTCACGTGGTCCAGCAGGATCTGCAGGTTGTCCGGGTTGATGAGCGCGTGTTCGGGCGGCGCGTCGAAGAAGAACGACGGGTGGCGCACGACGAACTGATCGAGCGGCGCGCTGCTCGCGACCAGCACGGCCGCCGACCGGCCGCTGCGGCGCCCGGCACGCCCCGCCCGCTGCCAGGTGCCGGCGATCGTGCCCGGGTAGCCGGCCATGACGCAGGCATCCAGGGCGCCGATATCGACACCGAGCTCGAGCGCGCTCGTGGACACCACGGCCCTCACCGACCCGTCGCGCAGCCCGCGCTCGATCTCGCGCCGCCGGTTGGGAAGGTATCCGCCGCGGTACCCACGAATCCAGCGCTCGTCCCCCGGCGCGCCGTCGAAGTCTTCTCTCAGATAGGTCGTCAGGATCTCGGTGGTCAGCCGGCTCTGCGCGAAGACGATCGTCTGGAGTCCCCGGCGCAGGAACGCGCCGGCGACCCGCCTGGTCTCCGTCAGGTAGGACCGGCGGATGCCCAGCTCGCGGTTCACCACCGGCGGGTTCACGAACAGAAACACCTTCTCACCTCGCGGTGCGCCGCTCTTGTCCACCAGCTCGAACGGCTGCTCCACCAGCGCCTCGGCCAGCTCGCGCGGGTTGGCGATCGTGGCCGACGAGCAGACGAACGTGGGCGATGAACCGTAGTGACGGCACACGCGGTGGAGGCGCCGCAGCACGTTGGCGAAGTGGCTGCCGAACACGCCGCGGTACGCGTGCAGCTCGTCGATGACGACGAAGCGCAGGTTCTCGAACAGCTTCGCCCAGCGCGGGTGGTGCGGTAGGATCCCCGCGTGCAGCATGTCCGGGTTGCTGAGCACGACGTGCGCGCGCGACCGGATGGATCGGCGTGCGTCCTGCGGCGTGTCGCCGTCGTAGGTGAAGGCGCCTATGTCCAGCTCGCCCGGCACGCTCAGACGGCCAGAGAGCTCGTGCAGTTCGGCGAGCTGGTCCTGTGCGAGCGCCTTGGTGGGAAAGAGGTACAGCGCGCGGCTGGACGGATCCTTCAGGATCCGGTCGAGCACCGGCGCGTTGTAAC
>VFZH01000130.1 GCA_016871255.1 Acidimicrobiia bacterium | reverse complement strand
GTCGTGGAGACGCCCTGCGAATGCCCCGCATACGGCCGTCGGGCCCTGACGGCGCGGAGTGCGTCGACGCTCGTGGTGTTCGGAAATTCGATCCCGCTCGCACTGGCGCGGGCGGCCCGGGCATGCGGCGTGACCGTTGCGTGGATTGGCGCGGAAGTGAGCGCCGCCAGCATCGTGCGCTGGCGGCGCGATCCAGCCTGGGCGCACGCACTCGAAGGCGTGCAGCTCGTCTCGCTGTCCGAGGCCGGCGACCTGACGCGCCTGCGCGAGCTGGGAAGCGACGAGGGCCGGTTCCGCGTCTCAGGTTCGCTCAAGTACGACCTGGCTGCGAACGCCGCGCGGTCCACCGACCCCGCGTCCGTGCGGATCGTGCTCCGCGCGGCCGGCATCCCCGACGAGGCGCTCGTGCTCCTCGGCGGGTCGTTGGCCCCCGGCGAGGATGAGGTCCTGGTCGACGCGTTCGCGCGCCTGCGCGAGACCTACCCATCGCTCTGCCTCGTGCTCGTCCCCCGGTCGGTGGTCGACGCGCCGCGTGCCTTCGACCGGGCCGTGCGTCGCGGGTTCCGGGTGGCGAGCCGCTCGAACTCGCTGGGTGGAGAGCGGGAACCAGGACGCGCGCGGGCGGATATCCTCGTGGTCGACACGTCCGGCGAACTGCGCGCCCTCTACGCCGCCGCGACCGTGGCGTTCGTCGGCCGGACCCTGACGCATACGGTCGGCTCCAACATCCTCGAGCCTGCGGCTCATGGGAGGGCCATCGTCGTCGGCCCCCATGCCGGGTCGTTCGCGGAGGACTTCGCCCGTTTCCGCGACGCGTCGGCGTTCGTACAGGTCGATGGCGAGGCCGCCGTGTGCGGCGCCGTCGCAGCCCTCCTCGCGGATCCACTCGCCCGGGCCGCGTACGGCGCACGCGCGCGAGCGGTCGTCGATCGGCACACCGGCACATTGCGCCGGACGGTGACACTGTTCGAGAACGCGTGCCTTGCGGGCGCATCGAGCCCCGCGGCCGACACGACGGAGGCGTGCGTGGAATGAGGGCGCCGCGCGTGGCGGTTGTCGATCCGTATTCGGGGGGCTCGAATCTCGCTCCCGCCCTGATGCGGCGTGGGCACGAGGCCGTAATGGTCCAGAGCACTACGGCAATCCCGCAGCTGTTCCGCCGATCGTGTGTCCCAGCGGATTTCGCGCACCACTGCGTCCACGACGGCGACGTGGACGCGACCGCTGGCTGCCTCGCCGCACTCGACGTGTGCGCCGTGATCGCCGGGTGTGACATGGGCGTCGAGCTCGCCGACGCCTTGAGCGAGCGGCTCGGGCTGCGCTCCAACGGCACGGCCCTGAGCGCCGCGCGGCGCGACAAGGCGATCATGGGCGAGGTGGTGGCGGCCGCCGGGCTCCGGACGATTCCCCAGTGTTCCTCGGATGCGGTGGAGGTGCTGGAAACGTGGGCGACGACGGGCGCACGGTGGCCCGTGATCGCCAAGCCCCACCGGAGCTGCGGGTCGGACGCGGTGGCGCTCTGTGGCTCGGGCGAGGAGCTTCGGGTCGCCTTCGATCGCATCGTCGGAGCGCCGTCCGTTCTCGGGGAGAGCAATCTCTCAGTGCTCATACAGGAGTTCGTGGACGGCCCCGAGTACGTGGTGGACGCCGTGAGCCTCGACGGGCTCCACCGGCCGGCGGCGTTCTGGCGATATACGCGGCCGGCGCCGCGGGCGGGCGGCCCGCACGGGTTCGTCTGCTACGACGCCATGGTCCTGCTCCCGTACGAGGGACTCGTTCAGCGGGAGCTCTTTTCCTACGCCTGTGCCGCGCTCGACGCGCTTGGCATCCGGCACGGTCCCTCACATTGCGAGATCATCGTCGATGGCGACGGTCCGGTGCTCGTGGAAATCGGCGCGCGCCTCAGCGGGGGCAACAACGCCGTGCTCAGCGCGTCGCGCGGCGGTCTCAGCGCCCTCGACCTCACGCTGGACGCTGCGCTGGAGCCGCACCGTTTCAGGGCGGAGGCGCACACGGCGCCCCGGCTCTCCGGCACCGTCGCCAATTTCTTCCTGCGGCCCTGGAGCCCGGGCGTGCTGCGTGCGCTCCCCCGGCTCGCGGAGGTCGAGGCCCTTGCCTCGTTTCAATCGCTGCGCATCGGGGCGCACATCGGCCTGCCGATGCCGGCCGTCGCCGGCCTGGTGACACTCGCGCACGACGATCGCGAGGTCGTCGAGTCCGACCTCGCGGCTCTGCGGGAGATCGCGTCCGAGGGCTTCTACCTGACCGACGATGGCGGCCAGGCCAGGGCCTCATGACAGCCGCTCGGGTCCGTCGATGTCACGCTGGCGCCGTCTCGCCGCTCCATCTCCGGCGGAATCGCGCACGCTCCTCGTCGGTGTAGAAGAACCGGGCAAACTTGGATTCGTACAGGTCGTCCAGCAGCCAATCCGGGACCCGGATCCGCCGCTTGAACTCCTCGTACTGCCTCGCATGACTGCGGTCGCTGCTCACGTTGCTCCGTACCATCGTGAAGGCATCCAGACCCAGGAAGTCGGCGATTGCGCCGGCCTTCACGGTGTCGTCCAGCTCGCTCTTGAGCAGCAGCAGCTCGACGTTGCTGCCGGCAATGGTGTTGAACCCCTGTTCCCGTGGAAACGGATGTTGGAATACGTCGAGCCCCAGTGTGGTTTTCAGCTCGGCGTCGAACCAGGTCAACGGCCTCCAGTGCATGAATCGTTCGATGAAGATGTCGATCATCGAGTCGATGTCGAGAGGTGACTCCTGGAGCGGCGCTCCCGCGTATTGATCGAACTGTTCGAAGAACATCGAGATGTTGCATGCCACCGGATCACGGACGGGCGAGATCACCCGCAGCCGATGTCCCGGTTTGACGTATGCCTGGTAGATCCGCTGCGTGTAGAACGTTTCGCGAATGCGCCATCCTCGCCGCCTCCTCGCTGAGACCTGCCGGAACACCCGCCGGCTGTGTTCGATCTCGCGGATGACATGATCCCGGTATTCCGGCTCGATCCGGATTCGACTCAGATCGCGTTTGCGGATCGGATAGAACTCATGAGACATCAACACCAGCCGGGTGCGTGGGTCTTCGCAGCGGAACAGCGAGTTGCGGATCGACGAAGACCCGACCTTGCCCATCTGATACACCAGAATCGGGTCCCGCCAGCCGAGCAGCGGCGCAACATTGACCGCGAAATACTCGTAGACGCGACGACCGATCCATCGGCTGTTCAGGTGCATGGCCATCGTTCGAAGCCGCTCTGGGCGACCCTGACCTCCGCTCAAAGGTAGGATCTTACGGTGACGGCGGAAAACCAGGACCCCGGCGCTGTAACGTCGAGGCCCCCCCTGCTGGGGCTCGGGGTGGTCACCCTTCTGTCGCTGATGCTGTGCCTGGCGTTCGGGCAGGGGTTCGTCGCGACCGACGACTTGGGCTACGCCGACCTCGCGACCTCGCTCCAACACGGATGGAGCGATCCGCTCGTCACCGGCGGACACCGGGCGGGCCGAATTGGCCTCGTGTTTCCCCTGGCCGTGATGTTCAGTGTGGCCGGATCGAACCCACTCACCCTTTCGCTGCTCCCCTTCTTCTGTACGGTCTTCACGGCGCCAATGGTCGCGTGGCTCGGCACACGGGTCTGGGGCCGGCGGACGGGACTGCTCGCGGGCCTGCTGTATCCCCTCGTGCCGATCACCCTCACCATCGGACGGACGCTCGTTCCAGAGCCGATCGTATCGTTCGAGCTCTGCGCCGCGGCGGCGTTCGGCATGCTTGGCGCGGACCCGCGGCGCGGCCGACACCGTCTTGCCCTGCTGCTGGCGGGTCTCTGTGTCGGACTCGCCTACCTCACCACGGAAGCCGGCGCCGTGATGATCGGAGTGCTCGCGCTCTTCCTGGTGGTCTCACGACAGCCACTCAACCACGTCGGCATCCTGCTCGCCGGGTTCTTGTCCGTCGTGGTCATCGAGCTTGTGTACCACCAGGTCATCGATGGCAGCGCACTCCATCGCTTCTCGAACGTCCAGGCGTATGCGGGCCACGGACAGGTGGTGAGCGCCAACATCGATCTGCCCTATCGCCTCGTCCGCGCCTATCCCGCGATGTTCGTGTATCCGAGCCTGTCGCTTGGCGTTTGGGGACCGCTGATGATCGCCGGCGCGATCTACGGAGTGAGCCGCTGGCGCCACAACCTGATGTTCCTGTCGTGGGCAGGCGCGATATTGCTGTTCTACAACTTCATGAGCGCCAGCCTCTCGCAGTATGTCGCGCTCCCCGTTTCCCCTCGGCTGATCGTGCCGGCGCTTCCCCCGTTGGTGATCCTGCTGGCAAAGCTTCTTACCGACGGTTGGGCGTGGCTCGGGCGCCGCCGGCCTGCGGCGCGCGTGGCGCTGCGGGTGGGGATGGCGGCGTGCCTCACCGGGGCATGCGCCGTGGCGGTCGTCTGCGCGTATCTGGACGCGCGCTGCCGCCTGACTCTCGTGCTCGCGCGAAACGCCACCCTTGCGACGGAGTTCCTGAACGCCTACCCCGCGGTGTCGGTGATCAGCGATCCGCTTTCGGTACGGGTCATCCGGTTCACTCGCCCGCGCGCGGCGCGTGACTCTTTCCTCTCGTTCGATCAGTTGGCGCGCATGGATGGAGTCGGCCCGATCCGGAACCCGTCTCGCGCGACCTTCGTCGTGCTCAACGGTCCGTCGCTCAACGCGCGGCTCCTGATGGGAGCTGGTGCTCCCGGTATCGAGCTGACGGCGGCGGCGCGGACGGCCCTCGACCGCCTGGGTGTGCAGGCGACTCCCCCGATCTTCATCGGACGACAACCGCGGGACCCGTTGCTGACCACCCTGCTCGCGCGGCCGCTGATACGATCGCTCATAGGACCGGACGCGGTCCGATTGCTGAACATGCTGTGGGTGTCGGACCCCGCCCTGTCCGAGCTCCGTGTCGTGCCGATTCTGTGATCGCCTGACACGACGGATCTACCTGTGTGCCTCCGCCAGCGCCTCGCGCACACGGATTCGAACGGCACGCAGCCCACGAACGCGCGGCTGGGGGGAACTTCGATGCGCATCCTGACACGAGTGGTCGCGGCGCTGTGCGGGTGCGTAGTCGCGCTCGCGCCCCGTCTCCCTGTCGGTGTTCAGACGACGTTCCGCCTCCTGGGCGGACCTCTGAACCGGCCGCCGGGCGGCGGGCGCGGTCTGCGACGCGGGCGCAGCCGGTTCACAGTGGCGTTGGGGCTGCCGGCTGCCCCGGGCGCGTGAACTGCAGGATCCGATGCTGCCAGTGGTCGGAAATGAGCAGCTCGTTGTCGTTCGTCAGGTGCGCCCATCGTGGCTGAAACAGCGACGGGAGCGGCGACCCAGGGGCATCCGCGACCTCCCAGAGCATCTGCCCCTCCTCGGTCGCTCCGAACACACGGTTGTTCGCCGTGTCGACGATCAGCAGCGTGCCGTCGTCGACCTGCTCGACGAAACGCGGCTGCCGGAGCCGACGCTGCGACCCGTCGCCGGCCGTGACCGTCTGCAGCGAGGACGTCGACCCGGTCGCGGGATCCGCAAACAGCACACGACCGCTGCCGCTGTCGGCAATGAGCACCCGGCCATCGCGCATCACCTGGGCGCTGTGGGGATCCCTGAGAGCCACGCCGCCGAGCGGAGCGGCGCCTCGACCCCCGAGCGCCCAGCGGACCTGCCCCGACCAATCAGTCTCGACCACGAGATCCCGCTGCGCATCAGTCACGAGCAACATCCCGCCCTCGAGCTCGCGGACGTCGTGGGGGTCACCCAGCACGAGATCGCCGTCTGCGCAGTGCAGGGTGCGCAGTGTCCGCAGCGTCTCACCGGTTGGCGACAGCTCCACGATCCGACTCGACCTGCCGTCCGCAACCAGAATGGTCCCGCGCGGTGTACCGCGGGCACACCTCGGCCAGAACAGTCCCGTACGGGACGTCGAGACGGCGTGGGCGCTGCCATCCTGGTCGACCGCGATCACGCGGTCGTGGCAGGTGTCGGCGACCAGGAGAACCCCGCCTGGCATCCGTTCCACCGAGCGCGGGTAGGACAGCATCCGGCGCGACGCCAGCGTGTTGCCGTACTGCCACACGACCCGCCCCACGCTGTCGATCTCTATGACGCGGCGGTTGCCGGCGTCGCAGAGCAGGTGATGGCCATCCGACAGCGTCTTGACGAACGTGGGGCCGCTGAGCGGCGGTCCCTGGACTGCGAGAGTCGACGCATCCTCTCCGACGACCACGAGCACGCGGTCGTTGCGCGTGTCGGCGATGATCCGCCGGCCGTCATCAGTCTGGAAGGCGGCCGTCGGGTTCGACAGATGGCGGATGTCGCTCGACGGATCCCCTCGAGTTCCGTACTGCCACGCCACCGTGCCGTCGCGTCGCAGCTCGATCACGGCATGACCGAACGAGTCCGCGAGCAGGATGTGATCGTTCGGGAGCAGCTGGAGACTGGTCGGGCATCCGAGCGGATGCGGTGGCGAGGAGACGGCCCAGAGGAGGCGGCCTTCCCGATCCACTTCGGCGATGTCCCCCTGGTAGACGGTGTCAACGAAGCTCACGAGAAACGTGCCGGCCCGCGTGGCCGAGACCACGCGCGGCATGCGACGGCTGATCGGCGAGAGATCGATGCGGCCCAGCGCGGCCCCCGACGCGTCGAACATCAACAGCTCCCAGGTGGTGCGGCGGAGAATCGCCACACGTCCCGACGGCAGCAGGCAGCCATAGCCGTCGTGTATCCCGAGCGCCATGGAATCGAACAGCGTCTCGCCGGCGGGAGACACCCGGCGCGTGCGCGTCTCGAACAGCACCGTCAGGTTCTTCTGCCGGGCCGGCTCGTCGACGATGAGGTAGGACCCGTCGGCGGCGCGGTCGGCCAGCACGGGGTGAAACAGGCGTTCGTGTGCGCGCCCGGGATCCGCCGACGCGTACGTGATGCCGACTTCCCCGGCAAACCGCCAGTCCCGATCGGCGGCCACGGGCGTCAGCGGCGCCAACGTCGGCAGGGAGGACGCCGCCGACGTTGCGATGTCGCGCGGGCCCGTCGCATCATGCGTGTGTCACCGGAGGATCCGCGCGATGTCTGTGGTCCTGAGAACGCCGTACGTCTACGATCTGCGCCGCCTCGCCGATGAAGCCGGGATCGCGCGCGGGATCCTCGACTTCTCCCAGGGCCCGTACGGCAACGGCGTCTCGCTGCCCTCGGCGGATCAAATCATAGAGTCGCATCGGGAACACCGCAACAACGTTCCGTTCTCCGGGGCGCTCGAGCGTTGCCCGTACATGAAGGAGATGTTCGACAGCTTTCAGACCGGGAAGGCCGCGTTCCGCCTGCTCCGGCGCGGGCCCAAGGCGGCCTACGCCTTCCACGACGACAGGGACAAGGGCCCGCGCGTGGCGAGATTCCAGATTCCGTTCGTCACCAGCGACCGGGCGTTTCTGCTCATCGCCAACGACCGGCTGGACATCCGGCGGTTCGACACGGACGGGTCAGGTCTCGCGGGCGACGCCAACGGCGACGTCTGGTTCGACATGGCCCGGCTCCATCGCGCGGGCGAAGGCGCGATCGAGCTGTACCGTCTCGAAGCCGGCTATCTTCACTACTTCGACACCAACGACGTGCACACCCTCGTCAACGCCGCCGATGACGAACGCATCACGCTCAGCCTCGACGTGATCCTGAACGACTGGCTGACCGCGTGGATGGCGTCCAACCTGACCGAGCGCGTACCGGCCTCGCCGATCGTCTCGTCGTCCGCGATCACCTGGAAGTGGAACGCGCTGGGGCACGGGATCATCCGCAACACGCAGGGTGCCTGATCACTGGCCGTCGCCAGTGCCGCCGGGGTGGTGACGCCAACCAGTGCCGCGAGCCCGAGCCGCTGCATGGCACCCATGAGCCACCTCATTCCCAACGGCGTGGCACACGTCGAGCGCAAGAGACGATGAGAACAATCAGCCGGTTGTCGAGGACGAGGGCGGCCGGATCTGGAGCAGCCATCACCCGACGGCCACCGTTCCAGGGGCTGCCGGGCGTCGTCGGCTCGGTCGGGAGCTTCTGCTCGACCGAAGCGGCACACGAGGTGCGCCGCTTCTTCCAGGACCACCCCGTGCCGACGGCCGGCGGGGCCACGTTTTCGGAACACTCCAGCCTGCCCGCGCGCTGACGACGGGCCCCAGTCTCCGCCGCCAGCGCACCGGCCGCGAAGCGCCGCACGAACTCGAGCGCCTGTTCAACGCGACGCAGCTGCGGCATCGGGCAGCAGCACGACTCGTGTTCGCAGCGTCCAGGGCGGAAACTGTGACGGGCTGCACAACCCCGACGCCTTCCCCGGCACGCTGATCCGGGAAAGGGCATAATCTCGATCGCGGACCTGCAGCCGGCTGTCCCCGGTCGCCCGGCCTCGCTGGAGGAGGGACGCCATGTCGCCCGCGCGTGCGATCCCGGTCGTCGCCATCCTGGCGGCAGCGTCCGTCTCGGCCCAGCTCGACGACCGCGTGTACGTCGTGCTCCCGAGAGACGCGATTCCCGCCATCGACAACCCCACCTTCGAACCGGCCGCCTCGGCCGCGGCACTGGCGGACGAGGAGATCGTTCTCGGCCTGGTCGGTGAGCGCGAGCAGCGCGCCTACTCGACGTGGCAGCTCGATCGCCACGAGATCGTCAACGACATCTTCGAGGGCACGCCGATCGCGGTCACCTGGTGTCCGCTGTGCGGCACCGGCATCGTATACGAGCGCGCGCTCGATGGACGGCTGCTGTCGTTCGGCGTCTCCGGCATGCTCTACAGGGATGGGCTCGTGATGTACGACCGGCAGACGGACTCGCTCTGGACCCATGTGGACGGCCTCGCGATCCGGGGACCGCTCGCGGGCCGCCGTCTGCAGCTCGTCCCTGCGCTTCACGCCACCTGGAAGCAGTGGCGGACGCTCTATCCGGACTCGACGGTCATGCGGAAGCGCGGCGAGTTCCGCACCCCGTACGAAAGCTACAACCGCAATCCCTCGGAGATCGGGATCCTCGGGCGCCGAAATCCGGACGCGCGGCTGCCGCCCAAGGAGCGCATCCTCGGCGTGCGGGCGGGCGACAGCGAAATGGCCTTCCCGCTGGCCGCCGTCCGCGACGCGCGCCTGGTGCAGGCGCGCGTGGGTGACCAGCCGGTCGTCGTGGTGGCGCCCGGACGCAACCTGCCGGTCATCGTCTTCGACCGGCGGGTCGATGGTACACCCCTCGACTTCACGCTCGCCGAAACGGCGGACCACCAGCCGGTCCTGCGCGACACGGCGAGCGGAACGACCTGGAGCCTGGCCGACGGTCGGGGTCTCGAAGGCCCGAAGGCCGAGACGCGCCTGCTGCGGGCCACGACCCTGCCCGCGTTCTGGTTCGGCTGGCGCAGCTACTTCCCGCGCACCGGGCTGTGGCTGCCCGACCCCGACGGCCGCCCATAGCATCGAGGGCTCCAGGCCCGGCTGGCGACCTCACGGCTGGGTACATGCTGTGCCCGCCGTCGACGCGTCGAGCCGGATCCCCGCCACGGCCTGCCGCGGCCGGCAGGCCGCAGCCGCCGGAACGCGAGGCGGAAGGCGAGGCGCGTCGCACTACGGGGATCCGGTGCATCCGAATGGGATACTCCGTTTCCTACCTTGCGTGCTGGTACAGACCGGCCGCGCGAATCGCGTCGAAGTCCCTTCGCGCCTGTTCCAGGTCGTCGAACACCACCGTCTCCATCCCGGGCCGAATCTCCCCGGCGGCGAACTCGGCGAGCGTGGCGCGCATCACGGTGGTCTCGGCGCGCGCGATCTCCCCGGAGACGATCTGCTGCGCCAGCAGCAGCACGGCCGCCGCCGTCACGACCCGCATCGCGCCCGCGTGCCACGCCGACTCGATCCGGGCGGCGACGGTCATCAACGCTCCCGCGTGCAGCGGCATCAGCAGCACCGAATACCGCACGGGGACGAACACCTCGCCGTCAACGCCGGAGCGTGCGGCGGCAGCCGCGACGGCACCGGTCAGCGAGAAGGCCATCAGCACGGTCGCCAGCGGATCCGGACACGGCCCGTGTCGTCCCGCCAGCATCGCGCGCCCCAGCGTCCAGACCGCGAAGAGCAGCAGCACCGCACCGAGGACGCGGCCGGGCAGCGCCAGCGCGGCGGCACGCGTCCACGGCAGCCCGAGGTACGCGACAAGGTAGTCCAGGCGCTCGAGCGCGCCGAACGCGGCGCCGCCCTCCGCCGCCAGCGGAGTGCCGGACACATACACGGCGCCGAACGCCACGCCGCCGGCCAGCACGACCACGGCCTGACCGC
>VFZH01000129.1 GCA_016871255.1 Acidimicrobiia bacterium | reverse complement strand
CGCGGGCGGCGCCTCATCGACCTGGAAGTTGTCGATGAACCCGTCTCCGATGGCTCTTGTCAGCATGACGGTGCTCGCACGGGATCTCCGGCGATTGCGACAGCACCGTCGCGGGCAACTCGACAGGTGCTACGTCCGCGTCGTCGGACTGCTCGTGCCGACAATGCGACCTCGCGCGGGCTACGGCATCTTCGGCGGCGCGATCCGCTCGTGGTCGCCATTGTCCGGAATCCGCAGGTCGCGGTACACCATCACCGGCGGACTGCCGGCGGGCCTCCGCCCCGGGTTCGCCCAGTGGATCGTGGACCCCTCGAACCCCTCGATCACCTCTTCGTTCAGCGGCCCCTGCAACGTCAGCGTCAGGGTGAGCTTCTCGGCCGGCCCGAGCTGCTTGACCCTCCACACCGCCACGTCACGCGAGAGATCCGGCACCGGCCGCTCCACGTGACCAGAGTCGTCCACCGAGTGCGGTGCGTACTGCAGCGCCGGCTCCAGCCCCAGCTGCGCGAGCCGCATGGTCCCCACGTACCCGTCGCCGGTCGCGCCCGCCACGGTTGTCCCCGACGGAATCCGCACGAATACGGTGATGCCTTCCGCGGTCAGCCCTTTGCCCGCCTGCCCCCGGTTCGTGGCCGTCAGCGTGTACGTGGTGCGATCGCCGCCCCGCTGGCCAACCGCGAACGACGCGCCGATCGAGGCGCGCCAGCCGATGCCCTTCATCCAGTCATAGACCTCGCGCAGCATCACCTCGGGGATCCGCTCGCGCGAGAAATCGGGCATGCTGCCGCGCGGGAACTTCGTCGAGTGGTTGTAGATCAGGTCCGCGAAGTACTCGAACGTGACGTCCTTGGCCACTTCGCCCAGCCACGTGCGCGGGAACTTCTGCTCCGGCTCGTGACACTGCCCGCAGCCGATCACGTTCATCGCGAGTCGCTGCCCTGCCGGGGCCGTCGGCGGCGCGGCGCGCCAGTACCGGGGCCCTGGTGCGGTCGCCACCGGCAGCGTGTTGATGTAGGCGAAGATGTCCGCCAGCGCCTGCTCGGGCAGCTGCGACTCGCTGTAGACCGGCATGAAGCCCCACGGATCCCGCACCGCGCGCCTGAACTGCTCCCACGACAACCCGCGGCCGCCGGCCAGGTCCGGCCCGAAGCCGCCGTCGCCGTGGATCCCGTGGCACCACCCGCAGCCGCGGGGGTGGTGGAGATCGGGCGTGGAGAAACGACCGGCAGGCACGACCTTGCCGGAGGTCACGTTGTCAGGGTTGCCGACCGGCGGCGCGCCGTCGGACTGGGGGGCCGCCAGCATCAGCGCGACGAGTACGGGACCGATCATGCGCGTCTCCTCCTGAGAGAGCCGCCGACCGCGGCAGCGAACCGTCGAAACGCCTCCATGTTCCGGGGTGAACGGCCGCAGGTCAAGCGCGCCCACGGGGGGACGGGACAGATGGGGCGGATGGGGACGGAGGGGCCCGGAAACAGAACGGCCCTCAACCGATCTCAGGATCGATCGAGGGCCGCGCCGAACGAACTGGAGTGGTCGGGGCGAGAGGATTTGAACCTCCGACCCCTCGGTCCCGAACCGAGTGCTCTACCAGGCTGAGCCACGCCCCGACACAAGGACCCTGATCCTATCACGCGGCCGGCGCGACAGCGCCGCCCGTGTCGAGCAGCGCGCGGCGGGCACGGCGTCCCTCCCACAGCCCCCCAGCCAGCGCCCCGAGCGTGTTGAGGATGACGTCGTGGACCGCGGGAAAGCGCCAGATCGTGAACAACTGGGCGGTCTCGATGCCGACGCTGAACAGGCTGCCCGCCAGGACGACCCTCCAGATCCGGCGCCCCCTCCCGCGTCCACGCACCACCCGCCCCACCGCGAACCCGAACGGCAGGAACAGGCCGATGTTGATGACCGCGTCGCGCACGGTGCGGCGCGGCCTGGCCTCGATCACCGTCCGCACGGGGTTCCACGCCACCCGGGTCAGCTTCGCGCTGGCGTAGGCGGGGCCGCCGAATCGATACGGCGCCAGCGTGCCCATCAGGATGATCGCCGCCCAGCAGGCGAGCACGGCGAGACGGGCGCGGGGCGACGTCATCGCCCGCCGACCGGCTCTTCCGTCGCGGGCGCCAGCGCCTCGATGTGCGACAGCGCGTCGCAGGCGGTCATGTCCGGCTGGAGCGGCGTGAGCGACACGTACCCATCGATCACCGCCTGGTAGTCCGACCGGTCGTGAGGCTCCCAGCGGTTCTGCCCCTCCTCGATCCAGTAGTACGGCCGGCCCCGGGGATCGTGCCGCTCGTCCACCATCGTCACGTGGTTCCGCTTGGCCTGGACGGTCACGCGGAAGCCCCGGTTCGCACCGAACGGCACGTTGACGTTCAGCAGCGTCCACTTCGGCAGACCGCGATCGAGGACGATCCCGGCCATGGCGGCGGCGGCGCGCGCCGCCACGGGGAAGTCGAACTCGGAGCCGCGGCGCTCGGCGGACACCGCGATGCTCGCGACCCCGAGCAGCGCGCCCTCGAGGGCACCCGCCACCGTGCCCGAGTAGGTGACGTCGTCTCCCAGGTTGAACCCCTTGTTGATCCCCGACACGATGAGATCGGGCTTCCGGCGGAGCACGTGCGTCACGGCGACGTTGACGCAGTCGGTCGGTGTGCCGTCCACCCCGTACACGCCGTCGCGCACCGTTTCCAGCCGGAGGGGCCGCGCCAGCGTCAGGGCGTGGCCGATCGCGCTGGCTTCGGACAGCGGCGCCACGACCACGATCGTGCCCAGCGGCGCCAGGGCCTGCGCCAGTGCCGCGATCCCCTCCGAATGCACGCCATCGTCGTTGGTGATCAGAATCGTCCGCATCGGATGCCGGTCGATTATATCGGCCTCTCTGCGGGACCCGGGGACGAACGCCGCCGCTCGGGGACGAACGCAGGTGACACCGGGGGGCGGCTGTGGTCTACTTACTGTCAATGCGGTCCGCATCCTTCACCCGGGACCGGCGACGGTCCGCCGTCCTCGGCGTCGGCCTCGCCGTGTGCCTGTCCGGCGGCGCGCCGCCGGCCGCGGCTCAGCAGCCGGAAGAGGCCGCCCATGAGCTGCCGAAGATCTGGCAGGGCGTGTACACGGACGAACAGGCCGCCCACGGCCGCGAGGTCGTGGTCCGGCACTGCGCCTGGTGCCACGAGGAGGACTTGACCGGCGGCGAGGGTCCGCCCCTGATTGGCGGGACCTTCGTCCGCAACTGGGGCAACCGCTACCTGGATCGTCTGTATCGCAAGATCCGGGAAACGATGCCGCCCGGTGAAGAAACCGTCGTGTCCGCGGAAGAGAAGCTGGACGCCCTCGCCTACCTGCTGAAGACCAACGGCTTCCCCTCCGGCACCACGCCGCTTCCGCTCAACATGAGCGCCCTGCGCGACATCCAGGTCGTGGGGCCGAAGGGTCCCCAGCCGGCACCCACGGGCGCGCTGGTGGAAGTGCGCGGCTGCCTGCAGCAGGAGGGCGGCCGCTGGCGCATCATCCACGCCGTGGACCCGGAAGTCAGCACCATCGACGATCCGAAGGGCGATGCCGAGCTGGCGAAGGGCCTCCCGCTGGGCTCGGGCACGGTGTACCTGCTGGACGTCTTCCAGGCGCCCACCGCGCTCATCGGACACAGCGTGATGGCCAAGGGGCTGCTGATCCGCAACCCCGACGAGATGCGCCTCAACATGCTGGCCATCGAGTCGATCGCGCCATCCTGCCCGTAGGCGCGGGCAGGACGGCGCGAAATCCCAAGACCCGAATCCCGAATCCCGAACCAAGTCCCGATCACCAAGTCCCGATGCCCCGTCCTCGAGGAGACCGGGTCAGTCACTCGCAGTCTGGGAGTTGGGATCCGGGGCCTGGCTCCGGATTCGGGATTCAGGTTTCGGGATTTCGCCCGTGAACCTCCGAGAGCTGCTTCGCGCGCGCACACGGGACGCCGCGCCCGAGCTCGTGGAACCGCTCGGCGGCGGGCGTCTCCGCTGCCATGCCTGCGGACACCGGTGCCCCATTCCGAAGGGGGCCGAAGGGGTCTGCAAGGTCCGCTTCAACCACGACGGCCGGCTGCTGGTGCCCTGGGGCTACGCAGCCGGCGTGCAGTGCGACCCGGTCGAGAAGAAGCCCTTCTTTCACGCCTGGCCGGGTGGCCTCGCCTACAGCTTCGGGATGCTCGGCTGCGATCTGCACTGCGCCTACTGTCAGAACTGGGTCACGTCGCAGGCCCTTCGTGACCCGCAGGCGGTCGTCCCTCCGCGTGATCTGTCGCCCGGTGCGCTGGTAGGCGATGCGATCGCCCAGGGCGCGCGGCTCGTCGTCAGCACCTACAACGAGCCGCTGATCACGGCGGAGTGGGCCGTGGCCGTCTTCCGCGAAGCGCGCGAGGCCGGGCTCGCCACCGGTTTCGTGTCGAACGGCAACGGCACGCCCCGCGCGATCGAGTTCCTCCGCCCCTGGATCGACCTGTACAAGGTCGATCTCAAGAGCTTCGACGATCGCCGCTACCGCGAGCTCGGCGGACGGCTGCAGCCCATTCTCGACACCATCCGCCATCTCCACGTTGATGGGGTGTGGGTGGAGATCGTCACGCTGCTCGTGCCCGGCTTCAACGACAGCGACGGGGAACTGCGGCGCCTGACCGCGTTCGTCGCGGGCGTGTCACCCGACATCCCGTGGCACGTCACGGCGTTTCACCAGGACTACCGCATGAGGACCTCGCCGGACACGACGCCCGCGATGCTCGTGCGGGCCGCGGCGATCGCGCGCGAGGCCGGCCTGCGGTACGTCTACGCCGGCAACGCACCCGGCCGGGTCGGCGCGCTGGAAGACACCTGCTGCCACGCCTGCGGCGAGCGGCTGATCGCCCGGGTCGGGTATCACATCCGGGAGTACCGGCTCACGGAGCGGGGAGCCTGCCCGCGGTGCGGCACGGCGATCCCCGGCCGCTGGGGCGCACGCTTCGAAGGGCAGCGCGCCAGCCGCCCGTTCCTGCCGCACGATCGCACGCGGCTCGCCGTGATTTGACCCCTGCGCGGCCCGGGCGAGGCTGCGGCCGCGGCGTGCGACAATCGGCGAACCGGCCGTGGTCTACGACACCTTCGCCCGTCCGCTCCGCAACGTCCGACTCTCGGTCACGGATCGCTGCAACCTGCGCTGCAGCTACTGCATGCCCGAGCAGGAGTACGTCTGGCTGCCGCGCGAGGACATCCTCCAGTTCGAGGAGATCGATCGGCTCGTCGACCTCTTCCTTGGCATGGGCGTGGACAAGGTGCGCATCACGGGCGGCGAGCCGCTGCTGCGTCGATCGCTGCCCGATCTCGTCCGTCGACTGGCGGTGAAGCCCCGGCTGCGGGATCTGGCCATGACCACCAACGGCGTGCTGCTGGCGCCCGCCGCGGCCGATCTCCGCGAGGCCGGCCTCCATCGGCTCACCGTCAGCCTCGACACGCTGCAGCGGGACCGGTTCATGGCGCTCACACGCTCGGACGAGATCGAGCGCGTGCTCGATGGCGTGGCCGCAGCGGCGCCGCTCTTTCCCGGCCTGAAGCTCGACACCGTGGTCATGCGCGGCGTGAACGACGACGAGATCGTGCCGCTGGTGGAGTACGCCAGGACGCACGGCGCCGAGATCCGCTTCATCGAGTACATGGACGTCGGCGGCGCCACGCGCTGGTCGGCCGACCGCGTGGTACCTCGCACCGAGATGCTGGACGCGCTGACACGCCACTACGGCCCCATCGACCCGGTGCCGGAGGACTCCTCCGCCCCCGCCGATCGCTTCCGCCTCCCGGACGGCACCGTCTTCGGGATCATCTCGTCCACCACGCAGCCGTTCTGCGCGCAGTGCGACCGGAGCCGCCTGACCGCCGACGGCCTGTGGTACCTGTGCCTGTATGCGACCGACGGGCTCGATCTCCGGGGACCGCTGCGCGCCGGTGCCTCGGCAGACGCCCTCGAGGCTCTGGTGGCCGAGCGCTGGTCGAGCCGCGCGGACCGCGGCGCCGAGGTCAGGCTGGCCGATCAGGATCGTGCGCTGATTCCCCTCTCCTCACTGCGCCAGGATCCGCACCTGGAGATGCACACGCGGGGAGGCTGAGCGCACACGCGCTCGGCCTCCCCGCGTGTGCGAAACCCCGAAGCCCGAAGCCCGAAGCCCAAGCCAACGCCCACCTTCCGAATCCCAACCGCGAGGGTCCCGCTGCAGGGTTCGAGCCACCGAGGCCCACGGTGCCGCCTGACCGGGTCACTCCGGGCCATCGAGGCGTAAGGGCCGTGTTGGGATTCGGTGCTTGGGATTTGGCTTGGGATTCGGGTTCTGGGATTCGGGTATTCGGTCGCGTTCAGGCCTCGCCGTCCTTGCGGGGCCTGAACGCGAGCGCGTCACCGTTCATGCAGTACCGCAGCCCTGTCGGCTCCGGGCCATCCTCGAAGACATGTCCGAGGTGTCCGCCGCAGGCGGAGCAGAGCACCTCGGTGCGGCGCATGAAGAAGCTGTTGTCGGCTTCCGTGTCCACCGCGCCGTCCATCGGCTGGTAGAAGCTGGGCCAGCCCGTGCCGCTGTCGAACTTGGTGTTCGACGCGAACAGCGGCTGTCCGCAGCCGGCGCACTGGAACGTCCCGGCGCGCTTTTCGGTGTTGAGCGGGCTGGTGAACGCCCGTTCGGTGCCCTGCTCGCGCAGCACGTGATACTGCGCCGGCGTCAGCGACGCCTTCCACTCCGCTTTCGACCGCTGGACCCGGTACTCTTTCTTCCCACCGCTCATCTCACGCTCCTTCACCCGAGCTGGCGGCCGTGCGTGCGCAGCCAGCGCCGGGCGTCCCGGTAGCCGGGACAGCAGGCAGCCACGAGCCGCCAGTACGCCGGGGAATGATCGAGCCGCTTCAGGTGCATCAGCTCGTGAATCAGGACGTACTCGCTCACCCAGTCCGGCATCAGCACCAGGCGCCAGTTGAGCGTCACGTGCCCGTCCCGGCCGCACGATCCCCACCGCGATCGCTGGTTCCGGATGCTGACGCGCGCCACCGTGAGCCCGTGCAGCCCGGCCAGGGCCAGCAGACGCGCCGGCAGCACCTTCCGTGCGAGCCGGCGCCACCGCGCCACCTCGTCCCCGGGCATCGCCGCGGATCGTACCCGCGCCCGCTCGCGCTCGATCCACTCCACGTGCCGCCTGGCGAACGCCTCGGCATCGCGCGTCGATCCGCCACGCGGAACGGTCACGCGCACGAGGCCATCACGGTCCACGCGCACCACGTACCGCCGGGCCCGGCGATGACGGACGAAGTGCAGTTGCAGGGGCTCGGCCGAGGCGTCGTCGGCAGCCACGAGCGGCAGCGCCATCTGCATCAGGACGGAAGAGTAGCAGAACCGTCGTCCGGGGCCTCGTCTTCGACGACGGTGATCAACGCTGACAGGTCATCGGTGCCACGCCCCTCTTCCATCAGCCGGCGCAGCCGGGTCATGGTGAGCGTGCCGGCCGGCGTGGACGCGCCCAGCGACCGCGCCGCGTCGAGGACGATCTGCAGATCCTTCCGGTACAGCCGCACGGAGATGCCGTCGCTGAACTCGCGCGCGGCCATGCGGCGCCCGAAGCGATCGAGCACGCGGCTGGACGCGACGCCGGTCATCAGCACCTGCCGCACCTGCTCGGGATCCACGCCGCCACGCGCCGCCAGGGCCAGCGCTTCGGCTGCACCCTCCGCCGTGATCAGCAGGAGCAGCTGGTGGCACGCCTTCGTCACCTGACCCGCGCCGTTCGGTCCCAGGTGAAACAGATTCGACGCGAAGCACTCGAGATGCGGGCGCGCGCGCTGGAACGCCTCCGCCGGTCCGCCCGCCATCACGGTGAGCGTGCCCTGCTTCGCGCCGTCGGGCCCTCCTGAAACCGGCGCGTCGAGCATCGACACCTGTCCCCGATCGAGGCGTGCCGCGAACTCCCGGGCTGCATCCGGGGCGATCGTGCTCATGTCCACGACCAGGACACCGGACCGCGCCCCGGACGCGATCCCCTCTCCGGCGAACAGGACCTGTTCGACGTCGGTCGTCGCCGTCACCATCGTGAACACGATGTCGCTGACCGCAGCGACCGCGGCCGGCGAGTCGGCCGGCCGCGCACCCCGGGCGACGACGGGGGCCAGCGCCTCCGGCCGTCGCGCGTACGCCGTCACCGTCCGCCCGTGGGCGAGGAGGTGGCCCACGATGGGAGCCCCCATGGTGCCCACGCCGATGAACCCGATGCGCTCCATCAACAGATCCCGTGGGAATTGTCGCGGATATCGACGCCCGAGATCCAACCCGGATCGCGACGTGCCGCTGTGATACGATGCGGTAGGTTTGGTGTTCGGAGGGACTTGCATGCCGTTCTGTCAGTCACGGGTGGCCCCGACGCGGTGGACCGCCTCTGTTGCCGGCGCTCTGGTGATTTTCGCTGGCACGATGTCGTGGAGCCTGCTCGGCGCGCAGGCGAAGACCTCGAACGACGCCGTCTACAGCGCCGCCCAGGCGACGCGCGGTCAGGCACTCTACAACGAACAGTGCGCGTTCTGTCACGGCGACGACATGAGCGGGGGCAGCGCGCCCGGCCTGGCGGGCGGCGAGTTCCTGGGCTTCTGGAACAAGACCCCGCTGTCGGACCTGCTCGAGAAGATCGTCGGCACCATGCCGGCCGGCGCACCGGGCTCGCTGACCAACGCCCAGGGCGCGGAGATCACCGCCTACATCCTGCAGGTGAACAAGTTCCCGGCCGGCCAGATGGATCTGCCGGACGACCCGGCTGCCCTGAAGGCGATCACGCTCGCGGAGCCGACGAAGGTCGCGGCCACGCCGGTGACCCCGCGACAGACGGCGGCGGCGCCCGCCGGCAAGACGGTCAAGGACAGCGTGTACTCGGAGGCCCAGGCCACGCGCGGTCAGGCGCTCTACAACGAGCAGTGCGCGTTCTGCCATGGTGACGACATGAGCGGCGGGAGCGCCCCCGGCCTCGCGGGCGCCGACTTCCTGGGCTTCTGGGACAAGACGCCGCTGTCCGACCTGGTCGACAAGATCGTGCAGACGATGCCGGCCAGCGCGCCGGGCTCGCTCACGGCGGAGCAGGGCGCCGACATCACGGCATACGTCCTCCAGGTGAACAAGTTCCCGGCCGGGCAGGCCGATCTGTCGGCTGACGCCGCCGCGCTCAAGGCGATCGCGATCGCGAAGTAGCTCGCCCGACGTAGGGGCGGTGACTCACCGCCCCTACCCGATGACCCAGGTTCTCACCGTCGATCCGGCCAGCCCCGATCCAGGCGCGGTGGCGCACGCGGCCGCGTGCCTCAGGCGCGGTGGCCTGGTGGTCTTCCCCACCGAGACGGTCTACGGCCTCGGCGCCAGCGCGTTCGACCCTGCTGCCGTCGCGCGCATCTTCGCCGCGAAGGAGCGACCGTCGACCGATCCGCTGATCGTGCACATCGCCGAGGCATCGGCCCTCACGACGGTCGCAGCCCGGTCACCTGCCGTGCTGGTGCCCCTCGCCGCGCGCTTCTGGCCTGGCCCGCTGACCGTCGTGCTCGCGAGGGGCCCGGCGATCGCCGAGGCGGTCACCGCTGGCGGCGCGACCGTGGCCGTGCGCATGCCGGCGCACCCGGTCGCCCGAGCCCTGATTGCCTCCGCCGGCGTCGCCGTGGCCGCGCCCAGCGCGAACCGTTTCTCGCGGCCGAGTCCCACGACCGCCGCACACGTCCTCGCAGACCTCGATGCGCGCGTGGACGTCATCCTCGACGCAGGCCCGACCCCTATCGGCATCGAGTCCACGGTGCTGGACCTGACCGGGACGCGACCGCGCGTCCTCCGACCCGGCGCCGTGACGCTGGAGATGCTGCGTGAAGTCCTCCCGGACGTGGTGATGGACCGGACCGCCGGCCCGGTGACAGGCCCCATGCCGTCGCCAGGGTTGCTCGGCCGGCACTACGCACCGCGTGCGCCGCTCACGTTGTACACGGGCGATCCGGCGAAGCGCCTTCCGCGAATCGTTGAAGACGTGCGCCGTCTCGTGGCATCCGGAAGACGCGTGGGTGCACTGGCCGCTCCGTCGGCCGAGAAGGCGTTGCAGGACGCCGGAGCCACGGTCGTGCCCCTGGCCGAAGCAGGAGATCTCGAAGGGACCGCCGCACGGCTCTACGCGGGCCTGCGCCACCTCGACGCGCTCGGCGTGGACGTCATCCTGGCCGGCAGTGTCGAGAGCGAAACCGGCCTCGGCGCCGCACTCGCCGACCGTCTCCACCGCGCCGCCGAAGACATCGTCCGCGTCTGAAGCGATCGGGTCGGCTGAAGCCGGCCCCCACGTCCGTTCCCCATCCCCCCCCCCCGCCCTCCCCCCCCCCCCCCCCCCACCCCCCCCGCCCCCCCCCCCACCCCCCCTCCGCCGGCCCCC
>VFZH01000128.1 GCA_016871255.1 Acidimicrobiia bacterium | reverse complement strand
GCCCACGCGCGCTCCGCGGCAGCGCATGCGCGGCGACGACCGGCGGCGTCAGCTCATCGACGCGGCGCTGCACGTGTTCGCGACGCGCGGCTTCCCGGGGGCGACCACGCGGGCCATCGCCGAGGCGGCGGGCGTGAGCGAGGCGATCATCTTCCGGCACTTCGCCAGCAAGGAAGACCTGTACGCGGCCATCCTCGAGCAGAAGGGAGCGGAGACGGGCCTTGCCGACGCGATCGAGGGCTTTCGGCAGCGGGCCGCCGCCTGCGACGACGAGGGGCTGTTCCGCGATCTGGCGGCGAAGATCCTGGACAGCTACCGCACCGATCCGGACTTCAGGCGGCTGCTCCTGTACGCCTCGCTCGAGGGGCACACCATCGCCCGTGTGGCGCAGCAGACCCTCGAGCTGCCGATGTTCGGGTTTCTCCGCGACTACGTGGCCAGACGGCAGCGGGCCGGCGTGTTCCGCCGCGGTGACCCCGGGCTGATGGTCTTCGCCCTCGTGGCGATGCCGGTCTACTACTCGATCATCACGCGGCTGGTTGGTGTCGATCCCACGGGCAAGGCCGACGACGAGGTGGCGCGGACGTTTGCACGGCTCTTCCTGGATGGGCTGCGCGCTCCGGAACGTCAGCCGCCGACGACCCGTCAAAGAAGGACAAGAACATGACACGCCAGACATTCGGCCCCGGTGTCCTGCTCGTGCCGGGCCTCGCCCTGCAGATTGCCTGTGGCGCCTCCTCGGCCGACGCCCCTGGGGTCTCGGTGCCGGAAAGTGGCCCCCCGGATCCGATCGCGGTGGCGAGCGTCCCGGTGGCTGCCAGGGAGGTGCCGGTGGTCATCCGTGCCACGGGGACGTTCGTCGCCGACGAGGCGGCGGACGTGGCGCCCGCGGTGGCCGGCCTCGTGCGCGAGACCCTGGTGGACGTGGGCGACATCGTGCGCGCGGGCGCTCCACTGGTGCGCCTCGACGACCGTGACGCGCGGCTGCGGCTCCGCCAGGCGCAGGCGTCGCTCCAGCAGGTCTCGGCTGAAGCGGCCCACGCGGCGGCGGAGGCGGAGCGGAATGCCCGCCTGGCTGAGAGCGGGGACATCTCGCGCAGCGTGTACGAACGGTTGAGGACGGCCCGCGAGACGGCGGAGGCCGCGGTGGCCGTGGCCTCCGCGCAGGTGGCGAGCGCCGAAAAGGGGGTGGCCGACGTCGTGATCGAGGCGCCGTTCGGCGGACACGTCAGCCGGCGCCCGGTCGCCGCCGGCGAGCACGTGACACCCGGGTCTCCCGTCGTGACGCTGGTCCGCATTCGTCCCCTGCGTCTGGAGCTGCGAATCCCCGCGACAGAGGCGGCGCGCGTCAGCGTGGGCGTCGACGTGCGCGCCACGGTGCCCGGATTCGGAACGGAGACCTTCGCCGGATCGATCACGGCCATCAGCCCCGCCGTGGACCCCGACTCCCGCGCGCTGTCGGTGGAAGTGACGTTTCCGAATGCCGACGGCCGCCTGCGCCCCGGGATGTTCGCCACCGCAGACGTGCAGCTGCCCGCGATGGAACGCGCGCTGTTCGTCCCTCGCGCGGCGGTCGTCGCCGCGCCGGGTGGCGAGTCGTCCTCGGCGGTCTATGTCGTCGAAGCCGGCGCCGCGGCGCTGCGGGTGGTGCAGCTCTCGGTCGCCGAGGGTGATGAGGTCCGCGTGCGTGCCGGTATCGAGCCTGGCGAGCAGGTCATCATCTCGCCGCTCGACCAGCTCTTCGCCGGGGCGGCGGTGAGCGCCGGTCCGGGTGTGGCCGCCGCAGCCGACACGCCGCAGCAGGAGCCGTCACGTGCAGAAGCTCGCTGACATCTGCGTCCGCCGGCCGGTCTTCGCCACCATGCTCGTGCTGTCCCTGAGCGTGGTGGGGGGCTTTTCGTTCCTGGGGCTCGGCGTGGACCAGTTCCCGGACGTCGACTTCCCGACGGTCGGCGTGGCGGTCATCAACCCCGGCGCGTCCCCGGAACAGATCGAAACCGAGATCACGCGAAAGCTGGAAGGCGCCATCAACACGATCGGCGGCCTCGACGAGATCCGCTCCAGCTCGGTCGAGGGGCGGTCGCAGGTGGTCGCCACCTTCGACCTCGAGAAGGACGAAGACGTCGCCGCGCAGGAGGTGCGAGACAAGGTCAACCTCGTGATCCCCGAGCTGCCAACGACGGCTGAGGCGCCGGTCATCCAGAAGTTCGAACCGGGCGCGTCGTCGATGCTGCAGATCGCCGTCTCGGCGGACCGGCCGCTCCGCGAGGTGACGCGCATCGCCGACTGGGACATCAAGCAGCGGCTCGAGAGCATCGACGGGGTCGGCGAGGTCCGGCTGGTCGGCGGCGCGCGCCGGGAGATTCAGATCCGCCTCGATCCCGAGCACCTGCGCGCCTACGACCTGACCGTGAACGACGTGGCCGGTGCGCTGCGCCAGCAGAACATCGAGATGCCGGCGGGCCGGGTGGCCGAAGGCGCGTCGGAGCTGACCGTCCGTGCGCTCGGTCGGCTCACCGATCCTGAGGCCTTCGCCGAGGTCGCCGTCGTGCGGCGTGGCGCCTACGTCGTGCGCGTGCGCGACCTGGGCGACGTGCTGGACACGCAGGAAGAGCGGCGCAGCGCCTCGTTTCTGAACGGCGAGCCCGCGGTCACGCTGGTCGTGACGAAGCAGTCGGGCGAGAACACCGTGGCGGTGGCCGGCGCGGTCAAGGCGCGCCTGGCGGACCTGGCGGCGGCGCTGCCGCCGGACATCCGCGTCCGGGTCATCCAGGACCAGTCGCTGACGATTCAGGCGGCGGTGGAGGCGCTCGAGGAGCACCTGATTCTGGGCAGCCTCCTCGCGTCGATCGTCATCTTCTTCTTCCTGGCCAACGTCCGCACCACGCTGATCGCGGCCGTGGCCATTCCCACGTCGATCGTGTCCACGTTCGCCCTCATGGCGGCGATGGACTACACGCTCAACCAGATCACGATGCTCTCGCTGACGCTGATGGTGGGCATCGTCATCGACGACGCGATCGTCGTGCTCGAGAACATCTACCGGTTCATCGAAGAGAAGGGGATGACGCCGTACAGGGCCGCCATCGAAGGGACCCGGGAGATCGGCCTGGCGGTCATGGCCACGACGCTGTCGCTGATGGCCGTGTTCATCCCGGTGGCCTTCATGGGCGGCATCGTCGGCCGCTTCATGGCGTCGTTCGGGCTGACGGCAGCCTTCGCCGTCGGCGTGTCGCTGCTCGTGTCGTTCACGCTGACGCCGATGTTGAGCTCGCGGTTCATCCGGATCCAGCACCGCGCGGATCGTCCCGAGGGCGGGTCGAAGGCCACGCCGTTCTTCCGGCCGATCGATCGGAGCTACACGGCCATGCTCCGCTGGTCGATGGCGCACCGGGGGGTTGTCGTGGCCGCCTGCGTCCTCGTCGTCGCGGCGATCCCGCCGCTGTTCATCATGACGAGCAAGAACTTCCTGCCCACCGACGACGAAGGTGCGTTCGTCGTCAGCGTGCGCGCGCCGGAGGGGACGAGCCTGGCGTCGACGGTCAGCGTGCTCGACCGGATCGCGCGCGACATGCGTGCCATGCCGGGCGTGACCGACACGCTCGTCGCCGCCGGCGAGGCGGAGGGCGTGAACGCCGGGTCGGTCCACGTGCAGCTCGCGGCCCTCGAGGACCGGCAGCGGAGCCAGGCGCAGTACATCGGCGACGCGCGCGGCGTCCTGGCGGGCTATCCGCCGGATCTGCGGACGGCGGTCCGGCCGGCGGGTGGGCCGGGCGACGGCCCGGGCGGCGGCGGGGACATCACCTACACCGTCGCGGGTCCGGACCTCGACCAGCTCGGCAGGTACGCCGAGGCGCTCGCGGGCCGACTCCGGGAGAACCCGACGGTGGTGGACATCGACACGTCGCTGGTGCTCGGCAAACCCGAGCTCCGGATCGCCATCGACCGCGAGCGCGCCGCCGACCGGGGCGTGCGCGTCCAGGACGTGGCGCGGGCGCTGAACACGCTCGTGGCCGGCGAGGCCGTGTCCACCTTCGACGTGGGCAACGAGCAGTACGACGTGCGGCTGCTCGCGAAGGAGGCGTACCGCACCAGCCCGGACGCGCTGGAGCGGCTGACCGTGTCGTCGAGCCGGGAGGGCACGGTGCCGCTCAGCGAGGTCGTGTCGATGGAGCGGGCCACGGGCCCCTCCACGATCGACCACCTGAACCGCGAGCGCCAGGTGACCGTGATTGCCAACCTCACGCCCGACGGATCGCAGGCCGACGTGCTCGCCGAGCTGGACGAGGTGGCCGCCGGGCTCCGCATGCCGGCCGGCTACACGTCCGGTCCGGCCGGGATCTCTGAAGAGCTCGGCAACGCGGCGTACTACTTCGCGCTGGCGATCGTGCTGTCGTTCGTCTTCATGTACATCGTGCTGGCCGCGCAGTTCGAGTCGTTCCTGCACCCGATCACGATCCTGCTGACGCTGCCTCTCGCGATCCCGTTCGGCATCCTGTCGCTGCTGGTGACGGGGCAGTCAATCAACGTCTTCTCCGGGCTGGGGCTGCTGCTGCTGTTCGGGATCGTGAAGAAGAACGCCATTCTGCAGATCGACCACATGAACACGCTCCGCGAGGCGGGGCTGGAGCGGTACGACGCCATCATCCAGGCCAACCGCGACCGGTTGCGGCCGATCCTGATGACGACGCTGGCGCTCATTGCCGGCATGATGCCGCTCGTCCTCTCCAGCGGCGCCGGCGCGTCGTCCAACCGGTCGATCGGCGTCCTCGTGGTCGGCGGCCAGGCGCTGTGTCTGTTGCTGACGCTGCTGGCGGTGCCGGTGTTCTACTCGCTGTTCGAGGACGCGAAGATGCTTCCGGCGCGGCTGATGGGACGGAGCCCTCGCGCGTCGAGGGCGGGACCCCATGCAGCCGTTCCGGTGCCGGCGGGAGACGGACGTGAGTGACGTGTGGCTGGGCCCGGTTCGCGTGATGGTCGGGCCCCGGCTCGTTTGCGGGCTGGTGGCGGCGCTCCTGTCCGCGACGGCGAACGTCGCGCGCGCGCAGAATCCTCCTGGCGGTGCGGCGGTGCCGGCCACCGCGCTTCGGGTGGCCATCAGTGGCGGCGAGGTCGTGGCGCCACCGCGGCCCGGCATCGCGGGCGATGCGCCGCTGTCCCTCGAGGAGGCGGTGGCGCAGGCGCTGGAACACAACAAGGACCTGGCGGTGTCGCGGCTGGCGCGCGCGCAGGCGGGTTTCGGCGTCGGCGCCGCGCAGGGAGCGTTCGACCCCAGGATGGCGTTCGAGTCGTCGTTCCTCCGCCAGGTCACGCCGGTCGGCTCGCTGATCGGGGGCGCCGCCAGCGGCGCGCTGACGTCGCAGGACGTCGTGGCCGGCCCCGCCGTACACGGACGCGTGGCGCCGCTCGGCACTGCCTGGGACGTGAGCTTCCTGTCACGCCGCCAGACGAGCGACAACGAGTTCGTCACGCTGAACCCGCAGTTTCCGAGCACGCTCTCGCTCAACTTCGTGCAGCCGCTGCTGCGCGGCCGCTCCATCGACGACGCCCGCCGGAGGCTCGAGGTGGCCAGGCGCGGCGAGACGCTGTCGGCCGAACAGGTGCGCGCGTCGGTCATCGAGGTCGTGACGCGCACCGAACAGGCGTACTGGCAGCTCGTGTTCGCGGCGCGCGATCTGGACGTGCAGATCGAGGGGCTGGATCTCGCGCGCCAGCAGGTGGCGGGGACCGAGCGGCTGGTCGAGCAGGGCGCGGCGGCACCCATTGACGTGGTCGAAGCCCGCGCACAGGTCGCGGCGATCGAGCAGAACGTGTACGGCGCCCAGACGCGGTTGACCCGGGCGGAAAACGCGCTCAAGGCCCTGATCGCGCCCGACGCCGAGGCGGGGATCTGGTCGCGGGCGCTCCTGCCGGTGAGCGAGCCCCGCGTGCTGGCATCGGGCGAAGCGCTGGACGGCGCGGTGTCCCGTGCGCTCGCCCGGAGGCCGGAGCTGGCGCAGCTGGCGGCATCGACGGCGGCCAACCGGACGGACACCGAGTACTTCCGGGACCAGACTCGACCGGAGTTGAACCTGGTGGCGTCCTACACCAGTTCCGGGCTCGCCGGTCAGCTCATTCCGCCCGGGCCGAACCCGTTCACGTCCGGCTTTCAGCCGATCCTCGATCGGCTGAACGCGCTCTCGATGGCCCAGGGGCTCGGGCCGCTGCCGACGTTCGAGCTCGGCGGCGGTGGATCGTCCGTGCCGCCCCGTCTGGTCGGCGGGCTCAGCCAGTCGCTCGGGTTGCTCGCCGGGCAGGACTTCCCGACGGCGCGGGTGGGGCTCCGGATCGCGCTGCCGCTCCGGAACCGCACGGCCGAGGCGAACCTGGCCTCCGCGCTGGCCGACGGCCGGCGGCTGGCGATTCAGCGGGAGCAGATCGAGGAAGCCATCGGCGTCGAGGTGCGGAACACCCTCCAGGGCGTGCAGTCCGCGCGGGCCACGCTGGCGGCCGCCGCCGAGGCGCGCCGGCTCTCGGAGGAGCAGTACGAGAGCGAACAGCGCCGCTTCGAAGCCGGTACGTCCACGCTGTTCCTCGTCCTGCAGCGCCAGACCGCGATGATCACGGCGCGCAGCCGGCACGCGCAGGCGGAAACCAGCCTGGCCGTGGCGATCGCCGATCTCCACGCCGCGACGGGCGACGTGATCGACGTGCACGGCATCCGGCTGGCCGGCGCGGGTACGGCGCCGTAGGGCCCCACGCCGCGTGCGTGCGGCGCCGAGTCCGGCGGGCCGTCAGGCCCTGAGGTGGTCGGCCTCCCACGCCTGCACGAGCTTCTTGATCGCCTTGCGATCCGCGATGCCGCCGGTGAGCACGCGCCGCGTCAGGTCGCCGAGCTCACCGTCGCTGGCGAACCGCAGGGCGCAGAGCTGATCGATCGTCAGCTCGCCGATTCTGGGCCGGAGGTCCTCCGGGAGCAGCCGCTCCAGCCGCAGGCGCATCTCCAGCCGGATGACGCGGTCCTGCACCTTCAGCGCGAACACGCGGGCGAAGAAGAAGATCATCACGAGCGCCACGGCGGCCACGAGCGCCATGACCCGGTCCACCGAGAAGTCGGTGACGACCCGGTAGATCGCCCACAGCGCGTAGGCGACCAGAAGGAAGAACGTGAAGTAGTGGTACGCGGGCACGATCCGCGCGTGGTTGTCGAAGGACTGCGTGCCTGTGTCAGCCATGCCGGCCTCCCGATCGCCTACCGGGCCTCGTTCCGGACGGCAGGCTGGTAGAGCGCCGGCCGCCCGTTCCAGGGCGAGAACTTCTCGGCGGGCACCGGCTCGGAGATCCGGGTCACGTCTTTCGCACGGAAGCCCCACCCGCTGGTGATAATGAACCGTTCCCAGCACCAGCGGCCCTGCCCCTCGTTGCGCAGGATCCCCTCGTAGCGGCCACCCTGTACTCCACCGGCACCGGAGGTCATGAAGTAGGCGCTCAGGTCGGCCCGGGCGAGATCCGGGTGCACGTTGACGGCGATGTTGGAGGAGTGGTGGCCGCCGCCGATCCGCGGCTCGCGGTTGTAGGGCTTGTACAACGGCCTGATCGCGTCGATCCCCTCGAAGTGCAGGTCGTCACCCCCGGCGCCGGGGAAGTTGGGGACGTCGAGGATTGCGTCGGCGCAGAAGGTCGTGAAGATGTCGTCGCCGTGGCCGGTGTCCATGCTGTAGAGGTACTGGTTGAAGGTGTTCAGCACCTCTTCCTTCGCCTCGAGCCGCGCGAGGCGCGAGCGGAGCTCCTCCAGTTCGGCGGTCTGCGCATCCCCGGTCGCCGTGCACGCGGACGTCGCTCCGAGGATCAGTGCCGCCAGCGTGCCTGTCATCAGCCTGGTCATGGTCGGTTCCTCCCAAAACGCGGGGCCGTGTGCTGCCGGCCCTGCTGCGGCGCCAGCATAGCAGGCTTGCCGTTCATCGGTACCCGACCGCGGTGCGGTCGCGGACCGAGGCACGTACCTCGTCGTCTGGAAGAACGAGGACGGCCGCTGCAAGCCGCACGGGGACGTCTTCGATTCGAGCCAGCCTGGCGCGTCGCGCAGGCCTTCGCAGACCGGCACTCGCGCGGTGTCAGCGCGCGAGGAGGTCGGCGACGGTCTCGACGCGCAGAATCCGGTCGATCGAGGAATCCGATCCATCGAGCATTCTGACCCGTGTAACATCGTCGAGTCATGCGGTCCAATCGAGCCGGTCGAGTCCTACGCGTCCGCCGTGCCGGGATCGCCGCGGTGGCGCTCTGTGCGGTTGCGCTGGCGGGCGGCCCCGTCGACGCGCAGCCGCCGGCGGGTGCGGCGTCCCGGGACAGTCCGTCCGGCCCGGCCGTGTCCCCCGACGGCCTGCCGCTCCCGCAACTCCCCGAGACGATCGCCCGCGACGCCGAGCGCGGTGTCACCATCCGCGCCGTCCGGCTGACGCAGTCGCTGAACGTCGACGGCGCGCTCGACGAGGTGGTCTACCGCGACCTGCGGCCGGCGTCGGGGTTCATCCAGACCGAGCCGGTGGCCGGCACGCAGGCGGTGGACCAGACCGAGGTGTGGGTGTTCTTCGACGACAACGCGGTGTATTTCAGCGCCCGGTGCTACGACTCTGCGCCGGAATCTGACTGGGTCGCGAACGAAATGCGGCGCGACAACTTCAACGTCTTCCAGGGCGACAACCTGGGCATCCTCGTCGACACGTTTCGCGACCGGCGCAACGGGATCGTCTTCAACATCAACGCGCTCGGCGGCCGGCTGGATGGCCAGATGTTCGACGAGCGCGCCTTCAACGCGGACTGGAACCCGATCTACGAGCTGGCCACGGGCCGCTTCGACGGCGGGTGGACCCTCGAGGTGGCGCTGCCGTTCAAGTCGTTCCGCTACGGCGCGGGCCGCCAGCAGGTCTGGGGACTGCAGTTCCGCCGGAGCGTCCGGCGCACCAACGAGCACTCGTACCTGGCGCCGTTGCCGGCGGAGCAGGGCTCGCAGGGGCTCTTCATGTCGTCGATGGCGGCGGCCCTCGTCGGGATCGAGGCGCCGGAGGGCGGACGCACGCTGGAGTTCAAGCCGTACGCGATCGCGAACCTGACGAGCGACGCGGCACGCGGCGTCAGCAACGACCCGGGCGGCGATGCGGGCCTGGACGTGAAGTACGCCGTCACGCAGGGGATCGTCGGCGACCTCACGGTGAACACCGACTTCGCGCAGGTCGAGGCGGACGAGCAGCAGGTCAACCTGACGCGGTTCAGCCTGTTCTTCCCGGAGAAGCGGGAGTTCTTCCTGGAGAACCAGGGCCTGTTCACCTTCGGCGGCGCCGGCGCGCGTGGCGGCGGGGCGACGCCGGTCCTCTTCTACAGCCGGCAGATCGGGCTCTTCCGCGGGCAGGCCGTGCCGCTCGACGTGGGCGGCCGGCTGACCGGTCGCGTGGGACGCTTCAGCCTGGGCGTGCTGAACATCCAGGCCGGTGAGGCGCCGCAGGCGGGCGCGCCCTCCACGAACTTCTCCGTGGTGCGCGTGCGGCGCGACATCCTGCGGCGGAGCAGCGTGGGGCTGCTGTTCACGGGACGGTCCAGGGCGACCACCGGCCAGAGCTCCGCCGAAACCTACGGAGTGGACGGCCTGCTCTCGTTCTACGACAACGTGAACATCAACACCTACTGGGCGAAGACGAGCGCGCCCGGCCGCGGCACCGACGACGTGAGCTACCGGGGACAATACGACTACGTCGGCGACCGCTACGGCCTGCAGGTGGATCGCATCGTCATCGGGAAGGACTTCGATCCGCAGGTCGGGTTCCTCCCGCGGGGCGACCTCCAGCGCCTCTTCGTGGGCGCCCGGATCAGCCCGCGCCCGCTGTCGATCGCGGCGGTGCGCAAGTTCCGCTGGGTGGCCCGGTTCGAACACATCGCCGATCGGGACGACGTGCTGGAAACGCGCGAGGTGCAGGGAGACTTCGCGATCGAGTTCGAGAACAGCGACCACTTCCTGACCACCTACTCGAACACGTTCGAGTTCCTGGACAGGCCGTTCCCGATCGCGCCCGGTGTCACGATTCCGGTGGGCGGCTACGACTTCCAGGACGTGGAGACGTCGTACACGCTCGGCCAGCAGCGGCGGTTGTCAGGCCGGCTCTCGGCGCAGTACGGCCGTTTCTTCAGCGGCCACAAGACCACGCTCGGCTTCAGCCAGGGACGGCTGGAGCTGACGCCACGGTTCTCGCTGGAGCCCAGCTACTCGTACAACCGGGTGAACCTGCCGCAGGGGCGGTTCACCACGCAGCTGGTGCGGACGCGGACGACCTACACGCTGACGCCCCTGATGTTCGTCAGCGCGCTCGTGCAGTACAACTCCAGCAGCCGCTCGTTCAGCACGAACGCGCGGCTGCGGTGGGAGTACACGCCCGGGAGCGAACTCTTCGTCGTGTACGACGAGGATCGCAACACCGATCCGCTGACGCCCGACCGGTTCACCGAGCTGCGCAACCGTGCGTTCGTCGTCAAGATCAACCGGCTGCTGCGGTTCTGAGCGGCGGACAGCCGACGGGCCGGCTTCAACCGGCCCGGGCGAGCCTTCCGACGCTACGGGCCCTGGCCGGAATACGGTTGCCATCTCGGCCGACGATGCATCCCGCCTCGCGGCGTTGCTCGTCGGTCACAGGCACCCGGCCTGCTCCCTCCTCGCGCCTGGCGATCCG
>VFZH01000127.1 GCA_016871255.1 Acidimicrobiia bacterium | reverse complement strand
CGCCCCACGCGCCCCATCCGCCCTACCTGCCCTTACCGGGCCGCGCGGCCAGGTCCGTGTGTCCCACGACGACATGCGAGCGCCCCGCGCTCACGTGGGACAGGCGCACCGCGCGCCACGCCGCGATGCGCTCGCGGTGTCCGGGTGCCGCGTCGGTCGCTGCGGCGGTCCAGCCGTCGATCAGATACGTCTGCATGTCGGTCGCGTCCGGCCCCAGGACCCAGTCGCTCGGAGCCGTCTCCACCTGGTAGCCGGCCGCCACGAAGATCCGCGCCGCCGCCCCGGCGGCCGCCGGCCCGGCGGCAGGGCCTCCGAGACCCTTGTCGGTGCGCTGGTGCTGGTTGAACAGATCGAGGACCAGCGCGTCGTCCGGCTCGGCGGGAGCGCACGTGGTCCGCCCGTCGTACGAGAGGGTGAACAGCACCGCCGCGCCCACCTCGCTGCAGCGCGCCGAGAGCCCCTTCAGCCACGACTCCGACACGAGGTCCAGGAGAGCCGATGCTGTCACCAGGTGGCAACCGGCGAACAGGGCGTCGTCGTCGACCGAGGCCAGGTCCCGCGCGTACGGCTCCACGACGCACTCGAGCGGCGCGCCGCGGATCTCCAGCCGGTTCCCGCGGACGACGGCCCACAGCTTGCGGGACGACGCCCACGTCACGGTGCGTTCCACCAGGGCCTCGAGGAGCGTCGCGCGTCGATCGACCGCGAGCCAGCGCTGGCGCGGCGGCAGGTGCGGGATCAGGTGCCGGAGGTTGGAGCCTGCGCCGGTGGCGAGGTCCGTCACCCGGATCGCACCGGAGACGGTGGCGAGGTGGCCGGCGACCAACGTCGTCAGGTGTGACGAGCGCGCCTCCGCATCTGCGGCCTCCCGAAGCGCCAGCCACCGGCCAAGCGCGTCATCCGGCTGGGCGTGATCACGCGCCATCACGTTGGTACCGTGGACTGGGGACCGGATGGCCGAGCACGTGCTGCTCGAGCAGGGTCTCGAGGAGCTGTACCTGATCGGGCCATGCTGCCAGTCGCTGCCGGGCGCGCACGGCACCAGTGCCGAACCGGATGCGCTCCGTGCGGTCGCCAAGCAGCCGTGCAAGCGCCGCTGCCAGCGCCTCCACGTCGCCGCACGGGACCACGACGCCCGCATCATTTCCGACCAGCCGGGGAATCGCGCCCGTACGCGTGGCCACCACCGGCACCCCGTGGGCGATGGCCTCCGCCACGGCCATGCCGTACGTCTCCCTCAGAGAGGCCAGCACGAACACGTCCGCCTCCGCGTACCTCGTGGCCAGGGAAGCAGGGGCAAGCTCACCCGTGAAGTTGACTCGCTGCCGGAGGTCGAGCGTCTCCACGAGTGCTGAGACCCGCCGTGCCGTCTCCGTGTCCCGCGTCAGGCTCCCGGCACATGTCAGGTGCCAGCTCGCCGGCGACACCCGGGCGAGCGCCTCCAGCAACACATCATGACCCTTGCCTGCGTTGAGAGTGGCCACGGTCAGCAGGTGCACCGTGTGGGTGCCTGCGCGCTCGGGTCGCGGTGCCGGCGTCTCCGGGAGATCCGTGCCGGGCTCCACGACGACAACGGGTGGCAGCTGGCCGGCCGGCATCACGCCGAATTCAGCGAGCAGGTGCGGCGTCCCGTGTCCGGTCACGACGACCAGCGCGGATGCCGCCAGCACCCGCCGCTCGGCCTCAGCCAGCGCCGCGCTGTCGGAAGGGGTCAGGCCGATTTCCGCCGCCAGCGGCAGGTGGACGATCGGTACCAGTGCCAGCCGCGACGCGTGTCGCTCCACGATCGATGGCATGCCGCCGATCGCGAGGCCGTCGGCCAGCACCAGCGTTCCGGCAGGCAGCGCGGCCAGCACGCCGTCGGCTCGGGCACGGGCCTGCTCGTCCGGCCGTGGCCCGCCCTCCACCTGCCGCACGTTCACCGTCCAGCCGCGGTCGCGGAGACCGTTGACGAGCCGGCGGTCGTAGGTGAAGCCGCCGGTAGGCGTGCCGAGATCACCGGGGACGAGGAACGTGAGGTGGTGAGCGCCCACCGGACGCTACCCGATTGCCCCTTCGTAGGAGGCGGCCGCCACGTGCGACTCGTGCAGCGTGACCCTGATCCTGCGGATGCCTTCCGCGTGCGGGCCGAGACGCCCCTCGTGGATGGCCGCCGCAAGGGCATCGAAGACGTACCGCGCCAGGAACTCGGTGGTCGTGTTGCGGCCGGCGAACGCCTCGATCGTGTCGAGGTTGCGGTAGTTGATCGTGTCGAGCACCGATCTCAGCGACCCGGTGGCCCGGCCGATGTCCACGACGATACCGTCGGGATCGAGGTCCGGGCGGAAGAACTCCGCGTCCACCACGTAGGTGGCTCCGTGCAGTCGCTGGGCCGGCCCGAACACGTCGCCGGAGAAGCTGTGCGCGATCATCACGTGGTCGCGAACAAGGACTGAATACATTGAGGATTGGGGATTGGGGATTGACGATTGCATTGGCGATTGGCGATTGGCGATTGGCGATTGGCAATTGGGCAATTGGGCAATTGACGATTGGTGATTGGCGATTGATCGGTGAACCGAGCTAGTACCTGATGCGGTGACAGAGCGTGCCGGCTGCGGCGAGGATCTGCGGCAGCTCGTCGGGCAGCGTTTCGAACGCGCTCTCGCCCGTGATGAGCGCATCGAGCGCGGGATCCTCCAGCAGTGCCAGCGCGAGCTGCAGCCGCCGAGCCCGGCTCCACCGCGCCCGATGTTCCGGAGCCACGTGCCCCACCTGCGACGACGCGATGGTCAGCCGGTTGGCGTGAAACGCGCCGCCGAGCGTCAATGGCACGGCCTGATCCCCGAACCAGCTCATCTCGACGATCCGTCCTTCGAAGCCGGCCAGCGTCAGCGCCAGCTCCAGCCCCGCGGGCGATCCGCTCGCGTGGATCACGATGTCCACGTCGCGAGGCGCGTCGTCCGGAGACGCAAACGGCACGCCGAGCGCGCGGGCGGTCGCCGCGCGTCCCGGGTTGACGTCGATCAGGCGGACGTCCGTGCCCGGCACGCGTGCGGCCAGCCAGGCCGTCAGGCATCCCACGACGCCGGCGCCGACAACAGCGACACGCGCACCCGGCGAGACACGAGCATCCCACACGCCGTTGACGGCGGCCTCCATGTTTGCCGCCAGCACCGCCCGCTCCGCCGGCACGCCCGTGGGCAGCGTGTGCACGGCGCCCGACGGGACGACGAAGCGTCTCTGGTGGGGAAAGAGAACGAAGACGGTTCGGCCGAGCAGGGGCTCGGGACCGCGCTCCACGTCGCCGACGCTCGCGTAGCCGTATTTCACCGGTGACGGGAAGTCACCCTCCTGGAACGGCGCCCGCATACGCGCGTGCTCCGACGCGGGCACACGACCCGCCAGCACGAGCGACTCGGTGCCGCGGCTCACGCCGCTGAACCGCGCGCGGACGACGACGTCGTCCAGGGCCGGCACGGCGAGCGTGGACGCCCGCAACTCGTACCGCCCGGGCGCCGTTACCCAGAGTGCCTCTGCGAAGTCGGCCACGGCCGATTGTGGAAAGAAAGCGAGGTCGGGCGCAAGGTGCCCCTTGCGCGTGTGGGCGCGCTGCAGCCACGATGCGTCGTGTCCGTTCGGGGTCGTCTGCTGGTCGCCGGCCTTCCGGTACTGCTGGGCACGACGCTCACCGCAGCGCTCGCCGGCCAGCGGCTGGCGCTGTCGGGCGCCTACGTGCCGGCGGTCGCACTCGTCGCCGCCGCCGGCCTCGCGATCGCCGCCGCCGGCGTTCGGGCGCACCATCCCTTTTCACGTCTGGGGCCGGCCAACGTGGTCACCCTGGTGCGCGGGGGGCTCCTGGCCGTGCTGGCCGGACTGGCCGGCGAGGGTCCCGCGGTCGCGATCGCCTGGATGGCGGTCGTGATGGGTACGACCATCGCCGTGCTCGACGGCGCGGACGGCTTCCTCGCGCGCCGCACCAGGCTGGCCAGCGCGTTCGGCGCCCGGTTCGACATGGAACTCGACGCCGTGCTGATGCTCGTGCTGTCGATCCTCGTCTGGCGACACGGGAAGGCCGGCGCCTGGGTGCTGCTCGGCGGGCTGCTGCGGTACCTGTTCGTGCTGGCCGGATGGCTGATGGCCTGGATGCGGGCGCCACTGTCGCCGACCATGCGAGGCAAGGCGGTCGCCGTCGTCCACATCATCGGCGTGCTGGTGGCGCTGGGCCCGATCATCCCGTGGCCCCTGAGCGCCTCGGCCGCGGCGCTGACCTCGGGGCTGCTGGTGTGGTCTTTCGCCGTGGACGTGGGCCGCCTCTGGCGAGGGCGGAACAGCCCTCAGGGCGTGGAGAGCAGGTGACCGAGCTTCTCTTTCTTCGTGCGGAGGTAGCGGAGCGTCGATGCCGAGGCGGGAATCTCGATCGGCAGCCGCTCGCTGACGGACAGGCCGTCACCCGCTACTCCTGACAGCTTGCGGGGGTTGTTGCTCAGCAGCCGCGTGGAGTGGACCCCCAGGTCGCGGAGAACCTGAACGCCGACGCGGTAGTCGCGCGAGTCGGCGGCGAATCCCAGGCGCTCGTTGGCCTCCACCGTGTCGAAGCCCTGGTCCTGCAGCGCGTAGGCGCGGATCTTGTTGGCCAGCCCGATGCCTCGTCCCTCCTGGTACAGGTAGAGGAGCACGCCGCGGCCTTCTTCAGCGATGCGGCCCAGCGCCATGTGGAGCTGTGCGCCGCAGTCGCAACGCGATGAGTGGAAGATGTCGCCCGTCACGCAGGACGAGTGGACGCGTGTCAGGACGTCGTCGCCGTTGCCGATGTCCCCGCAGACGAGCGCCACGTGCGTTTCCCCGGTCCCCGGACTCTCGTAGACGTGGATGTCAAAGAGGCCGTGTTCGGTAGGGAGTTTGGCCGAAGCCACGCGGTTGACGGACGGACGGCCACGGAGTGCGTCCAGCAGAGACACCGCCCGTCGCCAAAACCACGAGTCCATAAGGGGGAGGTTACCCGATCCGTAAGGGAATGAAGAGTTATCGTAAGAGGGCGTGGGCACTGTGTCAAACCTGCATCGCCCGATGACGGTCGCGGGCGCCGTCGTCCTGCTCAACCTGGGCCTGACCTTCACGAACGTCTGGCCTACGCTCTGGGTCTGGCCGACCGCTGATGTGTCCGCGGAGCTGGCGCTGCTCGGGCTGTGTCTCGTGGCCTTCGGGGCGTCCGGGGGCCGGGTGCCGGACGCTGCGCGCCGGTGGCTCGCGATCGGGTGGGTCGTGCTGGTGGTCGGCCATTACGCGGACGTCACGACGCAGTCGCTGTACGGCCGCGAGGTCAACCTGTACTGGGATCTTCGTCTGATGCCCAGCGTGGGCGCCATGTTCGCGGCGGTTGCGACCACCCCCCTGGTTGCCGCGGTGGTGGCCGGCGTCGTCATCGTGCCGTTGCTGCTCCTGGTCCCCGCGCGGCTGGCGGTGGGCGCGCTGGCGGACGCCGTTGAGCGGGCCGTGCCGCGCCGGGTGCTGGGGACCGCGGCCGTCCTCGTCCTGGCGGCCGGCGGCGTGCAGATCGCCGGCGTCGAGTTGCCCTTCGTGCCGCGGGTGTCGGCGCCTGCATTGCCGGTGTACGCCAGACAGGTCGTGACCATAGCCATGGAGGCGACCGGCGCGGGGCGACGTCCCCTGCCGGCCGCGCCGGACATGGCCGCGGACCTGGCGCACGTCCAGGGCGCCGACGTGCTGGTCGTGTTCGTCGAGTCGTATGGGGCCGTGAGCTGGAGCCGTCCAGACCTCTCGCAGCCGCTGGCGCGCGCGCGCGCGCGGTTCTCGGACGCCGCGCGCGATACGGGACGGCAGGTGGTGTCGGCGTACGCGGAGTCCACGACGTTCGGGGGCGAGTCGTGGCTGGCGCACATCAGCTTCCTCTCGGGCACGCCCGTGCGCGATCAGGACACAAACATCCGCCTCATGGCCGAAGCCGGACGGGACACGCTGGCCAAGGCATTCACGCGCCGGGGGTACCGGGCCGTGGCGCTGATGCCGGGGCTGCAGCGGGCCTGGCCGGAGGGGCGCTTCTACGGCTTCGACCGGATCTACGGAACCGAGGCGCTTGGCTACGATGGGCCGCCGTTCGGCTGGTGGGGGCTCACGGACCAGTACGCGCTCGCGAGGCTCGACGCGCTGGAGAGCCAGGAGGACCCGGGCGTGCCCCGCTTCGTGTTCTTCCCGACCATCAGCGGCCACGCGCCCTTCACGCCCGCGCCGCCGTATCAACCCGACTGGGTCCGTGTGCTGACGAGGGAGCCGTACGATGCCGAGGCGCTCGATCAGGCCTGGTCGGATCAACCGGACTGGACCAACCTGTCTCCCAGCTACGTGAAGGCGATTGCTTACGGGTACGACACGCTGGGCGGGTATCTCCGGCAGCATGCCGATCGCGACCTGGTGATGCTGATCGTGGGAGATCATCAGCCGCCCTCGCTCGTGAGCGGGGAATCCGCGTCGTGGGATGTGCCGGTGCACGTCGTGGCGTCGCGCGCGGAGGTGCTCGAGGGGTTCAGGCGTGCCGGCTTTCGTGACGGACTGGAGCCGGAGCTTCCGGTCGTGGCGGGCATGGACGGCATGCTGACGGTGGTGCTGGAGGCGTTCAGCGAGGCGGTCGGAGCGGGGGTGCCCGCTGACTGACCGGGAACCGAGCGGCGGCGACCGCGGCGCTTCGCCGGCAGCCGAGCGCGGCAGCACGACAGACGTTCTCCGGGCGATGCTTGCGGCGTTGTTCCTGGCCGGCTCGCTGGGGACCGGCGTGGAGCTGGTGCTGCTCGAGCACCTCGAAGACGCGTGGCAGTGGGTGCCCGTGGTGCTGCTGGCGGCGGGGTGTCCGGCGATCCTCTGGATGGTCGTCCGGCCCGGCCCGCTGGCGGTGACCCTCTTCAGGGTCCTGATGGTCTTGTTCCTCGCGGCCGGTGTCATCGGCATCTCGCTGCATTACGGCGGCAACCAGGAGTTCGCGCTCGAGTTGACGCCGGACGCCGAGGGGTGGGGGTTATTCTGGGAGGCGATCACGGGTGCGACGCCGGCCCTGTCGCCGGGGGCGATGGCGTTGCTGGGCGCGCTCGGCTTGATCGTGACCTATCGGCACCCGGGACTGGCACCGCCGGGCCACGCCGCTCTCGGATCGGAGGGAGGAACGCGATGAGAGGCATGCGACAGGCAACCGGAGTGGCGCTGGCCGTGTCGGCGCTCGCCATTGGCGGCGCGATCGTGGACGCGCAGGTGGGCAAGCGGACCACCGTGCTCGATCCGAACACCGCGAGTGAGAAGGAACTTCAGGCGCTCCCGCACATGAACGCGACGCTGGTGAAGGGGCTGATGGGCAAGCGGCCGTTTCTCAGCATGACGGACCTCGATCGCGTCCTGGGCGGCTCGCTGAGCGCCGCCCAGCGCACGGAGGTGTACGGGCGGTTGTTCCTGGCGCTGAACCTGAACACGGCGAGCGAGCAGGAGATCATGCTGATCCCGCGGATGGGCAAGCGGATGCTGCACGAGTTCGAGGAGTACCGGCCCTACAAGGCGCTGTCGCAGTTCCGGCGCGAGATCGGGAAGTACGTGGACGACACGGAGCTGGCGCGGCTGGAGCAGTACGTGTTCGTGCCGATCGACTTGAACACGGCGAGCGACGAGGACATCCTGAGCATTCCGGGGATGGGCCCGCGGATGCTGCACGAGTTCAAGGAGTACCGGCCCTACAGGGCGCTGTCGCAGTTCCGGCGCGAGATCGGGAAGTACGTCGACGACGGCGAAGTGGCGCGCCTGGAGCGGTACATCACAGTGAGGTGACCACGGGTGCGGCCACGGGAAGGGCTGCGTCCGGACGGGTCTGTGGCGGTTTCCGTTCACGGGCAGGAGTCGTATGACACCGACTCAGAACGGCTGGCACTGCCGTGCCGAGGCGGAACACCTGCCATTCGACGACGAATCGTTCGACCGCCTGCGGAGGGCACTCCGGAGGTCAACGGGAGGCGAGTGGAATCGGGTTGTCGGCCTCCGGCGACAGGGTGATGCCCAGGAGCTTCGCCAGGGTCGGTCCGATCTGCGTCATCCGCACGACGCCCAGGTTGCCAGTGCCTTCGAGGCCCGGTCCGGTCAGGATGAACGAGGCGCGCATCTCCGGCCGCTCTGGCGGGTAGCCGTGCATCGCCGCGATGTACGGGTTGCCGAACAGCCGGTTCGTGTCCTCGATCAGCGAGTAGCCCGGCCGCATGGCGAGGGCGAACGTCGCGGCCGGATCGGCGCCTTCGCGCGCCAGGTCTTCGCGGGCGAGAATCCGCTCGATGCCTGAGCGCTCGTCCCTGGCGAACGTCTCCAGCAGGTCACCTGCCCGCCCCGCGGTTGCCTCGTCGGTCGGCTCGCCCAGATAGACAAGGCTGCTGCCGCCCGTGCCGTGGCTGAACGCCTGCCACGACCGGATCCCGCCGTCCTCGTCCAGCTCGATCAGCCCCTCCCGCGCGAACAGCGTGTTCGGCCCGACGGCGTGTTCGACGTCGATGAACCCGTGGTCCGAGACGATCGCCACGAAGGTGCGCGGGTCGGCCTGCGCGTCGATGACCTGCAGCACGCGCCGCAGTTGCCGGTCCACCTCCCGCGCCGCCGACGCGGTCCAGTCGCCGTCGAGACCGTACGTATGGGCGTAGGCGTCGAACTCGCCCAGGTAGAGCAGCGTCACGTCGGGGCGGTGCGCCTGCAGCAGGAGGAGCGCCATGTTCACACGCCGCTCGTCGGTGGGTGGCCAGCCGAACGGCTCGCCGGCCTGTCGCTCGTAGTCGTCGAAGACGCCTGGCGTGCTCAACGTGCGCAACAGGTGCGCATCGCGCGGGTGCGTCCAGTTGAACGTCGGCAGGAGCCAGTCCGCGTGCATCCCGACCGATACCGGCCAGCCGACGACGGCGGTGGACAGCCCGGCATCTTCGGCGGCGGTGACCAGCGTGGGCACGCGTATCTCGCGCGCGAACCAGTTGAACGCCGGATTCCGGCGCCGCTCCGGGTCCAGCGGCTCGTTGTTCACGATGCCGTGCATGGCGGGTGTGACCCCCGTCAGGAGCGACGTGTGTGTCGGCCTCGTGTTCGTAGGCCACACACCCACGACGCCCGACGCAAACGCCCCACGTGCGGCGAGGTCGCGCAGCAGGGGCGAGCCGGTCACCGAGGTGTAGCGCTCCGGCACGAGGCCGTCTACCGAGATCAGGATGAGGCGCGCGCGCCCGGCGGGGGCGGCGGCGAGCACGACGAGTGCCGCCACAACCGCGACCGGAACGGGGGCACGTGTCACAGGTACCCCCTGGGCACGTCGATCAGGACTTTCCGGCGCCGCAGTGCGCCGACATCCACGCCAGCTGCCGCAGGGTCGATCGCCCCGGAGGCATCGCCCGGGATCGTCAGGCTCTCCGGCAGGTAGCGGCGGCACTCGCCGAACTCGTCGTCGTACTCCTCGGTGGGGAAGTGCAGCGTCAGGACCGACCCGGCGCCGCGGCGCTCGACACGGTAGAGGGGGTTCACGCGCAACTCACCCCGCATGGGGGGCAGCGGCGGCAGCGGCCACCGGCGGAAGATCCCGGTGCGCGGAGAGGCGAGGAGCGTCAGGGTCGGCGCATCACCCAGCATCTCGGGGGTGACCGTGGCGCCGAGATCGATCGCCCCGCCGTCGATCGCCTGATCCAGCAGCGCCGTGTCGTCGAGCAGCCGCGGCCCGTGAGCCGCGAAGAGACCCTGATAGGCCGCCGGCGTCAACGACATGCCGGCGGCGTAGTTCTCGCCGAGCGAGCTGTGGAGGTGCGGCATCACGATCGCGCCGTCGGGAGTCGAGGCACGGATCATCTCGCTCGCCAGCATGCGCCGCTGCCAGATGTACGGATAGGCGTCGCACAGCAGCGTGGCCGAAAACGTCTCCGGTGCGAACGGCAGCGGCTGGTTCGCGTCGCAGCACACGGCCGCCACGCCGGGTACGACGAACCGCCGCGCGAGCCACAGCTTCCAGAAGTACACGTCCGCCAGTACAGTGAGGCTCGACGGTGCCAGCGCTGAGAGCAGGTGCGTCAGGTGCCCGGTTCCGCCGCACAGATCGAGCAGCGCGCCTCCGCCGAAGCCGCCCGCGGCTCCGAGGGCGCGCATCACGCCCTCGACCATCACGAACGTCGGGTCGGCGAAGCGGTGCAGGAAATACGTCCCCTCGGCATCCGGTCCCAGCACCCCCAGCAGGTCCCGGTACGTCGGCGTTCCCGAAACAAGTTCGTTGAATGCCGCCGCCTGCGGCCCGTCCAGTCCCAGCACGGTCGTCAGGGCTCGCGCCCGGTCGCCCGCCTCCATCACGTGCATCGCCTCGCGCGTGACGTTGTCGGCAACGACGACCGGGATGCCGGCAATCACCGGGTAGGCGCAGCACTGGCAGCCCAGGACGCCCCAGTCGAACCGTTCATCGCGGCCGACGACGTCGAGCCGGGTGCCGCAGAACGGGCAGCGAAGCAGGCCGAGCAAGGCCTCGGTCATGGCCCCGGCAGCATATCGCGACGTGAACGTGACCACCCTGGGGTCTCCCGGCACCGCCATCCGGGAGGGCCGGAGCCCTCGGTCCAGCCGACTTTCGCGATACCGCAGAGCTTACGGGACACGTAAGAGTGCCGATGTCACCGTCACGTCGATCGCCGTGCCAGGTTCAACGGGACGGTTGGCGCGGCTTCTGCTACACTCCGACGCCGCGTCTCCCGGACGCTTCGGCCGGGGCACGCCTACTCGAGGAGAACAGGTCATGAGCAGAGCCACAGTCGTCGCGTGCGGGCTGGCCCTTCTAGCGTGTTTGCCAGGTACGGCCTCCGGTCAGGACACGCTCACCATATTCGGCAGCGGATCGTCAGCCTTCGAGACGCCGCCCGTCGCCAGTGCCGGGGTGGGGACGGCCACCTGCACGTTGAACCGCGTGACATCCGAGATCGCGTGCACCGCCCGGATTCACAACATCGTAGACCTGACCGTTGCGCATCTGCACGTCGGCGGCCCGGGTGTGGCCGGGCCGGTCCTGATGAACATCCCGAACCTGCCGGCCCGCAGCTCGGACGACTTCGTGCTGTCGTGGACGTGGACCCCGGCAGACCTCACGCTGCGCCCTGCTCAGGGCGTCCTGAAGATTGCCGACGTGTTCGAGGCGTGTGCCAGCGGAAACTGCTATCTGAACTTCCACACGACTGGCAATCCCGCCGGCGAGATCCGGATCAACCTGTGTCCGGGTGACACCCG
>VFZH01000126.1 GCA_016871255.1 Acidimicrobiia bacterium | reverse complement strand
GATTGGCCAATCGTCAGCGCGATCGCCATTCGCCAATCCCCCAATGCCCAATCGCCAATGCCCCCCCAATGCGGGAATGCCCCAATACCCCAACGCACCAATGCCCCAACGCCCCAACGGCCCAATGCCCCAACGGCCCAATGGCTCATTGTCCCAATGGCCCGTTGTCCAAATGTCCCAATGCAATCGCCATTCGCCAATCCACCCCAATGCAATCCCCAATCTCCAATCCCCAATCCTCAATGATTTTTACAACCTCCTTACCTCGGCCGTACGCCCGGCTCCACTACGCTGGTGGGCTATGTCCAACCTCAGCCTGTCGGGGGTGGGCCTGGCCGTGCGCCTCGCCGTCCTGCTCCTCCCGGCCACGCTTCTGCTGCTGCCGCAGTCGCTGCTGGCGCAGTCCTCCAATGCCGGGGTCCGTGGGGCCGTCCGCGAGTCGGGCGGGGTCGTGCCCGGGGTGACGGTGCAGCTCATCAACGAGGCCAGCGGGGCCGCCCGCGAGACGGTTTCGAACGACACGGGCGAGTTCGACTTCGCGGCCGTCCCGCCGGGTGTCTACACGGTCCGCGCGTCACTGCCCGGCTTCAAGACCTACGAGCAGGCGGGCATCAGGCTCGCCACGCAGCAGTTCCTCACGGTGGACGTGGTCCTGGAGCTGGGGGCGATCGAGGAGACGGTCACCGTCAGCGCGGAAACGCCGCTCGTGGACACGTCGAACGCGTCGATCAGCACGGTGCTCGAGTCCGAGGACCTGAACACGCTGCCGTCGGTGGCGCGCAACATGTACATGATGTCGGTGTTGGTGCCGACGGTCGTGTCCTCGGGCAACCAGGTGTTCACGCGGCTGCAGGATCTGAACCATCCGTCGCTCGTGTCGCTCGGCGGCGGCGCCCGCCGCGCCAACAACTACCTGATCGACGGCGTGTCGCACGCCGACCTGGTCAACCGGCCGTCGGTGAACCCCTCGCTCGAGGCGATCGAGAGCGTGAACGTCCAGCTCCACACCTACGATGCCGAGGTCGGCCGTACGGGCGGGGGCACCTACAACGTGACGGCGAAGTCGGGCGCCAACCGGTTCAGCGGAAGCGCCTTCTACCAGGATCGCCCCAGCGCCCTGGTGGCCAACGACTTCTTCTCGGAAGCGGCCGGCCGGCCGAAGCCGAGCAGCTACTTCCACAACAGCGGCGGCGGCGTGGGCGGGCCCCTCGTCCGGGACCGGACGTTCTTCTTCTTCGCCATGGAGGGGTACGCGTCGCTCGACTCGCGCAGCAGCACGATCCGCGTGCCGACCGCCCTGGAGCGGATGGGCGACTTCTCGCAGAGCTACAACGCGCAGGGACAGCTCGTCACGATCTACGACCCGCTCACGACGCGCGTCGATCCGGCGACCGGGCAGCTGGTGCGCGATGCGTTCCCCGGCAACCGCATCCCGATCGACCGCCTGAATCCGGTCGCCCTCAACATCGCGAGGTACTACCCGCTTCCGTCGCGCGACGTCAGCAACGGGTCGGCCAATCTCGACAGCACGGCGGACCAGACCGGGTATGCGGTCATGGGCAACCTGAAGATCGATCACCGCTTCAACGAGCGTGTGTCGCTCTCGGGTCTCTACATCACGAACAAGACCTCGCGGACCAACGAGAACTTCTGGGAGCGCGGCCAGGGCCCGAACCGTTTCGCCGACCCCCGGGACGGCACGCTCGACCGCGCGCTGCACCTCATCGCCATCAACAACACGTGGCTCCCCGCGAACAACACGGTCGTCACGCTCCGCTACGGCTACACCTGGCTGCAGGACGACGACTCGACGACGATCGAGTTCGACCCCTCCACGCTCGGCTTCAGCCGTGCGTTCCTGGGCGCGCAGCAGGTGCAGAAGTTCCCGCGCGGGACGGTCGCCGACTACGAAGGCTTCGGCGCGTTCGATCCCACGCCGCGCGTCTGGGGTTCGTGGAGCGCCAACGGCACCCTGTCTCGCCTGCTGGGCGCGCACACGGTGAAGTTCGGCGTGGACTACCGCCGGATCCACGTGGACACGCACGCGTTCTCCGGGGGGTCTGGCGACCTCCGCTTCGACCGCTTCTACACCTCGGCGAACCCGCTGGCGAACGGGACGGCGACATCGGGCAACGCGCTCGCCAGCCTGCTGCTCGGCTACCCGTCCGGCGACCCCGGGAACCAGAGCCAGATCACGATCTCGAGCCCGCTGAACGCCTACGTGTCCTACTACGGGTTCTACGCGCAGGACGACTTCCGCGTCACGCCGCGGTTCACGCTCAACTACGGCCTGCGGCTGGAGCACGAAACCGGCCTCCGCGAGGAAGACGACCGGATCACCGTCGGCTTCGATCGGGACCTCAATCCGGGCGGCGCCCTGGGCGGCCTGGTCGTCAACGGCCAGCCCGTGCGAGGCGGGCTGATCTACGCCGGGCAGAACGGCGCGAATGACCACCAGGGGGACCCGCCCGCCGTCAAGGTCTCACCGCGCATCGGCGTGGCCTTCTCCATGGACGAGCGCACGGTGCTGCGTGGAGGTTACGGCGTGTACTGGGCGCCCTGGAACTATCAGCCGGTGTCCGGCGTGAACTACGGGCAGATCGGCTACGTGCGGCAGACGTTCATCAGCCAGGGCCAGTTCGTGCCCACGACGACGCTGACCAACCCGTTCCCGGGCGGCGCGCTCCAGCCGGTCGGCAACGCCCTGGGCCCGCTGACCGGCGTGGGCGGCCAGATCGAGTTCGTCGACCAGACGAAGCGGGCGCCCTGGGTGCAGCAGTACTCGGTGGATGTCGAGCGGCAGCTCGGCGCCAGCTTCTCCGCCGGTGTCGAGTACGTCGGCGCAACCGGCCGTGACCTCGGTCTCGGCGGGTCCAACGACGGCGTGCTCAACATCAACCAGCTCGATCCGCAGTATCTGTCTCTGGGCGCGGCGCTCCTCGATCAGGTGCCGAACCCCTTCTTCGGGCTGCCGGCGGGACAGGGCTTCGCCGTGGCCAGCCCCACCGTGCAGCGCCGGCAGCTCCTGCGGCCGTTCCCGCAGTTCGGCGACATCCTGATGCGCCAGAGCACGCAGGGACGCAGCCAGTACCACGCGCTGGTCCTGAAGGCCGAGAAGCGGATGGCAGGTGGATGGGGCGGTCGCCTGAGCTACACGTTCAGCCGGCTCATGGACAACCAGTTCGGCGAGACGAACTACATGCAGCCCACGACATCCGAGGCGCTGAATGTCTACGACCTCGATGCGGAGTACGCCATCGGCGTGATCGACGTGCCGCACAAGGTCAGCGCTTCGCCGATCGTGGAGCTGCCGTTCGGCGCGGGGAAGCGCTGGGCCGCGACCGGGCCGGCAGCGGCGTTGCTTGGCGGCTGGACCGTCTCGGCGATCGTCTCGCTCGAGAGCGGTTTCCCGATTCCGCTGGCGTCGGCCACGAACAACACGAACCTCTTCACGCGCGTGCAGCGGCCCAACGCGACCGGCACGGAAGCGGTGACGGACGGAGGCCGCGACGAACGCATCCTGGGCCAGTGGCTGTCGCAGGGGAGCTACGTGGTGCCCCCGGCCTTCACGCTCGGCACGGCGCCGCGGACGGAGGGCGACATCCGCGGCCCGCACCGCAACAACATCGACCTGGCCGTGGCCAAGAACGTGCCGCTCGGCGGCGGCATCCGCGGCGAGTTCCGGCTCGAGGTGATCAACCTGACGAACACCGTGAAGGTGATCGGACCGATTCACACCGTCGGCAGCTCCGGCTTCGGTCAGGTTCGCGCGCAGTCCGGCTTCATGCGGATGACGCAGCTGATGTTCCGGGCGACGTGGTGAACGGGCACACTGACGATTGGGGATTGGAGACGGGGGATGGCATTGGGCGTTGCTGACTGGTGATCGCAGCTGACGATTGACTGCGGCATCGATGGTGCCGCCACCGGCGAGCCTCCCCTGCAGGTTCCCTGCAATCCCCAATCCTCAATCCTTAATCGCCAATCCCCAATCCTCAATGCAATCCCCAATCATCAATCCTCAATCCTCAATGCAATCCCCAATCCCCAATCATCAATCTCCATTGTTGTAGACTTCCCGCTGCCCGCATCGCGGCAACTCACCAGGAATGCCAGCCCCGCCCGTTCCCCGCCGCCCGTTCGATCGCTCGCTCATCGAGGGGCCCCTCAGCAAAGCGGTCTGGCGGCTCGCGTGGCCCACGATGCTCCAGAACGTCATCGCCGGGCTGCAGGGCATCATCGACCACGCGATGGTCGGTCACTTCGTCGGGTACACGGCCAACGCCGCCGTTGGCGTGAGCTGGCAGGTCATTCTCGTCGTGATCGTGTTCATCAGCTCGCTGTTCACCGGCATGGGGGTGCTGGTGGCGCGGTTCGCCGGAGCTGATGATTCGGAACGGGTCAGCCGCGTCGTGTATCAGGCCTTCCTCACGGCCGCGGCGCTGTCCACCGTGATGGCCGTCGTCGGCTGGTTCGCCGCGCCACGCCTGCTGGATCTCGTCAACGCGGCGCCCGAAGTACAGCGCGACGCCCTGCCGTACATGCGGACGATTTTCGTCGGCGGCCTCGGCATGATCATGTTCTTCATGCTGAGCGGCGCCTTCCGGGCGGCGGGCGATCCACGGACGCCGCTGAAGCTCGGCATCGCGCTCACGGTTCTGATGATCGTGTTCAACGTGGCGCTCATCCCGCCGCTGGGCACCTTTGGCGCGGCCCTCGGTACGGTGGCGGCCAACTGGATCGTCAGCGGCTACGGCGTCTGGAAGCTGTTCAGCCCCGATTCGGTGATCCACCTGCACGTCGGCATGGACCGCCGGCTGGACTTCGGGATCATCCGGGCGCTGTTCCGGTTCGGCTTGCCGACGGGTGTCCAGGGCATCGCCATGAACATCGGCGGCGTGATGCTCCTGCGCTTCATCGGTTCGCTGCCGCACAGCGCGGCGGCGCAGGCGGCCTATGCGGTGGGCTACACGGAGCTCTTCTCGCTCATCACGTGGACCGCGAACGGGCTCCTCGGCGCGTCAGCCACGATCGCCGGACAGAACCTCGGCGCCGGTCGCGCCGACCGCGCCGCCGATGGTGTGCGGGTCGCCGCCCGGTTCGGGTTGACGGTGGCTGCCGTCGTCGGGCTCGCATTCGTGTTCCTGCCGAACCTGCTCCTCGGGATCTTCGACATGCGCGATCCCTTCGCGGCGTCCATCGGACAACAGCTTCTCCGCTACCTGAGCGTGTCGGGCCTGTTCATCACCGTCGCGCTGAGCTACACGGGAGGCCTCCAGGGCACCGGCGACACGCGAAGCCCGCTGTTCATCTCGATCGTGTCGCAGGTCATCCTGCCGATCGGCTACTGCTCGGTGCTGCAGGCCGCCGGCACGCTCGAGGCGCACGACATCTGGCTGGCCATCGTGCTCGGCCACTTCACGCGCGCGCTGCTGAGCGTGCTCCGCTTCCGCCAGGGGCACTGGCGCGCGATCGCCGTGGACATCGGCACGGCGCGCCCGTAAGGGCCCTGAGCCTTTGGCTTCGCTCAGGCTCCCGGTCCTCGACCTGGTTCATGCGGGCCGGGGGCGGGGGCCTCGCCGTACAATCGGCGCATGTCCGTTCCCTCTTCGACCGGCGCGCGCGCCGTGCCGGCGCCCGTCAACGATCCCAACCTCGGTTACCTGCCCGGCTCGCCGGAGCGAGCGGCGCTGAGGGCCAGGCTCGCGGAGATGAGCCGCGAGCGCATCGAGATCCCGCTGGTCATCGGTGGACGCGAGGTGCGGACGGGCAGGACGGCACTGGCGGTGAAGCCGCACGACCACGCCCACGTGCTCGCCGACTACCACCTCGCCGACACCGCCCAGGTGCAGTCGGCGGCGGCCGCGGCACTCGAGGCTCGTCACGACTGGTCGCGGCAGCCGTTCGAAGCCCGCGCGGCGGTGTTCCTTCGCGCGGCGGAGCTGCTGGCGACCTCGTGGCGCCCCACGCTCAACGCGGCAACGATGCTCGGCCAGTCGAAGACCCTCTTCCAGGCCGAAATCGACTCGGCCTCGGAGCTGATCGACTTCTGGCGGTTCAACCCCTGGTTCGCCGCCGAGCTCCTGGCGGAGCAGCCCGCGAGCACGGGCGCGGCCTGGAACCGCATGGACTACCGGCCGCTCGAAGGGTTCGTCTACGCGATCACGCCGTTCAACTTCACGTCGATCGCCGGCAACCTGCCGACGGCACCGGCGCTGATGGGGAACGCCGTCGTCTGGAAGCCGGCTTCGACGGCGATCCTGAGCGCGTACTACATCTACCGTGTCCTGGAGGCTGCCGGCCTCCCGCCCGGTGTGATCAACCTCGTGGCGGGCGACCCTGCCGCGATCAGCGACGGCCTGCTGTCGTCTCCGGACCTGGCCGGCGTGCACTTCACCGGCAGCACGACGGTGCTCCAGGGGATCTGGTCGCGGGTCGGGTCCGGGATCGCCTCCTACCGCAGCTACCCGAGGGTGGTGGGGGAGACAGGAGGGAAGGACTTCGTCCTGGCGCACGCATCAGCCGATCCGCAGGCGGTGGCTGTGGCCCTGGCTCGCGGCGCCTTCGAGTACCAGGGGCAGAAGTGCTCCGCCGCCAGCCGCGCCTACATGCCGCGGTCGCTGTGGCCTGCCGTTCGCGACGCGCTCGTCGGGATGATGGACGACATGCAGATGGGGGATCCGGCAGACTTCCGCACGTTCCTCGGCGCCGTGATCGACAGGAAGGCGTTCGACAGGATCCGTGGCTACCAGCAGGAGGCCGCACGGAGCGCCCGCGTCGTGCGCGGCGGCGGTGGCAGCAGCGAGCACGGCTGGTTCATCGAGCCCACGCTGGCGGAGGTGGACGACCCCGGGCATCGGCTGATGCGCGAGGAGATCTTCGGTCCGCTGCTGACGGTGTACGTCTACGACGACGACCGATGGGAGAACACGCTGCGGCTCGTGGACGCCACGTCGCCCTACGGGCTGACCGGCGCGGTGATGGCGCGCGACCGGGAGGCGGTTCAGCAGGCCACGGACCACCTGCGCGACGCGGCCGGCAACTTCTACGTGAACGACAAGCCGACCGGCGCGGTCGTCGGCCAGCAGCCGTTTGGCGGCGCCCGGGGATCGGGCACCAACGACAAGGCCGGCTCGAAGCTGAACCTGCTGCGCTGGGTCAGTGCCCGGGTGATCAAGGAAACGTTCGTGCCACCGCTCGACTACCGCTACCCCCACATGGTCGAAGGCTGAGGACGCGGCAGTCGCTTCGTTGATGGCTTGCTTCCGATCGACGGTGCGTGGATGTGGCGCATCGGCGGAACTGCGGCCGCTGGCGCCAGATGGGTCCGGACCCTGTCACGCCCGGACGAACGGCTGCGATCGCCGTCGCGCCGCAGGCGTGCCGCCTCGCGATCGGGGCACTCTGATATTCGCGGGTCGGAACCGCATAATCGTGATCCGTCGGGAGCTGCCTCCGACTGAATCAGGCGACACATGGCTACGTTTCCAGAAGTGCGGGAACTCTTGGAGCGCTACTATTGGCAGCGGCTCACGCAGAAACTTGAACGACGAGCCGAGCACCTCATACATGAGTTGCGCGCTCGTCTGCGCCAAATGCAGTGGATGCATACACGGATGCTGACTCTAGAAGAAGCCTACCTGTACATCATCGAACTCACCAGGCGCGTCCGTCGTCTTGAAGAGACGGTGGTCGAGTTCCCTGCCGAACGCACGCCTTGAGCTCGGAGCAAGAGTCGGTGCGGGGGCCGAGGAGTCGACTGCTCGACGTGCTCAGCCGTAGGCGACCCCGCGCGTCAGAGAGAGCGATCCCGATGCTATTGCTCGTTCTGACGTCGGTTACGTACGGTCCGGGCGTCGGCACGCCTTACTTCGCCGACGATTTCCAGTTTGTACAGAAGGACGGAGCGCTCCTGGCCCCGGTGCTCAGACCGAACTCCGTCAACGGGTTCTACCGCCCTGTTCAAGGAATGTTTCTGGCCTGGGTGCAGGGGACGTGGGGTTGGAACACGGCGCCGATTGCGGTTACACAGATCGCCATGCATCTGGCTCTCGCGTCGATGATCGTCGCTTTCATGCGAAGGATGGATGTACCTGTCCTTCACGCGGCTATCGGAGGTGTCTTCTTCGCAGTGGCCCAGGTGAACGTGTCAGCAGTTCTCGGTAACGACACGATGTCACAGGTCAGCAGCACGCTCTTGTCATGCGTGGCACTGTGGAGTCTGATCGAAGCGACGAATGAGAACGGCAAGAAGGGAACCAAGCGGTTATCGTCGGTGCGGCCCTATGCGATTGCAGTCAGTGCGCTCCTGCTGGCACTGTTGTCAAAGGAAACAGCCCTTGGAATCGTGCCGGTACTTGTTGGCCTTGTCGGTCTGGCTGCTTGGCGGATACGTGGTCGGGTGATGTCTTGGCAAACGTGCCGCGACGCCTTGCCGTTCGTGATCGTTGCGGGCATCTACCTGCTGGTGCGCTTCGCGACGGGAGCAATGCTGCCTCAGGCCGATGGCCGCTACGGAGTCGGCGTCGGTCCAAACGTAGTCCGAAACGCCGGGCTTCTGCTTGGCGCTGCCATGATGCCGGTGTCGACGGTCGACGCGTTCCTCGCATGGAGGGAGCGTGACACCATGCAGTTGGCGCTCATGTGCGGAGGGGTGATCGCCTTCTGCATTGCGATCGTGTGGGGACTGGCGCATTCTGAACGTCGCGGCTTGATCATGGGGACATCGATAGCACTTGCGTGCTCGATGTTTCCGGTAGTGCTCCTGAACCACGTCAGCGAACTGTACGTGTACGGTCTGATGCCTCTTGTCGCGATTCTGGTGGGCTGCGGAATCGGCACGGCGACAGTGCGCGTTTGGGCGATGGGTCGACCTGGCGTAGCGCTTGGTCTCGGCATCTGGCTGCTGGCTCTTGCGGCGGGGAACGGCTATGGAGCGTCCAAGAAGGTGTTCCAGATGCGCGCGAACGGTGTGCGAGCAATGACGCTGATGGACGCAGTGGCCGGGCATGTCGCCGACGTGCCTCGAGGCGGACGGGTGGTTCTTCTCAATCCTGCTGACGGCTCAGAGGAGTACTCAGTGTTCCTCGTCCGTGGCTTCAATCTGCTCCGCTACGGCGAAGAGGCCTTGAAGATCCGGAGCGGTCGGAATGACATCACTGTTGAGATTGTGGGACCTGGGCGGTGGCGGCCCAGTGCCGGCATGGTTCTGACGGTTGATGGTGACGCGGTGAGACGAGTCGAGCCAGGCGAGGGGAATCTGTGAAGGTGACAGAAGTGGTCCTGTGTCCCGCTTTGTCCCGCTGTCGATGGTAGAGGATGTACACCCCCGGCATCCGGGAGTGACGGCGCTGCAGGTGTAAGGGCCCTAAGTCTCGTTGGGGTGCCGATCTGACCTTCACTACGACCGGCCCTTCGTTACAGCTGTCGAGGCCTCGGGGTTGAGTGTTTGGGTGCCCATGCAGCAGCGAGGAGCGGCTGGCGGGCCGAGCGGAGCGATCTAGCCACGTCAGGTCTCCGGCGGCGCCCCACTCGGCGATGGCGGCCCGCGTCTCGAACTCCGCGAACGCCTGCAGGATCAGGTCGCGCACCTTGTCCTGCGCCGTCACGTCGGTAATCGGACGGAGCAGCGCGTAGCTGCGGCGCTCGCCGTTGACCGAGTACTGCCGCGCGGGAAAGGTGACGTAGCGGCCGTTGCCGCCGCGGCGCTCCCAGATGCCGAAGCCGATCAGCTTCAGCCCCTCGAGCGCGCCCTCGGTGAAGTGGAGTTCCGCATCCGCCAGTTTCCCGGGGGCTGGCCCCGGCGCTCAGTTGTCGATGGTGAGAAGCTCGATGTCGAACACGAGCATGCCGCTCGGGCCGCCGCCGTCCTTGTAGGCCAGATCCTCCGGGATCCAGAAGCGGCGCCTCTCGCCCACGACCATCAGCTGGACGCCTTCGGTCCACCCGTCGATCACCTGGCCGAGCTGGAACGACGTCGGCTCCCCGCGCAGCACGGAGCTGTCGAACATCTTCCCGTCCGTGGTCCAGCCGGTGTAGTGCACCGTGACCCGGCTCGTCTCGAGCGGCCGGCGGGCGCCGATGCCTGCTTCGAGGATCCGGAAGGCGAGCCCGGAGGGCAGCTTCGTGGCGCCCTCGGGCACCGAGGCCACGTCCGGCGGCGGTACCTTCGGCGACGGCTCGAACCCGACGAGCTCGATGTCGGAGACGATCATGCCCGCGGGCCGCCCCTGCTGTCCGTCATAGGCCAGATTCGCCGGAATCCAGCAGCGGCGCTGCTCGCCCTCGGTCATCAGCGTGACGCACTCGCGCCAGCCGGCCAGGACGTTGTCGAGCGGAAACCGGGCAGGCCCGCTCTTGCGAGAGTGCGTGCTGTCGACGACCCGGCCGTCGGTCGTCCACATGGTGTAGTGCGCGACGACCAGATGGTCGCTGCTGGGGCGCTCGCCGCCCTGCCCGGGGACGAGTACGCGGGACGCCAGGCCGGACGCGGTCTTCTGGGCGTCCCCCGGCACGGCGGCCACATCCGGCGGCGCCGGGGGTGCCTGCGCGGCCAGCGAGATCGGCAACCCCAGCACCACGAGCGGGACCAACCACCAGACAGACGTGCGTGCCACTATTCCTCCAGCAACAGGTGCCACGGGTCTTCCACGACCTCCTTCACGCGCACCAGGAACTGCACGGCCTCCCGGCCGTCCACGATGCGGTGATCGTAGCTGAGCGCCAGGTACATCATCGGCCGGACCACGACCTGGCCATCCATCGCGACGGGCCGGTCGGCGATCCGGTGCAGTCCGAGGATGCCGACCTGAGGCGGGTTCAGGATCGGCGTGCTCATCATCGAACCGTAGACACCGCCGTTGGTGATGGTGAACGTGCCGCCGGTCAACTCGTCCAGCGTGAGCTTCCCGCTGCCGGCGCGTTCGGCGAAGTCGCGCGTCGCCTGCTCGATGGCGGCGAAGGACATCCGGTCCGCGTCGCGCAACACCGGCACGACCAGCCCTCCCTCGGCGCCGACCGCGATGCCGATGTCGTGGTAGCGCTTCAGCACCATCTCGTCGCCCTGGATCTCCGCGTTCAGCCGCGGGAAGGCCCGCAGGGCGGCCACGGCAGCCTTCACGAAGAACGACGTCAGGCCGAGCCCCACGCCGTGCCGCGCCTTGAACGCCTCCTTGTGCTGCTCGCGGATGCGCATCACGGCGCTCATGTCGACCTCGTTGAAGGTCGTCAGCATGGCGGCCGTGCGCTGAGCCTCGACGAGGCGCCGGGCGATCGTCTGCCGCCGCATCGACATCCGCACACGCTCTTCCGTCCGGTCTCCGGCGGCCGGCACAGGTCGGGCTGCTGCCGGCTTCGCCGTGTCGCGACCGTCCGCGCGAGCCCCGGTCCCACCTGTGGTCGCAGCCTCGACGTCGGCTTTCGTCACACGTCCACGCGTTCCCGATCCCGTGACGCGGTCGATCTCCACATGGCGGTCGGTGGCGACCCGGCGCGCGGTGGGCGTGGCCGCCGGCGGGTCTCCTTCGCG
>VFZH01000125.1 GCA_016871255.1 Acidimicrobiia bacterium | reverse complement strand
TGGCGGCAACGGCGGGGCTGGCGGCGGGGGTCGCCTTCCTGCTCGGCCTCGTGGTGGCGCGCTCGGGCGCCCCGGCGCCGGCCGCCGCAGCCCCTCCGCCTCAGCCGGCGGTCCAGGTGCCGGCCCCGGCCGTTCTCCGGCCCGCCGTGGACGTGGCGTCTGGCGCGGCGTCGTTCGCCGACGTGGCCGAGCGCTTGAACCCGGCGGTGGTGAACATCGATGCGACGTCGCGGCGCGAGGCGCGGTCGTCACGCCGGGACGACACGCCGCTGCCGGATCGGCCGGACCTGTTCGATCGGCGGTCGGAGCGCAGGCCGGAAGAGCCGCGCCGCGGCACCGGCACCGGCTTCGTGATCGATCAGGAGGGGTTCATCCTGACGAACCACCACGTGATCGAGGGTGCCGACCGCGTGATGGTGCGCCTCAGCAGCGGACGCAGCCTCCGGGCGGACATCATCGGCTCGGACCCGGACACCGACGTCGCGCTCATCAAGGTGGAGAGCCCGACGCCGCTGGTCGCGGCGCCGCTCGGTGACTCCAGCAGCCTGCGCGTCGGCGAGTGGGTGTGCGCGATCGGAAACCCGCTCGCCTACGAACACACGGTGACAGTGGGTGTCGTCAGCTTCATCGGGCGCAAGCTGTTCGACAGCTCGCTGGACGACTACATCCAGACCGATGCCGCCATCAACCTGGGGAACAGCGGGGGGCCGCTCATCAACCGCCGGGGCGAGGTGATCGGCATCAACGCCGCCATCAGCTCGCGGGGGAACAACATCGGCTTCGCCGTGCCGATCAACCAGGCGCGCGCGATCCTCCCGCAGTTGCGCGAGCAGGGTCGCGTCTCGCGCGGCTACATCGGGGTCACGCTGAAGGACATGGACGACGACCTGCGGCGGTCCCTGGGCCTGGGGATCGCGCACGGCGCCATGGTCGAGGACGTGACGCCCGGCTCGCCGGGCTGGCGGGTGGGCGTGCAGACCTACGACGTGATCGTCGGCGTGGACGGTGCCGAGGTGGGCGACAACGAGGCGCTCATCCGGGACATCGCGGCCCGGCAGCCGGGTTCGCTGGTCAGGCTCCAGATCGTCCGCGACGGGCGGCCCATGGAGATGGCGCTGAAGCTGGCCGAGCGGCCGACACGCGAGCGCCGGGCGCAGAGCGCCGACGGAGAGTCGTCGCCGGCACGTGCCGAGCGGCGTCTCACGGCGCTCGGGCTGCTGGTCCGCGACATGGACGGCGAGTTCGCCAACCGCCTGAGCCTGCCGGACGACGTGCGCGGGCCTGTCGTCACGCGCGTCGAGCCGATGAGTCCGGCGTTCGACGCGGAGATCGAACGCGGGTCGGTCGTGCTCGAGGTGAACCGCCAGGAAGTGCGTTCGGTTGACGAGTACCGGCGCCTGACCGACGACGCGCGGTCCGGCGACGTGCTGGCGCTGTTCATGTACGACCCGCAGTTGCGACAGCGTCAGGTGAAGGTCGTCCGGGTGGACGACCACTGAGTCTTCCGTTTGCCTCATTCCCCACCCTGCCGATGAAGTCGCGCGTGCTCGTCATCGACGACGAGGCGGCGATCCGCGATTCGCTCAGGACCATCCTGGAGTACGAAGGCTACGAGTTCGTCGGTGCTTCCAGCGGTCCCGAGGGCCTCTCGCTCGCCGGTGCCGATCGTCCCGATGCCGTCCTGCTCGACATCAAGATGCCGGGGATGGACGGCCTGGAAGTGCTGCGCCGGATCCTGGCGCTCGACGCGACCCTGCCGGTCGTGATGATCTCGGGCCATGGGACAACGTCCACGGCCGTCGAGTCGATCAAGCTCGGCGCGGTCGATTTCCTCGAGAAGCCGCTCAGCGTGGACCGCGTGCTCGTGACTGTGGGCAACGTGCTCCGGCAGGGTGCCCTGGGCCGGGAGAACCGCGACCTCCGCCTGGCGATGGAGAGCCGGTACGAGATCGTCGGCGAGAGCCCGGCGCTGCGGACCGTGCTCGAGGCGGTGAAGAGGGCCGCGCCGACGGGCGCCACCGTGCTGCTCAGGGGTGAGAGCGGCGTCGGCAAGGAGCTGGTGGCGCGCGCCATTCATCGCAACAGCCCGCGTGCCGGACAGCGCTTCGTGCAGGTGAACTGCGCGGCGATCCCGGAGGAGCTGATTGAGTCGGAGCTGTTCGGACACGAGAAGGGGTCGTTCACGGGCGCCACCGAGCGCCAGGTCGGGAAGTTCGAGCTGGCGGACCGGGGGACGATCTTCCTCGACGAGGTCGGGGACATGAGCCCCAAGACGCAGGCGAAGGTGCTGCGCGTGCTCCAGGAGCAGGAGGTCGAGCGGCTCGGCTCCGCCCGGACGACGAAGGTGGACGTGCGGGTGATCGCGGCGACGAACAAGAACCTGGAGGAGAGCCGTGACCGGGGTGAGTTCCGCGAGGACCTGTACTTCCGGCTGAACGTGATCCCGATCGTCGTGCCGCCGCTCCGGGAGCGCCGGGACGACGTTCCGCTGCTCGTGCAGCACTTCGCGCGCCGCCTGGGCGAGGAGCACAACATCCGGCCGCGGCGGTTCGACGCCGCGGCGCTCGGCGCCCTGGGGCGCTATCGCTGGCCGGGCAACATCCGCGAGCTGCGCAACGCCGTGGAACGGGTGCTGATCATGGCGCCCGGGGATGTGATCCGGCTGGAGGACCTGCCCGCCGAGATGCGCGGCGGCGTGGCCGAGGGTGGTGTGGCGCGCGCCGACGGCGCGGCAGCGGCGGGCGGCGGGACCGGAACGCTGCGCGAGTTCAAGGACACCGCCGAACGGGCGTTCCTCGTCCAGAAACTGCGCGAGCATGGCTGGAACATCTCGAAGACCGCCGAGGCGATCGGGACCCCGCGCAGCAACCTGTACAAGAAGCTGGAGCAGTACGCCATCCGGCAGGAGACCGACGGATGAGTGCGATAATGAGGCGCCGCAGCCGGCCGGACGACCGCCGCCCGTTGTAACCGCAGCACGTCTGCGAAGTGCGCGGGGGGAGGAAAGTCCGAACTCCACAGGGCAGTGCGCCGGGTAACGCCCGGGCAGGGTGACCTGACGGAAAGTGGCACAGAAAACATACCGCTCCGGCGTGTCGGGCCGGGGTGGAGTGGCCGCGCTCACTGATGCACGTGCGCGGCCACTCCGTTCAAGTGCGCGGGTTGTCCCTCGCAGGGGCGTGGCCATTCGGCGCACCTCCAGAGATGACCCGCGCACTGGTCCGGCCCGGCACGTCGGAGCAAGGGTGAAAAGGTGCGGTAAGAGCGCACCGCGCCCGTGGCAACACGGGTGGCAGGCCAAACCCCGCACGGAGCAAGACCAAATAGGGTGGCGCAGCCCGCGTCCGCGCGTCGGCGCGGCGCGGGCCGACGGACGGCCCGTCCGAGGCCACCGGGTAGGTCGCTGGAGCCCGCGAGCGATTGCGGGCGTAGAGGAATGGTCGTCTCCGCGGTGTCGCGTGTCGCAAGACGCGCGGGGCCGTGGAACAGAACTCGGCTTACAGGCCGGCTGCGGCGTGTTCCGAGGCGCGCATGTCTGATCCCGTTCGATCGGTAGCAACAGTCGATCGGTGGCGTCACCTTCGACGCTGGATCGCGGCAGGCGCCGCGATCGCGGCGCTCGTGGGTGCGGTGATGGGCACGTGGAGCGCGGCCCAGGCCCCGGAGGGTGACCGGAGCGCCGGCGCGCTCGGCAACCGGCCAGGCGCGTCGCGCGAGCCGGATCGTCCCCTGCCCGACATCCGCCAGTACCGGCCCGAGAGCACGCTCGTCGTGGCCCAGCACCCCGTGCCGCGGGCGCGCTACCCGGTCATCGACATCCACAGCCATCAGCCCGCGCCGATCTCGGACGAACAGATGCGGACGGTCGTCGCGTCGATGGACCGGCTGAACCTCCGGATCCTCGTGAACGCGTCGGGCACGTCTGGCGAGCGACTGACCCGGAGCGTGGCAGCGCTCAGGGAGGGCCCGTTCCCGGACCGGATGGTGATGTTCGCCAACGTCGACTTCCGTGGCGTTGGTCCCGGGTTCGGCGCGCGGGCCGCGCGCCAGCTCGAGGCGGATGTCGAGGCGGGCGCGGTCGGCCTCGGCGAGATCTCGAAGGGGTTCGGGCTGATGACGCGCAAGGCGGACGGCACGCGGCTGACGCTGGACGACCCGGAGCTGGACCCGATCTGGGCGACGGCGGCGCGGCTGGGGATTCCGGTGCTGATCCACACCGCCGATCCGCCGGAGTTCTTCGAGCCGATCGACTTCGCGAACGAACGGTTCCTCGAGCTGGCGCTGTACCCGAACCGGCGGTTCCCGGCCGGGGAGTTCCCGGCGTTCGAGACGCTGATGGCCGAACGGGATCGCCTGTTCCGGCGACACCCGCAGACCCGGTTCGTGGCGGCGCACTTCGGGTGGCACGCAAGCGATCTCGGACGTCTGGGCCGGCTGCTCGACGAACTGCCCAACCTGTACGTGGAAACCGGCGCCATCCTCGCGGAGCTGGGGCGGCAGCCGCGCGCCGCGCACGCCTTCTTCGTGAAATACCAGGACCGCATCGTGTTCGGGAAGGACAGCTTCCAGCCGGACGAGTACCCGTACTTCTGGCGGACGTTCGAAACCGCGGACGAATATTTCGACTACTACCGCGACTACCACGCCTTCTGGAAGCTGTACGGGATGGACCTGCCCGACGGTGTGCTCCGGAAGCTGTACTACGGGAACGCGCTGACGCTGATGCCGAGACTGCCGCGGGCGGCCTTCCCCTGACCCCTCGTCCGGACTCCATGCCTTCCTACCTCGTGACCGGCGGCGCCGGGTTCATCGGATCGCACCTGGTCGAAGCCCTCCTCGCGCGGGGTGACACCGTCCGCGTCGTGGACAACCTGTCGTCGGGGCGGCGCGAGAACCTCGCCGGGATGTCCGGTGTGGACTTCCTCGAAGGCGATCTCGCGGACAACGGCGTCGCCGCGCGTGCCGTCGCGGGTGTCGAGTACGTCCTGCACCAGGCAGCCATGCCGTCGGTCCCGCGGTCGGTGGCCGATCCGATCGCCTCGAACCGGGCCAACATCGACGCGACGGTGAACCTGCTGGTGGCGGCGCGGGATGCCGGCGTACGGCGCCTGGTCTACGCGGGCTCGTCGTCGGCGTACGGCGACACGCCGACGCTGCCCAAGACGGAGGCGATGCCGCCGGCACCGTTGTCGCCCTACGCGCTGCAGAAGCTGGTGGGCGAGCAGTACTGCGGCATGTTCACGCGGCTCTACGGGCTCGAGACCGTCACGATCCGCTACTTCAACGTCTTCGGACCGCGGCAGGATCCCTCGTCGCCGTACTCCGGCGTCATCTCGCTCTTCATCAAGGCGCTCTCGGAAGGCCGGCAGCCGACGATCTTCGGCGACGGCAACCAGACGCGCGACTTCACCTACGTGACCAACGTCGTGGACGGCGTGCTCGAGGCGGCCGCCGTTCCGGGGATCGCGGATACCGTGATCAACGTGGCCACGGGGGGACGGGTTTCCCTGATGGAGCTGTTCCGGACGCTGCAGCGGGTGATCGGTGCCTCGGGCGATCCGGCCTTCGGGCCGCCGCGTGCCGGCGATGTCCGGGACTCGCAGGCGGACATCACGCGCGCGCGGGAGCTGCTCGGATACGCGCCGTCGGTGTCGTTCGAGGAGGGGCTGGCGCGCACCGTGGAATGGTTCCGCCGGAGTCAGGCCGCCGCGGCTCCTGAGACGCGATCGTAGGGTGCCAGCCGGAGGAAGGGTGCCCGCTGGGAGGAAACCTCATGCCGATGTTCGACTACCGGTGCCGCGCGTGCGGACAGACCTTCGAGCACCTCACCAGGCCCGATCACGATGCCGCGTGCCCCGCGTGTCAGAGCCGCGATCTGGAGAAGCTGCTGTCGAACTTCAAGGTGGGCCCGCCCGTGCCGACCCCGGCCCAGAAGGAAGCGGAGAAGATCCGACGCGCCGGCTGGGTGCCGATCGGCCGACCGCAGCGGAACCGCCGCTGAGCGCAGCGGTTCGCTCTTCTCACGAGCTCAGCGCAGTTCGGTGAGCGTGGCTTCCAGCGTGCGCGTTTCGCGGGGGGCGCGCCGCCACTGGACCAGAATCGGGCTCTGATACGGACCTTCCACGAACCCCACCGATCCGTCCGGCCGCGTCGCGACGAGCAGGCTGATCGAGCGCTGCATGCGGAAGAACCGGGCGGCCGGGACGGCCAGCGTGCGGGCGAGCAGCCGCTCCACGACCGAGCCGCGCAGGCCCAGCGAATCGAGGCCGGAGTTGAGGACGCGCACGAAGTCGTACTTGGCGTAGTCGCGGGCCTTGCCGGGCACGGCGCGCAGGTTCGCCAGCGCGTGGCGGGATTTCTCGGCCGCGAAGCGCAGCGGGTTGCGCAGCACCTCCGCCAGGTCGTACTGCATCAGCAGCGTCTCGAACTCGTTGACCGTCAGCCCCGAGTGCCGCTCCCCGTCGCCCAGCGTGAGCACGAGCCGGCCGCGCGCGGCACCCGACCGGCGAACCAGGTCGGCAAGCTGCTCCAGCAGGCCAAGGCGAGGATCCTTCAGGTTGATCGAATCGATTGGATGGCTGGACACGGGCACGGCGAGGCGAACACGCTCGACGGTGGTTTCCGTCGTGAAGCCGATCACGCGCGTCTGGCGGCGCCGCGGCCGGCCTGACGACACCCCGTCCAGCTCCACGAAGCAGACCGCTTCGTCCGGCCGGTTCGGGTGCGTGACGCACGACCGGAGGCCGCCCGCGATGAACGCCAGGTGGGAATCGGCGTTCCGCGGCTCGACGGCGCGCTGGCCGGCGTCGAGGTCCAGGCGGCGCTCGAGCTGGTCGTGTTCGTAGCCGGCCCCTTCCGGGAACATCGTGCGGAAGGCGTCCACGTACGGCGGCACGCCTGCGGGCCGCAGCCGATGGCTGATGCTGCGATCGAGGAAGCCGGCCGTGGTGTGGGCCGACCAGTAGAGACAGCGGGGATAGGCCGCCAGCGCGTCGTGCTCGGCCCTGAACCGGGATCTCAGCTCGACGACTTCGAATCGCGACCGCGGGGCCAGCTCGAGCGTGAGGTCGAGCGGTTCGACGGCCATCACCGGTCGGACCCGCCCGACGTGGACGCTCGCGCCAGACGCCACCACCTGTAGTTGCCGTCCACGGAAACTCCGCAAGCGTAGCACACGTTGGCGGCTCCCCGAGGGCGCCCGGCCTGCAGGGCGGCCGGGGTCCGGAGACAATCTTCGCTGCGAGTTGGTACGCTGGTCCATAGACCCGCTGCGCGCCATGACCGGACTCCGCTCGACGTCGACGCTCGCCAGAGTAGCTGCGTGGCTGCTCGGGGGCGTCGTGTCGGTCGCCGCCCTCGGTCTTCTGGCGGTTTACACCTCGCCGGTTCGCGACGCGATTCTCGCCCGCGCGTCGGTCTGGATCAAGGAGAACGCCGGCCTCGCGCTCGTCGCCGACGACCTGTCCTACAGCCTGTTGGACCTCCGCGTCCAGTTGACCGGGTTGAGCCTGGCATCCGCGGATGCCTCGTCGGAGCCGTTCCTCGTGGCAAATCGCGTGACGGCCGATCTGGACTGGTCACCCTTCGGCGACGGCGTGCAGGTGGCGTCGATTGACGTCGAGGGTGCGCGCGCGTTTCTGCACAGGCGCCCCGACGGTTCGACGAATCTGCCGGAGGGCGGCGACCCGCAGCCGGGAGAGCCCTCGGCACTGCCAATCGGCCGGCTGCGCGTGATGCCGCTCCGCGTCGAGGTGCGGGACGACCCGAGCGATGTCACGGTCACGTTCCCGCGGCTGGAGATCGATGTCGGGGATGCCCAGGGACAGCTCCGGGCGCTCGACCCCGGTTCGCTCAGCCGAGGCGATCGCGGGACGACGATCTCCGTGCTGGACGGCGATCTGCGGTTCGACGGCCGCAGGGTCCATCTGGATCGGCTGCGCCTCGAAGCGGACGAGGTGCAACTGTCGGTCACCGGCACGGTGGCGGTACTGGTCGAGAGGCCCGCAGCCGAACTGGCGTTCGACGCCACCGTGGACCTCGGGGCGGCGACGGCGTGGGCGGAGATTGAAGCCGCCGTGCGCGGGCTCGTGTCGGCGTCGGGACAGGTGAGCGGTCCGTTCTCGGCGCCGATCGTGGACGCGCGGCTGTCGAGCGACGAGATCGGCGTGAACGAGTGGCGCCTGTCGGCGATCGACGCGGCCGTCCAGGCGGATCTGGACGCGGTCCGTCTCGATCGTCTCGAGGCGTCGATCGGCGGCGGTGTCGTCACGGCCGACGGACGTTGGGAGATGGCGGCGTCGCGGGCGGTGGCCAGTGTCGGCTGGACCGGCGTAAGCCATGCGCTGCTGGACACCCTGCTGAGCCGTCAGCCCTTTCGTGTGCCGGGGGTGTCCAGCGGCTCTGCCGCGCTGGAACTGGACACGGCCGACCTGTCCACGTTGACCCTGCAGGCCACGAACAGGGCCACGGCTCCCGAGCCGCGCGCCGGGCAGATCGCCGTGAGCGGCGAGACCAGGCTCGATGTCGCCCAGGGTGTCTGGCGTCTGGAGGGTGAGCATCGCGTGCTCGGCGCTTCGCTTGCACTCGATGTGGGAGGCGAGCTCGACGTCGAGGAGATGACGGCATCGACGCTGGGCGGGATCGCGCGGGTAGGGCCGGTGATGCTCGGTCCCCTGGTCGATGCGCTGGTGCGAAGCCGGTTGGTGGAGGCTGGCGCGCTCGACCTTCGCGGAGGGAGCGGCGACGCCGAGATTCGACTGGCGGGGACGCTCGGAGCACCGTCCCTGGACGCCGATCTGAACGTGGTGGACGTGCTGGTGGCCGACCTGCCGGCCTGGTCGGCGGAAATCGGCGTGCGCGGGTCGGCCGCAGCCGCGGACGTCGCTGCGGCGGTCGTTCAAGGCGAGAACGAGATCGACGTGCAAGGGCGCGTCCTGCTGAACCGCGAACGCCTGGACGCCATGCAACTGAGCGCCCTGGTTCCCCACCTCGGCCGGATGGTTCCCGGCGGTCAGGTCGAGGGGGCTGCCGAGCTGGTGTTCGAGCTGAGCGGACCGTTCACCGCGCTGGAAGGGACCGGCCGCGTGCAGGTGACGGGTGCCCGGTACGGTGACGCGATGCTGGGGCCGGCCACCGCCACCGTCACGCTCGCCGATGGCGCCGCCCTCGTGGCGGCTGCCTTGCCGGACCTCGGCGCGGAGGTGGACGCCACGATCGGCCTGGCTGCTCCCTACGAAGCCGCCGGCGACCTGCGCGTGGCGGCGCTGCCGATCGAGCGGCTGATCGATCGAGCGAGCCTGCCGTCGCCGCTGAGCGGAACGCTGTCGCTGAACGCGCGCGTCACAGGTCCGCTCGAGGACTGGCGCGGGATTGACGGCGACATCGAGGTGTACGAGGGGCGCGTGCGGTTCGGGGATCTGCCGGCGAGCGTCGAGGTGCCGCTGCGCGCCGCCGTGTCGAGCGGCCGTCTCCGTGTTGACGCGTTCCGCGCCCGGGTTGGCGGCGCGGCCGTGGACGTGGCCGGGGCGCTGCCGATCGATCCGCAGCCGGGTGACGCCGTGGCGGAGGGGATGACGGCCACGCTGTCGGGACAGGTGTCGGCGTTGCTGGAGGCGATCGGTGCCACCGGGCTCGTCGAGGTTCCGCGGATCTCGGGCACGTCCGAGGTCGCGCTCCTGGCGCGCGCGGAGGGGAGCCTTCGCGAGCCGCGGCTGTCGGCCGATCTGGACGTGCAGCCGGGAACGCTGCAGTGGGGCGACCTTCCGCCGGTGGAGCACCTGCGTGCGGCGGCGCGCGTGGCGGATGGCCTGATCGAGCTGTCGGCCGTGTCGGCCTCGTGGCAGGACGCGGGCCTGGACATCAGCGGTCGCGCGCCCCTGCGCCTCTTCGAGCCGTACCTGCCCGCGTTCCTGCTGCAGGGGTTGCCGGAGGTCTCGAGCCCGGCCGAGTTGTCGGGTCGGATCAGGGGCATCACGCCGGCCGTCCTGGAGCCGTTCCTCGACAGCGACACGCGCGGCGAGATCGACGGTCGCCTGGACGCGTCGCTCTCGCTGACGGCAACGTCGCTGGCACCGGCAGACATCCGCGGCGACGTGCGGCTCGACGCGCTGGAGGTCTCGGCGTCCGGCTTGTCGCTCCGCCAGCAGCAGCCCACGCAGGTGTCGATCGCGGACGGGTTCGCGCGCGTCACGAGCTGGGACTGGGCGGGGCAGGGGGCGTCGCTCGCCGTGCGCGGGCAGGTCGGCCTCCAGACGCGGCAGTCTGCGCTCATCGCCAACGGCCGCCTGGATCTCCGGATGCTGGCGCCCTTCGTGCGGCCGTTCGGGCTGGCGGTGTCGGGCGATCTGCTGCCGCGTGTGGTGGTGACCGGCGACATCGGCGCGCCGCGCATCGACGGCGATCTCGCGCTTGCCCGGGGCGAGATGAGGATGAGCGATCCGCGCGTGTCGGTGACGAACCTGTCCGCGCGGGCCGTGCTGTCTCGGAGCACCCTCCATCTGACCGGTCTCGACGGGCTGCTCAACGGCGGCACGCTCAGCGGGTCGGGCACCGTGGGGCTCTCACCCGACGCGGCCGCAGCCGAGCTCGCGCTGAGCGTCAACGGCGCCGCCCTCGAGATCCCCGAGGGGCTTCGGAGCGAGGTGGATGCCGATCTGACCCTCACGGCCTCGGACCCGGCGGGGGAGGAGCCGGCCGGTGGCCGGATCAGCGGTGTGGTCACCATCGTGCAGAGCGCGTACCGGGAGCCGCTGGCGTTGTCCACGGGGCTCCTGGCCGCGCTGCGGGATCGCACCGTGGTGACCTCTGTCCGCGATGGCGAGTCGTTTGCCGATCGGCTCGTGCTGGACATCCGCGTGCTCACGGGCGACGACCTCGTCGTCGACAACAACTACGCGCGGTTGACGGCCGGCGCCGACCTGCGGGTCATCGGCACCGCGGCGCAGCCGGGCCTGTCGGGACGGGCTGAGCTGCGTCCCGGCGGGCAGCTCTTCATCGGGCGCAACATGTTCAACATCGAACGGGGTGTGGTGGACTTCGCGAACCCCACGCTGATCGAGCCGGACCTCGACGTGCTGGCGACCACCAGCGTGGCGGGCGAAGACATCGAGCTGCCAATCACGGGCACGCCGGATCAGCTGGACGCGACCCCCATCTCCGTCACGACACCGGCGCTCGGTCCGGCCGAGGTGTGGTCGATCCTGCTGACCGGCCGGACCCTTGAGCAGATCGGCGGCGACGAAGCGCAGGTCGTGGGCGAGCAGGTGTTGGGGTACCTGTCGGGTGATGCGCTGGGCGTCGCCAGCCGGGCGGTCGGGCTGGACAGCATCCGCCTGGGCGGTGTCAGCGACACGACGCTCCGGCAGGATCCGGGCGCCGTGGCCACCGAGACGGACCCGACCTCGCGTTTGACCTTCGCCAAGAGCATCGGGCCGCAGGTCGAGCTGACCTACTCCCAGAGCTTCCGCGACAGCGCGGCGCAGACCTGGATCGTCGAGTACCTGCCGCTGCGCCAGGTCGCGTTGCGGCTGATCTCGAACGACGAGAACCTGCGCGCCTACGAGTTCCGGCACGAGATTGCGCTCGGGGCCCCGGCCTCACCGGCGCCTCGGCGGCCACGCGTCCGGGAGCCGAACGTCGGGGAGGTGCGCTTCACGGGCGATCTGGTGTTCCCGGAGGCACGGCTGCGATCGGCGATCGACCTCGACCACGGCGATCGTTTCGACCACGTCGAGTGGCAGGAGGACCGCGATCGGCTCGAGTCGCTGTACCGCGACAACGGGTACTTCGAGGT
>VFZH01000124.1 GCA_016871255.1 Acidimicrobiia bacterium | reverse complement strand
GTGCAGACCCTCCGCGACAGGATCCGCCGGATCAACTCGTCTTCGGCCACGTCGATGTCCACGACCACGAGCGGGCCGGTGTTCAGCTCGCCCAGCAGCCGATCGAGCGCCTCGGCCTGTGCCACCGTGCGGGGAAACCCGTCCAGCAGCACCCCGTCGGCCGCATCCGGCTGCGACAGCCGGTCGCGGACGATGCCGATGACCGTCTCGTCGTCCACCAGCGCGCCGGCATCCATCATCGCCTTCGCGCGGCGTCCGAGCGGCGTCCGGTTCCGGATCGCCTCGCGCAGGATGTCGCCGGTGGAGATCTTCGGGAGCCGCCGCTCCGCCGCCAGGCGATCCGCCTGCGTCCCCTTCCCGGCCCCCGGAGGCCCCAGCATCACGACGTTCAGGCCCATCGTCCGCCAGTCCTCCTATCCGCGGCGCCCGCGGATCCTGGTCTTCTTCATGAACCCGTCGTAGTGCCGCATGATCAGCTGCGACTCGATCTGCTGCACCGTGTCCATCGCCACGCCGACGACGATCAGGAGCGACGTGCCGCCGAAATAGAACTGCACGCCCAGCCCCTCGGTCACGAACCGCGGCAGCAGCGCGTCGAGCTGCTCGCCGACGAACGGGATCGGCGCCACCTGGAAGCCGGCGATCAGGAACTCCGGAATCAGCGCCACGATCACGAGGTAGAGACCGCCGACCACGGTGATGCGGGCCAGGACCGTGTCGATGTACTCCGCCGTGCGTTTGCCGGGCCGGATGCCCGGGATGAAGCCGCCGTACTTCCGCATGTTCTCGGCGACGTCATCCGGGTTGAAGATGATGGCCGTGTAGAAGTACGCGAAGAAGATGATCAGGCCCGCGTAGACCAGGTTGTAGAGCGGCATGCCGTACGCGAGCTGGTCCACGATGGCCTGCCCCCAGCCGCCCTGCTCCATCATCGGCGCGAGCGTCGCCGGGAACGCGAGGAGCGACGAGGCGAAGATCACCGGGATCACGCCGCCCGTGTTCACCTTCAGCGGGATGTGCGTGCTCGTCCCGCCGTACTGCCGGCGCCCCACCACCCGTTTGGCGTACTGGACCGTGATGCGCCTGTGCCCGCGTTCGACGTAGATGATCGCCGCGATCACCCCGACCATCATCACCAGCAGGAACAGGATGCGGAGCAGGCTGATCTGCCCGGTCTGCATCTGGTCCACGGTGGTCAGCACGGCGCTGGGCAGGCCGACCACGATGCCCGCGAAGATCAGCAGCGACATCCCGTTGCCGATGCCGCGCTCGGTGATCTGCTCGCCGAGCCACATGATGAAGCTCGTGCCGGTGGTCAGCGTCAGCACGCACATCAGCCGGAACCCCCATCCGGGGTTCTGGACGAGCGCCAGGCCCCCCACCTCGGCCTGCCGCTCCAGGTAGATCGCGATGCCGGCCGACTGCACGACGGCGAGGGCGATGGTCAGATACCGCGTGTACTGCGTGATCTTGCGGCGGCCCAGCTCCCCTTCCTTCGACAGCCGCTCGAGGTACGGCCAGACGACCGTCAGGAGCTGCAGGATGATCGACGCGCTGATGTAGGGCATGACGCCCAGCGCGAAGATCGTCACCCGCGACAGGTTCTGGCCCGAGAACATGTCGTACAGCCCGAACATGGTGCCCTGGAGCTGACGGGCCATCTCGGCCAGCGCCGCCTGGTCCACGCCCGGCGTGGGGATATGGCTGCCGATGCGATACACGGCCAGCATGCCCAGCATGAACAGCACGCGGGTGCGCAGGTCCTTGACGGAGAACAGATTCGTCAGGGGATTGTCCATGTCCTCGCCTCGGCTGCGCTCAGGCCGCGCCGATGATCTCCGCCGCGCCGCCTGCGGCCGCGATCTTCTCCGCGGCCTTCCCGCTGAACCTGTGCGCCCGCACGGTCAGCCCCTTGCCGAGGTCGCCACGACCCAGCACCTTGATCGGCAGCCCGGGGCGGCGGACGACGCCACGCTCCCGCAGCAGCTCCGGGGTGACGACCGTGCCGGCGTCGAAGCGTGCCTCCAGCACGTCGAGGTTCACCACGGCGAACTCCGTCCGGAACAGGTTGTGGAACCCGCGCTTGGGGATGCGCCGGTGCAGCGGCATCTGGCCGCCTTCGAACCCGCGCTTGCTCTTGTAGCCCGACCGCGACTGCGCGCCCTTGTGTCCGCGCCCGGCCTGCACCCCCCGGCCGGACCCCTGGCCGCGGCCGACGCGCTTCTTCGCGTGCGTACTGCCACTTGCGGGCTTGAGGCTACTGAGATCCATAGGGTCATTCTCGATTGACGATTAATGATTGACGATTCATTGCCGATTGACGATTGCCGATTGATTGAGGATTGGTGATTCAGGTTTGGCGCCTCGGCAGCCGCCGGTCAATCGACAATCGACAATCCACGATCACCAATCCTCAATCGACAATCCACAATCGACAAGCCACGATCACCAATCGGCAATCGTCAATCGTTAATCGTCAATCAATCGTCAATCGGCAACCGTCAATCGTCAATCAATCCTCAATCACCAATCCTCGATCTTCAATTCTCAATTGCCACCGTCCCGCCATCCGTCCACTCTCACCAGATGGCGCACCTTGTGAATCATCCCGCGGGTCGCCGGGGTGTCCGGCAACTCCACGGTGTGGCGGATCCGGCGAAGGCCCAGGCCTTCCACCGTGGCCGCCTGCGTCCGGTTGAACCCGATCGGGCTCCGCAGCAGCGTGACCCGCACGCGCGCGCCGCCCTTCTGCTCCGTCCCGACCCGTCGTCTCGGCATCGTCTCCATCCGCACAGCGCTAGGCGCCGGCGGCCTCCCTGCGCGTGCGACCGCGCATCCGCGCCACGAACGCCGGATCCATCAGGCCCATCAGTCCGGAGAAGGTCGCACGCACGACGTTGTGCGGGTTCGCGGAACCGAGCGACTTGGTCAGCACGTTCTGAATGCCGGCCGACTCCACGACGGCCCGCACGCCGCCGCCCGCGATCAGCCCGGTGCCATCCGGCGCCGGCTTGAGGAGCACGCTGCCCGCCCCGAAGCGGCCCACCACCTGGTGGGGAATCGTGGATCCGTGCAGCGGCACGCGAATCAGGTTCTTCTTGGCCGCCTCGATCCCCTTCTTGATCGCCGACGGCACTTCCTTCGCCTTCCCGATGCCGAAGCCGACGATCCCGTGGCCGTCGCCCACGACCACCAGGGCGCTGAAGCTCAGGTTCTTGCCCCCCTTCACGACCTTGGTGACCCGGTTGATCGACACCACGGTGTCCTTCAGGTCCAGCTCGGAAGCGTCGATCTTCTCGCGCGTGCGCTGTTTGCTGCTCACGTCAGAACTCCAGCCCGGCTTCGCGCGCGGCATCGGCCACGGCCTTCACGCGCCCGTGATAGAGGAACCCGTTCCTGTCGAACACCACCCGCTTCACACCCTTCTCGATGAGGCGTCCGGCAATCGTCCTGCCGATCTCGCGCGCCCCCGCCACGTTCCCGCCGTTGGCGCCGCCCGACATGGCGCCCTTCACCGCCGGCTCCACGCTGGACGCCGCCGCCACCGTCGTGCCGGTGGCATCGTCCACGACCTGCACGTAGATGTGCGCGATGCTGCGGAACACCGTCAGCCTGGGCCGCTCCCCGCTGCCGCGGACGCGCGGCCGCAGGCGGTACTTGATGCGCTGGCGGCGATCCTCTTTCGTCTTGATTCGCATGGCTGGCTCACTTCCGGCTCACGGCTACGCGCCGGTCTTGCCCACCTTCTTCTTCAGCACCTCTCCCGTGTAGCGCACGCCCTTCTGCTTGTACGGGTCCGGCTTGCGGAGCCGCCGCATGTTGGCCGCCACCTGGCCCACGAGCTGGCGATCCGCCCCGCTCACGGTGAGATGCGTCATCTTGTCGATCGCCACCTCGATGCCCGCCGGCAGGTTGAACACGATCGGGTGCGAGTAGCCGAGCGCGAAGTGCACCTGCTTGCCCTTCAGCTCGGCGCGGTACCCGATGCCGACGATGTCGAGCTCCTTCTTGAACCCTTCCGACACGCCGGCGACCGCGTTGGCCACCAGGCTGCGGGCCAGGCCGTGGAACTTCTTCAGGGCCGGGTCGCTCCGCTCGGTGCGGGCCACCACGACGCCCTTGTCCTCGGTGAACGCGATGCCCTTCGGCACCGGCTGCGTCAGCCTGCCCTTCGGACCCTGCACCTCCACCGTGTGGGGCGTGATGGTGACCTTCACCCCTTTCGGCAGCGGAATCGGCTTCTTCCCAATACGAGACATGTCAGGTCCTTCGGCTCACGGCTCCGGGCCGGCTGCCTTCGACTTCGCTCAGGCCGGCCCCTGCATGTTCAGCGGTCACCAGACGTTGCACAGCACTTCGCCGCCGACGCCCGCCTTGCGCGCCGCGCGGCCGGTCATGACGCCCTGCGACGTCGTGAGGATGCTCGTGCCGAGCCCGCCGAGCACGTACGGCACGTCGGTCACTCCCAGATACACCCGCCGGCCCGGCCGGCTCACGCGCTCCAGCCCGGTGATCACCTTCTCGCCGTGCGGGCCGTACTTCAGCTGGATGCGGATCACGCTCCTCGCCTGGCGGCCCTTCTTCTCGGCCGGCTCCTCCACCAGGCGGAAGCCCTGGATGTAGCCCTCGTCCTGCAGGATGCGCGCAATCTCGGTCTTCAGCCGCGAGGCGGGCAGATCGACGCGCGTGTGCTTCGCGGTCACGGCGTTGCGGATCCGCGTGAGCATGTCGGCAATCGGGTCGGTCATGTTCGGAATCTCTCTGTCGTCATTCCAGCGGCCGGCTGACGGTCCCTTACCAGGAGCTCTTCGTCACTCCGGTCACGTCCCCTTCGAGGGCCAGCTTCCGGAAGCAGAGGCGGCAGAGGGCGAACTTGCGCATGTACGCCCGCGGCCGGCCGCACAGGCGGCAGCGGTTGCGCAGCCGGATGCGGTACTTCGGAGGCCTGGCTTCCTTGGCGATCTTGGCGGTTGTGGCCATGTGTGTGCTCTCGGCTGACGGCTGATCTAGTTCGCGCGGAACGGCATGCCCAGCAACTGGAGCAGCCTCCGCGCCTCCTCGTCCGTTCTGGCGGTGGTCACCACCGACACGTTCATCCCGCGCGCCTTGTCGACCTTCATGTAGTCGATCTCGGGAAACAGCAGCTGGTCCCGCAGGCCCAGCGTGTAGTTGCCGCGGCCGTCGAACCCCTTCGGCGACACGCCCCGGAAGTCGCGCACGCGGGGCAGCGCGATCGCGATCAGCCGGTCCAGGAACTCGTACATCCGGCTTCCGCGCAGCGTGACCATCGCTCCGACCGGCATCCCCTGCCGGAGCTTGAACTGGGCGATCGACTTGGTCGCCTTCCGCACGACCGCTTTCTGCCCGGTGATGCGGCCCAGCTCGTCGGCGCCGACCTCGGTCAGCTTGGCGTTGCCCGTGGCTTCCCCGAGCCCCATGTTGACGACGATCTTCTCGAGCCGCGGCACGGCCATCGGGTTGCGGTAGCCGAACTCCTTCTTCAGCGCCGGCACCACATCCGTGACGTAGCGCTCCCTCAGGCGGGTCATTTGTCCACCACTCCTTCACACTGGCGGCAGATGCGCACCTTCCGCCCGTCGCCCAGCACACGGCGGCCCACCCGCGTGGACTTGCCGCACTCGGGGCACACCAGCTGCACGTTGCTCGCGTGCAGGGCGGCCTCCCGCTCGACGATCCCGCCCTTGACGTTCTTCTGCGGGTTCGGACGCGTGTGCCGCTTGATCACGTTGATCCCCTCGACCACCAGGCGGTTGGTCGACGGCAGCACGCGCAGCACGCGCCCGCGCTGGCCACTGTCCTTGCCGGCGATCACCACCACGGTGTCGTTCTTCCGAATCGGCGTTTCGAGTCGCGACACGACCCTACCCTCTCCTTGTCACTCGCCCTTCACAGCACTTCCGGCGCCAGCGAGATGATCTTCATGAACCGGCGTTCACGCAGCTCGCGCGCCACCGGCCCGAAAACGCGGGTCCCCACCGGCTCGCCCTGGTCGTTCACGATCACCGCGGCGTTCCGGTCGAACCGGATGTAGCTGCCGTCGCGGCGGCGCTGCTCCTTCACCGTCCGCACGATGACCGCCTTGACGACCTGCCCCTTCTTCACCGCCCCCTCCGGCGTCGCTTCCTTCACCGAGGCCGTGACGATGTCGCCCAGCCGGGCGTAGCGGCCGGTCGAGCCTCCGATCGGGTTGATCACGGAGATCTTCCGCGCGCCCGAATTGTCGGCGACGTCGAGAATGGACCGCATCTGAATCATGGCTGCTCTCCGAAGGCCTGCCCCGACAGGGCGGACCGCTGCCTGCTCACGGCGTCACTCCCACCCGGGCCCTAGACCTGCGGCGCGCGGCTGACGACGCGCGTCACGACCCACCGCTTGCGCCGGCTGAGCGGACGCGACTCCGCGATCTCCACCGTGTCACCGGCCTTCGCCTCGTCGTCGGCGTTGTGCGCCAGGAACGTGGAGGTCCGGCGCAGGCTCTTGCCGTACAGCGAGTGGCGCACCTGCCGTTCCACGGCCACCACCACGGTTCGCTGCATGCGATCACTGACCACGGTGCCGGTGAGTTGTGTCTTCGCGCCCATCAGTCCTGTCCCCGTCCCTGCTCCAGGGTCTTCTGCGCCAGAATCGTCTTGAGTCGCGCCAGCGTGCGCCGTTCGGTGCGCACCTTCCCGGGGGCTTCCAGGTGCCCCATCGACTTCTGGATCCGGAGACGGAAGATCGCGTCCTCCAGGTCCGTCTCGCGGGCCCGCAACTCGTCCACCGACAGCTCGCGGAGATCCGCCGCCTTCATGACACCTTCTCCTGTCCGAAGCGCACGGCGAACCGGGTCCGGATCGGCAGCTTGGCCGCGGCCAGCTCCATCGCCCGGCGCGCATCGGTTTCCGTGACGCCTTCCATCTCGAACATCACGCGGCCGGGCCGGACGACGCACACCCACTGCTCCGGCGCGCCCTTGCCCTTGCCCATGCGCGTTTCCTGCGGCTTCTTCGTGATCGGCTTGTCTGGGAACACGCGCACCCAGATCTTGCCGCCGCGCTTGATGAACCGCGTCATCGCGACGCGGGCGGCTTCGATCTGCCGGTCGGTGATCCAGGCCGGCTCCATCGCCTTCAGCCCGTAGTCCCCGAACGACACGTCCGACCCGCGCCACGCCTTGCCCGCCATGCGGCCGCGCTGCTGCTTGCGGTACTTGACCTTCTTCGGCATCAACATGGCTCACACCCCACCTGACTCGCTCTACCCGGGCCGGCTGAAGCGGCCCCCTGCGACTGTCTCCGTCCCACTCGCCCTCTCTGCCCTGCCTCGCCCTGCTCGCCCGCTCAGGGCCTGGGCCGCCGCGGCGCGCGCTCCCGGTACTCCTCTTCGCGTCCCACGCGGGGCACGAGGCGCTCGCCCTTGTACAGCCACACCTTCACGCCGATCTGGCCGTAGGTCGTGTTCGCCTCCGCGAAGCCGTAGTCGATGTCGGCGCGGAGCGTCTGCAGCGGCAACTGCCCGTGCAGGTACCACTCGGACCGCGCGATCTCGGCGCCGTTCAGCCGGCCCGACACCCGCACCTTGATGCCGCGCGCCCCGAAGCGCAGCGCCGACTCGACGGCCTTGCGCATCGCCCGGCGGAACGCCACGCGCTTTTCGAGCTGCACGGCAACCGACTCGGAGATGAGCTGCGCTTCCAGCTCCGGCTTCTGGATCTCCTGGATGTTGACGAAGACCTCGCGGTTGGTCCGGCGCTGCACTTCCTGCTTCAGCTTGTCGACCTCGGTCCCCTTGCGGCCGATGATGATGCCGGGCCGCGAGGTGTAGATGTCGATCCTCAGCTTGTTGGCGGCGCGTTCGGTCTCGATCCGCGACACGCCCGCGTGCGAGAAGCGCTTCTTCAGGTCCCGCCGCAGGGCGAGATCCTCGTGGAGCAGCTTCGCGTACTCGCGGTCCGAGTACCAGCGCGATCGCCAGGTCTTGTTGAATCCGAGCCGGAACCCGTACGGGTGAACCTTCTGGCCCACAGTTCTCTCCTCGTGACGTCCTATGCCTTCGCCGTCCCACGCCGCTGCGCCGGCTTCTCCGCCGCCGCGCGCGTCTCGTCGGCCCCCACCCGAGCAATCGCCAGCGGCCGCTCGGCCACGCGCACGGTCAGGTGGGCCGATCGCTTCACCACGCGGAACGCGCGGCCCATCGGCGCCGGGCGCACGCGCTTCAGCGACGGGCCCTGGTTCGCGTAGCATGCGACCACGTACAGCCGATCGATGTCGCCGCCGAACCCGTCCTGCTGCTGCAGGTTCGCCACCGCCGACCGGAGCACCTTCGCCAGATCCCGGGCCACGGTCTTGCGCGTGAACTGCAGCGCCGCCAGCGCCTCGTTGACGCCCTTGCCCCGGATCTGATCGCAGACCAGGCCGGCCTTCTGCGCCGAGGTGCGCACCCCGCGGGCCGTCGCTTCTGCCTGCACCATGGCCCTAGCCCTTTCCTGCGGCCGGCGCCGGCGCCGCCGCCGCCGCGGCGGCCTTCTCGGTCTTCGTCGTGTGCCCCTTGAACGTCCGTGTCGGGGCGAACTCGCCGAGCTTGTGGCCCACCATGTTCTCGGTGACGTAGACCGGGATGAACTTCTTCCCGTTGTGCACCGCCAGCGTGTGCCCCACCATCTCCGGCACCACCGTCGAGCGGCGCGACCAGGTCTTGATGACCTTGCGGTCGTCCACCCGGTTCATCGCCTCGATCTTCTCGAGCAGCGACGTGTCGATGAAGGGACCCTTCTTGAGCGATCGACTCATGACCTACTTCTTCCTCCGCTGCACGATGAAGCGGTCGGTGTCCTTCCGGCGCCGCGTCTTGTACCCCTTCGTCGGCTGCCCCCACGGCGTCACCGGGTGACGGCCGCCGGACGTCTTGCCCTCGCCGCCGCCGAGCGGGTGGTCCACCGGGTTCATTGCCACCCCGCGCACGTGCGGCCGACGGCCCAGCCAGCGGCTGCGCCCGGCCTTGCCGATCGACACGTTCTCGTGGTCGAGATTCCCGACCTGTCCGATCGTCGCGACGCACTCGGTCAGGATCTTGCGGATCTCGCCCGAGGGCATCTTCACGGATGCGTAGTCGCCTTCGCGGGCCACCAGCTGCACCGCGGATCCCGCGCTGCGCGCGATCTGGCCGCCCTTGCCCGGCCGGAGCTCCACGTTGTGGATCATGGTGCCGAGCGGGATGTTCCGGAGCGGCAGGCAGTTGCCCGGCAGGATGTCCACCCCGTCACCGGCCACGACCGTGTCGCCGACCTTCACGCCGTTCGGCTGCAGGATGTAGCGCTTCTCGCCGTCGGCGTACGTCACCAGCGCGATCCGGGCGGAGCGGTTCGGGTCGTATTCGATCGTCGAGACCTTCCCGGGCACGTCCTTCTTGTCCCGGCGGAAGTCGACCACCCGGTAGCGCCGCTTGTGCCCGCCCCCGCGCCACCACGACGTCAGCTCGCCCTGGTTGTTCCGCCCGCCCGAGCGCGCCAGGCTCTCGGTCAGCGGCCGGTACGGCTCACTCGTCGTGATTTCGTCGAAGGTCTGCACGGTCTGGAACCGCGTGCCGGCCGACGTGGGTTTGTACTTGCGTATGGGCATGGCTGCTCAACCACCAATCGCCAATCACCAATCGCCAATCACCAATCACCAATCACTAATCACTAATCACTAATCACCAATGATTAGGCTCCCTGCAGGAACTCCGGGAGCTTCTCGCCCGCCCGCAGGCGGACGTACGCCTTCTTCCAGTCCGAGCGGCGCCCTTCGAAACGGCCCTGCCGCTTGACCTTGCCGTGCGCGAGCGCGGTCCGGACGCTGGCCACCTTGGACCCCAGCAGCCGCTCGACGGCCCGCTTCACGTCGATCTTGTTGGCGTGCCGCGCCACCTCGAACACGAGCGTGAGCCCCTCTTCCCGCATCACCGTCGTCTTCTCGGTGATGATCGGCCTCCGGATGATCTCGGTCTGCTTCACCATGACGCCTGCCGTCCTTCCCCGTCGCCGCTGCGGCTACGCCAGCGCGGCCTGCAGCTTCTCGAGCGCCGCCTGCGTCAGCACGACCCGGCGCGTGTCCATCACGTCCCGTGCCGTGATCCGGTTGCTGGCGAGGAGCCGCACCTGCTCGAGGTTGCGCACCGACAGCGCCAGCTTCTCTTCCGGGTGCACGTCCACGAGCAGCGCCTTGCCGTCGATCCCGAGGCGCTTCAGCATGGCGGCGGCCACCTTCGTCCTGATCTCGGCGGCGGCGAGCGCATCGACCACGATCACCTCGCCGTCCAGGAGCTTCTGCGTCAACGCCGCGCGGAGGGCTCCCTTCTCGGCCTTGCGCGGCATGGAGAACGCGTAGCTGCGCGGCTGGGGCCCGAACACCGTGCCGCCCTTGCGCCACAGCGGGTTCCTGATCTCTCCCACACGGGCGCGGCCGGTGCCCTTCTGCCGCCAGGGCTTGCGGCCGCTGCCGGCCACCAGCGCGCGGTTCTTGGTCGCGTGCGTCCCGCGGCGATCGGCCGCATTGGCCCGGACCACGGACTGGTGAATGAGATCCACCTTCACCCGCCCGCCGAACACCTCGTCGCTCAGGTCGACCGACCCGACGCGCTCGTTCTGCTGGTTGACCACATCGATCGTCATGACACCCGCCCTACTTCTTGCCCTTCTTCTTCACGGGCTCCTGCGCGATGCGAACGGGCCGGGGTGCGACCGACTTGCGGATCGTCACGTAGCCGCCCCGGGCACCCGGCACGGCCCCTTCGACCAGCAGCAGGTTGTTCTCGGCGTCCACCCGGACCACCTTCAGGTTGCGCACGGTCACGCGGTCGTGGCCCATGTGCCCCGCCATCCGCATCCCCTTCACGACGCGCGAGGGATAGGACGAGGCGCCGATCGATCCGGGCGCGCGATGGAACATCGAGCCGTGCGTGGCGCGGCCTCCGGCGAAGTGGTGCCGCTTGACCACACCCTGGAACCCCTTGCCGCGGCTGGTCCCGATCACGTCCACCTGATCGCCGTCGGCGAACATCGCGACGCTCACCTGGTCTCCGGCCTTGACGGCGTCGCCGCCCGCCTTCACCTGCACTTCACGCACCACCCGGGTCGGCGGCACGCCCGCCTTCTTGAAGCGGCCGCCGATCGCCTTGTTCACGCGCGCGGGCCGCTCGTCCACGAACCCGAGCTGCACGGCTTCGTACCCGTCCCGCTCGACGGTCTTGGCCTGGACGACCACACACGGGCCCGCCTTCAGCACGGTGACCGGCAGCAGGGCGCCGTCGGCTGCCCAGACCTGGGTCATGCCCATCTTCTTCCCGATGATTCCGGTAATCATTTCCCGTGTTCCTTGCCGAACGCCTTGATCTCGACGTCGACACCCGCCGGGAGATCGAGCTTCATCAGGGCGTCCACCGTCTGCGGCGTCGGCTCGAAGATGTCGATCAGCCGCTTGTGCGTCCGGATCTCGAACTGCTCGCGCGACTTCTTGTCCACGTGCGGCGAGCGCAGCACGGTCCACTTGTTCACGGCCGTCGGCAGCGGAATCGGCCCCGCGAGCCGTGCGCCGGTGCGCTTCGCCGTCTCCACGATCTCGCCGGTGGACTGGTCGAGGATGCGCGAGTCGTACGCCTTCAGGCGGATCCGGATCTTGTCGCTGAACATGGCCATGTGTGTATCTCTCTCGGCTCGGGGCTCGGGGCTACTCGACGATCTCCGTGATGGTGCCGGCGCCCACCGTCCGGCCGCCTTCCCGGATCGCGAACCGGCTCCCCTTCTCGATCGCCACCGGCGTGATCAGCTCCCCCGTGATCGCCGT
>VFZH01000123.1 GCA_016871255.1 Acidimicrobiia bacterium | reverse complement strand
CCGACGCCCGGGCCTGACGCGCCGGCCAGGCTGGCGCCCCTCACCTGGCGTGGCGTCGGCCCGCAGCGCCGCGGCCCTCGCCCGGGCACAGCTCCACCACCAGACGCTCCAGCAGCAGCCGAGCCTTCCCGCCTGAGGACTTCAGCGCCAGGTCGGTCCGGAACACAGCGTCGATCCCGCTCTGCACCCGTGGCCCCGGCAGCTTCCCGGCGGCCACGCGCAGCTGGCCCAGGAGGTAGAACTCCGACGCGCCGCTGTCCAGGGCCAGGGCGAGCTGCCGCAGCGCTCTGCGCAGGTCGCCGGCCTCGATCGCGTTGGCGATGCCCCAGTTCTCCGGCGCGTTCGGCGCCACCGGGACGGCCTCCCGCACGTCCTCGACGCTCACCGTGTCCGTCCCCAGCGTGAACAGGCGCAGCCGTTCCACGCCCGCCCGCAGCCGTCCGATCTCGTGACCGGTGCGGCCCACGAACGCCTGGACGGCCGCCGGCGCCAGGGACATGCCCTCCCGCTTCGCCGCGGCGCTCACCCACCTCGCCGCAGCCCCGGGATCCGTGATGTCGCCCACCTTCACGACCGCGCCGTGTTCGGCGATCGCCTTGAACACGCGGCGGCGCTCGTCCAGGATCGAGGCGCAGACGAACACCATGGTGGCGTGCGGTGGCGGATGCCCGAGCAGGTGCTCGAGTCGCGCCTGGGCTTCCTCCGCCGCCTTCGACTCCTTCTTCGGCGCCAGCAGCCGTTCGGCGTCCAGGACGACGATGACCCGCCGAGGCGCCATCATCGGCAACTGGCTCGCCGCGCCGATGAGCTCCTCGACCGTCGTATCCCCGCCGTACAGGCGCTCGACGTTGAAGGCGCGCAGGCCTTCATCCGTGGTTGCGGTGATCTCCTCCGCAAGGGCGGCCTTCTCGACCTCGTCGTCGCCGCTCAGGAGGTAGAGCGGCCCGATGTCGCCGGACGCGATCTGCGCACGGAGGGCCGCAGGCGTCACCTGAGGCACCGCGTCAGAAGGCCTCGAGGATCGCGGTGATCACCGTCCGGGCCACGTCGGTCGAGATGCGGTCGAACGCCGTCCGCTCCTGATCCAGGAACCCGCTCCCTTCCACCGCCACGTTGCTGCGCGTTGCCAGCTCGTATTCCTCGCGGAAGATCAGCGACGAGTTGGACCAGAGAACCCGGCCCGTCCGCGTGTCGGTGAAGGTCACCTGCATCGACAGCGAGAAGAGATACCGGGATGCCAGCTGCTCATCGGTGAACCCGACCGGCTGGACGCTAATGCTGGAGATCTCGCCTGCGAGGACGGCATCACCGGCGGCATCCGGGATCACCCGGTAGCGACCGCGGCCGATCAGCTCCGTTCGCAGCTTCTCGGTCAGCACCTGCTCCACGTCGAAGAACGTGCTGCGATTTCCGAGGATCGGCACGCCGACCGACGTGATATCCACCGGCAGGAACGACCCCTGCCCGGCCAGCGCGTAGCCGCAGCCTGGCAGGCAGGCCAGCGTTGCCACCACCACCAGCGCAGGCATCACCGTCGCACGCGCGGGGTCCCGCCGTTCGCGCATCATGCCACCACCACGTTGACCAGCCGCCCCCTCGCCACGACGACCTTCCTGACGCGCTTCGTCCCCACGTGGCTCATGACCGCGGCATCCGCCAGCGCGAGCCGCTCCAGGTCCGCCTCCGAGGCATTGGCGGCCACGGTCAGACGACTGCGAACCTTGCCGTTCACCTGCACCGGCACGACGATCGCCTCGACCCTGGCGGCCGCGGCGTCGTACTCCGGCCAGCGCGCCACGCGGAGGCCCCCTTCCTGCCCAAGCCGCTCCCACAACTCCTCGCAGACATGGGGGGCAAACGGCGCCAGCAGCCGGACCAGGGCGCGGACAGCCTCACCCATCACCGCCACGGTCTCCGCCCGTTCGGCACGGCCCCCACGGTCAGCGTCCCGAGCGGCACCCGGCGGGCCGGTCATCGTCGCGTCGGAGAAGCTGTAGAGCGTGTTGACCAGCTCCATGATGGCCGAGACGGCCGTGTTGAGCTGCTGCCGTTCCCCGACATCCGCGGTGACCCGATGAATCGTCCCGTGCGTCTTGCGGCGCACGGCCCGCTCGTCCGGGCTCAGCGACAGCGTCTCCCACGCGGGGCCGTTACCCGCACGGACAAGGGCCGCGGACCAGTGATCGACGAGCCGCCACACTCTCGCGAGGAACCGCCAGCTCCCTTCGAGGCCTTCATCGGTCCACTCGATCTCCTTCTCCGGCGGCGCGACGAAGACGACATACAGACGCAGGGCATCCGCGCCGTGCTTCTGCATCATGGCGTCGGGATCGACGACATTGCCCTTCGACTTCGACATGACGGCGCCGTCCTTGAGCACCATGCCCTGCGTGAGGAGGTGCGTGAACGGCTCGTCGTGGTCGACCATCCCGAGATCGCGGAACACCCGCGCGAAGAACCGGGAGTAGATCAGATGGAGGATCGCGTGCTCCACTCCGCCGACGTAGAAGTCGACCGGCAGCCAGTACTTCACCGCGGCCGGGTCGAATGCCTGCGCGTTGTTCCTCGCATCGGCGAACCGGTAGAAGTACCACGAGGAGTCCACGAACGTGTCCATCGTGTCGGTCTCGCGCCGTGCGGGGCCTCCGCACGCCGGACACGTCGCGTTGACGAACGCCGGCACCTGCGCCAGCGGCGAGTCGCCGCGCCCGGTGAACTCGGCGACTGGGGGCAGCACGACCGGCAGATCCGCGTCCGGCACGGGGACGATGCCGTCGGTGTCACAGAAGAGTACCGGGATGGGGGTGCCCCAGTAGCGCTGGCGCGAAATGCCCCAGTCCTTCAGACGGAACTGCACCGTGCCCTCACCGAACCCGTTCGCGCCGGCATGGGCCACCATGCGCTGCTGCGCCTCGGCCGACGGGAGTCCAGAGAAGGGTCCGGAGTCCACCAGCGTGCCGTAGGCGTCCATCGCCTCGCTGAGGCCGTCGGGATCGACGCGGGCACCGTCGGCGGTGACGACCGCCGCGATCGGCAGGCCGAACCTGCGCGCGAACTCGAAGTCACGCTGGTCGTGCGCAGGCACCGCCATCACGGCGCCCGTGCCGTACTCGCCGAGCACGAAGTTGGCGACCCACACCGGGACCGACGCCCCCGTGAACGGGTTCACCGCGCGTTGTCCGGTGTCGAACCCGTCCTTCTCCACCTCGCCGCTCAGCCTGGCCGCGCGGTCCTGCGTCCGGAAGGCGTGGACACGGGCCCGGAACGCGTCGGGGTCCGGCGCGAGCGCCGCGAACGACGTCACCAGCGGGTGCTCGGGGGCGAGCAGCACGAACGTCGAGCCGAAGATCGTGTCGATGCGGGTCGTGAACACCTCGATCGTGGTGCCCGGATCCGAGGCGAGCGCGAACCGGACCCGCGCGCCCTCCGAGCGCCCGATCCAGTTCCGCTGCATCATCAGCACCTTCTCCGGCCACTCCGCGAGCGTGTCGATCGCGCCGAGCAGTTCGTCCGCGTACGCGGTGATGCGCAGGCACCACTGCTCCCGCTCGCGCAGCTCGACCGGCGAGCCGCAGCGCCAGCAGCCCCCGTCCACCACCTGCTCGTTGGCCAGCACCGTGTGACAGCCCGGGCACCAGTTGACGGTCGATCGCTTCCGGTACGCCAGCCCCTTCTCGAACATCCGGATGAAGAGCCACTGGTTCCAGCGGTAGTACTCCGGATCGCAGGTGGCCAGCTCGCGATCCCAGTCGTAGCTGATGCCCAGCCGCTGGAGTTGCCCCTTCATGTGGGCGATGTTGCCGCGCGTGGACGCCTCCGGGTGGATGCCGTGCTTGATGGCCGCGTTCTCGGCCGGCAGGCCGAACGCATCCCAGCCGAAGGGGTGGAGCACGTTGAAGCCCTGCATCCGCTTCATGCGCGCCAGGACGTCGCCGATGCTGTAGTTGCGCACGTGCCCCATGTGCGCATGGCCGGACGGGTACGCGAACATCTCGAGGCAGTAGAACTTCGGGCGCGCGGGATCGACCGCGGCCTCGAACGCGCGGTCATCGGTCCAGCGCTGCTGCCACTTCCGATCGAGATCCTGGGGAACGAAAGGCGTCATCGAGATCCGGATTATAGCGTCCAGTGCCGGCGCACCCGGGGCAGCACCTCGTGGAGCGCCGCCTCGCCGCGCGGTGCCGCGGTCGACGTGGCCCCGCCGCTCTCCTTCGGTGCGCCCCCGTCGAACACGCGCAGCATCTCCCGCAGGCTCCCGGCGAGCGCCGGCAGATCGTATCCGCCTTCGGTCACTGCCACGACCCGGCCGCCGCACACCTCGTCCGAGACGGCCGCGAGCATCGCGAGCAGACGGCCGAAACCACGCGTGGTGACGCGCATCCCGCCCAGGGGGTCCGCCTCGTGCGCATCGAAGCCGGCCGACACCAGGATCAACCCCGGCTCGAACTGCTGGAGGACCGGAACGACGACCGCTCCGTACACGTGGACGTAGTCCGCGTCGGTGCAACCGGCCGCGAGCGGGATGTTGACGGTGAAGCCCGTGCCGGCGCCCTCACCGATCGCGTCGGCCGGCCCGGTCCCAGGGTAGTACGGGAACTGGTGCGACGAGATGAACAGGACGGAGGGGTCCGTGTAGAACGCCTGCTCCGTGCCGTTGCCGTGATGCACGTCGATGTCCACGACAGCCACGCGCGTGATTCCGCGTGCCCGGGCGTGCGCGGCCGCGACGGCGATGTTGTTGAACAGACAGAACCCCATCGCCCGGTTCCGCTCCGCGTGGTGTCCCGGGGGGCGCACCAGCGCGCAGGCACGCGTCGCGGTCCCGTCCAGGACCGCGTCCACCGCATGACACGCCGCGCCCGCCGCCAGTCGCGCCACGTGCCAACTGTCGGGTGAGGTCACCGTATCGGGATCCAGTGCCACGGCGCGGCCGGCGGTTTCCCGGATCAGGGACACGTAGTCCGGGTCGTGGACACGGGTCAACTGTTCCGTGGTCACGTACGGCGGCTCCACCTCCACGCCCCCGCGCCCGCGCCACTCGGACGCGACCACCTGCATGACCTCCGCCCTGCCCACGCGCTCGGGGTGCCCGGGCGGCGTCAGGTGGTCGGCGAAACGGTCGGTCGTGACAATCAGCACGCTCACGGCAGGCCTCCCTGGCTTCCTGCACTGTACATCCCCGGCCGCCAGGCTCGTCTCCCGGAGCGGTTCGTCATGGGTTACCCTGTGCCGTGTACGAGGTCAACCGATGACACGGACCAAGCCCGGTCGCAACGACCTCTGCCACTGCGGCAGCGGGAAGAAGTACAAGAAGTGCTGCGAGGCGAAGGAGAGCGGGCGGAATTCCGGCCGCCTGTGGATGATCCTGATCGCGGCGGCCGTCGCCGCCGGCCTGGCCGCCGGCATCGCGTCGTTCAACAGCGAGTCGGCCGGCATGCGTGTGTGGGATCCGGAGCACGGCCACTACCACGACGCCTCGGGCACGGCCGTCCCATAGGGAACGGGCCGGCTGAAGCCGGCCCCCACGACAACCGAGTCCCTGGCGGACTCAGGCGAGCATCGCTCTGGCGCGGGCCTCCAGCGCCCGAAGGCGCTCTTCCAACCCCGCGCGCGCCTGCTCCAACTCGTCAGGCGCCGACACGCGCGCCACCTCCATCGGCTCACCAACCGCCAGCGCGACCGTCGTGAACGGCCTGGGAATCTGCGTCCGATCCCAGCTCCCCAGCGTCCAGTGCGACGCCGCCTCGAGGTGGAACGGCAGCAGCGGGCTCCCGGTCGCCTGCGCCAGCCACACGGCCCCCGGCTGCGCCACCCGGGCCGGCCCTCGCGGACCATCGAGCGTGAATCCCGCGGCGCGTCCCCGCCCCATCTCCCGGACCAGTCGCAGCATCGCCTTCCGCGCCCCGCGCGATGTCGACCCCCGCGCAGTCCCGTACCCGAACCGCTCGATGATCCGCGCGATCCACTCCCCGTCGAAGTTGTCGCTCGTGATGACGACGATGCCGCGGCGGCGGAAGTACCAGGTTGCGGTCAGGATCCGGCCGTGCCAGAACGCCATGACCGGCTGCCGCCCCGAAGCGCGAATGGTCTCGAGGTGCTCGAGCCCGTCGACGCGCCACCTGAGCGTGCGCCCCAGGAGATCGACGAGGGGATAGCCCAGGGCGGCAATGAGCGCCACCTGCGCGCGCTTCAGTCGGGACCGGCGCCAGTCATCGGCCTCGGGCGCCCCGGCCGGCTCACGGCTCACGGCTCACAGCTCACGATCGGTATCCGGCAGAGCGGGCGCACCCGCCGCGACGCTACATGCCGTTGTACTGAGGGCCACCCCCACCTTCGGGCGGCACCCAGGTAATCACGGCATAGGGGTCCATGATGTCGCACGTCTTGCAGTGCACGCAGTTCGACGCGTTGATCTGCAACTTCTTCCCCCCACCGCCGTCGTCGATCATCTCGTAGACGTCGGCGGGACAGAACCGGATGCAGGGGTACCCGTACTCCCGGCCGCACGTCGAGTGGCAGACGTCGGTGTTGACCAGCAGGTGTACCGGCTGGTCCTCGTCGTGCGCCGTCGACGAGTAGTGCACGTTGGTCAGCTTGTCGAACGTCAGCGTGCGATCGGCGGTGGTCGCGTTGCTCGGCTCAGGCACCGCCCCGAACCGGTCGCGAGATCCGTGATACGTCGCGACGTGCTGCATCCGCTCGTGACCCGCGTGGCTCGGCATCCGGGTGAACCACCAGCCCTTCGTCACGAGCGCCAGGCCGGCGTACATCAGGCCGGGCAGCAGGCCATAGCCAAACGCCTGGTGGACGTTCCGGACCGGGTACAGCTCCTGGCGAACACGGCTCGCGTCGATCTTCTGCTTGTAGGCCGAAAGGGCTGCCGCCGACGTATCGCCGCCGGTCACGGCGTCGAACGCCGTCTCGCCGGCCAGCATCCCGGTTCGCATCGCGAGGTGGATGCCCTTCAGCCGCATCGAGTTCATGAACCCGCCGGCGTCGCCGGCGATCAGGCCGCCGTCCATGTACACCCGCGGAATGGTGTTCCAGCCGCCCTCGGGCAGCGCCTTCGCGCCGTAGCGCACCATCTGCCCCCCGCGCAGCAGCGCCGCCACGTACGGGTGCTGCTTGAAGCGGTTGAAGGCCATGTGGGGGTCGAACAGCGGGTCCCTGTAGTCCAGGCCGACAACGAACCCGACGAACGCCTGGTTGTCCGGCAGCGCGTAGATGAAGGCCCCGCCGAACTCTTCGTGCCGCAGCGGGTACCCCATCGTGTGGATCACCGTGCCGGCTTCGAGCCGCCCGGCTGGCAGTTCCCAGAGCTCCTTGATGCCGATGGCGAACTGCTCCGGCCCGGCGTCCTTCCCGAGCTGCAGGCGCCGCAGCAGGTCCTTCGTGAGGTTCCCGCGAACGCCGTCGCAGAAGATCGTCACCTTCGCGTGGATGTCCACGCCTGGCTCGAAGTTCGGCCGGCGTTCGCCGTGGCGGCCGACTCCCCGATCCCCGGTCCGCACGCCGATCACGCGGTCCCCGTCCATGAGGACCTCCTGGCCCGGGAACCCGGCGAAGAAATCGATCCCCTCCGCCTCGACCTGCTCGGCCAGCCAGCCCACGAACCGGTTCAGCGAGATGATGTAGTTGCCGTGGTTCTGGAGCGGGGGTGGGATGATCGGAAACGGGATCTTCGCCGACCGCGTGAAGAAGTAGACGTGGTCGCGATGGACTTCCGTCGCGAGCGGGGCGCCCTTCTCCTTGAAGTCGGGAACGAGGTCCCGCAGCGTTGACGGGTCGAGCACGGCTCCCGAGAGCATGTGCGCGCCGGCCTCGCGGGCCTTCTCCAGCACGGCAATCGACAGCGGATCCCCGCCGCGCTGCTTCTGGAGCTGCGCCAGCCGGAGAGCGGCCGAGAGACCGGCCGGACCGCCTCCGGCGATCAGGACGTCGACGTCGAGCGTTTCTCTCTCCACGCCGGGTCGGCTACCCCTTCTCGAGCTCCGCCACCAGGGCCGGGGCGATCTCGAACAGGTCGCCGACGATGCCGTAGTCGGCCACCTCGAAGATCGGCGCTTCGGCATCCTTGTTGACGGCCACGATCGTCCGCGATCCCTTCATGCCGACGACGTGCTGGATGGCACCCGAGATGCCGAGTGCGACATACAGCTTCGGGGCCACCGTCTGGCCCGAGCTGCCGATCTGCCGATCCATCGGCAGCCAGCCGCTGTCGCAGATCGGCCGCGAGGCCGCGACCTCCGCACCCAGCGCCATCGCCAGCTTCTCCGCCAGGGCGAGGTGCTCCTGGGCCTTGATGCCGCGGCCGACCGCCACGATCCGCTCCGCCTGGCTCAGGTCCACCGCCTGCCTGGCCTCCTGGAACGGGGCTTCGGGCTTCTGCCGGATGGCGCTCTCGTCGATGGCGACCTGGACCGGGGTGACCGAGGCTGGCGCCGCGCCCTTCTGTGCCGCATCGGCGCGAAACGCCCCGATCTGGAACGTGAGCACGTGTGGCACCGGGCCCTGCGGCTTCACCTCGGCGACGAGCTTGCCCTGGAACATCGGTCTCAGGAACGTCGCGTCCGCGCCGGTCCCTTTCACCGCGGTGATGTCGGTGACGAGCGCGCGCCCGAGCCGCGCGGCCAGCTTCGGCGCGAAGTCACGTGTCTGGTACGTGTGCGGCAGGACGACGGCCTGCGGCGCCTGGCTTTCGATGATGCCGGTGAGCGCCATGACGAACGCGTCGGGCGTGTACGGCTCCAGGGCTGCGTGTTCGCCCAGGAGGACACCGGCCACGGCGGCCGTGGCCAGCTCGTTGGCCGCCTCGCCGGTGTTCGTGCCCAGCACGGCCACCTGGACCGGCGTGCCGCCGGCGAGCTGCTGCGCGCCGACAATGGCTTCCCAGCTCGCCCGGTTCAGCTTCCCGCCGCGTTGCTCTGCGACCACCAGGATCATAGGGCCCGTGCCTCCTCACGCAGCCGCCGCACCAGCTCCTTCGCGGCGTCTGCGGGCGGGCCGCTGATCATCTGCGTCTGCTTGCTCTTGGTCGGGAACGCCAGCCCCACGATCGCCTGGGCCGGCGCGAGCCCGTCGGGCAGGGCGACCTTCCGGATCTCCTTCTTCTTCGCCGCCATGATGCCTTTCAGCGTGGCGTAGCGCAGCTGGTTGATCCCGCTCTGGATCGTGAGGAGCGCCGGCAGCGGCATCGCAATCCACTGGAACCAGCCGCCTTCGAGCTCGCGCTTGATCCGCAGCCCACCGTGCCCTGAGCCTGCCGAAGGGTCGGCCTGCACCTCCATGATGATCGTGGAGTGCGGGATGCCGAGCCGTTCGGCCAGGACGACGCCCATCTGCGCGTGCCCCTGGTCGTCGGACTGGAGGCCGGTCAGGACGAGGTCGAACTGCTCCTCCTTCATGGCGGGCGCCAGCGCATCGGCAATCACGAAGGCGTCTGCGGCACCAAGCACGTCGGCCTCGACGTGCAGGGCGCGGTCCGCGCCGCGCGCGAGCGCCTCCCTGATGACCTGGGCCACGCGCGCCGGGCCGGCGGAGCAGACGACCACCTCGCCGCCGTGCTTCTCGCGCAGGCGCAGCGCCTCCTCGAGGGCGTAGGCGTCCGGTTCGTTCATCTCGTAGCTCACGTCCTGCTCGCGGATCCACGACCTGTCGTCCGCCAGACGCGGCTGCCACTCGCGGGTGGGAACCTGTTTGATGCAAACGGCGATCTTCATGACACTGACAGCCTGCAGATCGGGGCCTTGGGCCGGCTGCCCGCCTCCGCGCGACACACGCTGCCGCGAGGTCTCGCCGAAGCGTTCGGCGAAGGCGGCAGGCCGGCGCCTGCGAGGGTACGGTCGCAGGTCACTTCGGCCTCCCGGTTCACGCGGCCTCGTAGCGCTTGAACAGCAGCGCACCATTCGTGCCGCCGAACCCGAACGAGTTCGACAGCGCGTAGTCCACCTTCATCGTCCGGCTCGCGTGCGGCACGTAGTCGAGGTCGCAGTCGGGGTCCGGCACGTCGAGGTTGATCGTCGGGGGCACGACCTGATGGTGCACGGCCAGCGTGGTGATACCGGCCTCCAGGCCACCGGCAGCGCCGAGCAGGTGCCCGGTCATCGATTTCGTGGACGAGATCGCCAGCTTCGTCGCGTGGGCCCCGAACGTCGTCTTGATCGCGAGCGTTTCGAGGCGATCGTTGTACGGCGTCGACGTGCCGTGGGCGTTGATGTAGTCCACCTGATCGGGGCGGATGCCGGCGTGGGCAATCGCGGCCTGCATCACACGCACGGCACCGTCGCCGTCCTCCGAGGGTGCGGTCATGTGGAACGCATCGGCCGACATCCCGTACCCGACCAGCTCGGCGTAGATCGGAGCGCCGCGCCGCGTCGCGTGCCCGAGTTCCTCCAGCACCAGGATGCCTGCGCCCTCCCCGAGGACGAAGCCGTCGCGCCCGGCGTCGAACGGACGGCTGGCCCGTTCGGGCTCGTCGTTGCGCGTCGAGAGCGCCCGCAGGGCGGCGAAGCCGCCGAGCCCCATCCGGCACACGGCGGCCTCGCTGCCGCCGGCGATCATCGCATCGGCATCGTTGCGCCGGATGATCTCGTAGGCATCACCGATGGCGTGCGCAGAGGCGGTGCAGGCCGTGCAGGTCGCCGAGTTGGGGCCCTTGGCGCCGAAGCGGATCGAGACCTGGCCGGCGGCCAGGTTGATGATGGCCGAGGGGATGAAGAACGGCGAGATCTTGCGGGGCCCGCCGTCCAAGAGGGCCTTGTGCTCCCGCTCGATCGTCGTGAACCCGCCGATGCCCGACGCGATGAAGACGCCCACGCGCGGCGCGTTGTCCGCCCTCACCGCGAGCCGGGAGTCGTCCATGGCGAACTGGGAGGCGGCAATCGCGTACTGGATGAAGATGTCCATCTTCTTGATGTCCTTCTTCTCGATGAACATCAGCGGATCGAACCCCTTCACCTCCCCCGCGATCTGGGCGGGATACCCGGTGGCGTCGAACCGGGTGACGCGTCCCACCCCGCTCTTCCCCGCCAGCAGCGCGTCCCAGTTCTCACGGGTCCCGATGCCGAGGGGCGACACCAGGCCAATCCCCGTGACCACCACTCGCCTGCTCAAACGACCTCCGTCCTACTTCTTGGCCTTCGCGTGCGACTCGATGTAGTCGATCGCTTCCTTCACGCGGGTGATCTTCTCGGCGTCCTCGTCCGGGATCTCGATGCCGAATTCCTCCTCGAACGCCATGACCAGCTCCACCGTATCGAGCGAGTCCGCCCCCAGATCGTCGACGAACGACGCGTCGGGTGTCACTTCCTCGTCGTCCACGCCCAACTGCTCGACGATGATGCTCTTGACCTTCTCTCCAACCGCCATCTAGACCTCCACCGACGGACCCGGCCCGTCCGCCTACATGTACATGCCGCCGTTCACGGCCAGCACGTGTCCTGTAATATACGACGCCTCGTCCGAGGCGAGGAAACAGACTGCAGCGGCCACGTCGGCCGGGACCCCCACGCGGCCCAGCGGAATCTGGGACGCCCAATCCGTCCGGGCCCGGTCCGCGATCGCGCGAATCATGTCGGTGTCGATCAACCCGGGGGCGACCGCGTTCACCGTGATGCCGCGTGACGCCACCTCGCGCGCGAGCGCCTTGGTGAACCCGATCAGCCCGGCCTTCGACGCCGCGTAGTTCGCCTGCCCGGCGTTGCCCATCTCGCCCACGACCGACGCGATGCTGATGATGCGCCCGCCGCGCTGCCGGACCATCGGCTTGAGCACCGCCTGCGCGCACGCGAAGGCGGCCGTGAGGTTCGTCGCCAGCACGGCGTCCCAGTCTTCCCGCTTCATGCGCAGCATGAGCTGATCGCGGGCGATCCCGGCGTTGTTGACCAGCACGTCCACCCGGCCGTGCCGCTCGAGCACCCCGTCCACCAGCGCGGAGACGCTGGCCGCGTCCGTGACATCCACCGTCGCGGCCTCGGCACGGCCGCCCGCGGCCGCGATCGCCCCGGCCACCG
>VFZH01000122.1 GCA_016871255.1 Acidimicrobiia bacterium | reverse complement strand
GCCGGTCAGGCTGACCCAGATGACGCCGTTGCGATCGATGTCGATGCCGTGCGGCGTGTGTCCGAGCTGGTCGGTCTTGTCGTTGTAGAAGGGCGGCTGGTAGTACTCGGCCAGCGCCGTCTCCGGCGGATTCGAGCCGGGATCGACGCGGACGATGCTGCCGGGGTTCGCCATCTCGGCCCACCAGATCGAGCCGTCGGTCGGGTTCGGGATCACGGCGTAGAGGAAACCGGTGCGGAGCACCTTGTCCTTCGCCGGGTCCACGGGCTCCGCCGGGCCGACCGCCTCGTCCTGCTGGCCGTTGGCGTTCACGTCGAGGATGAGCGGGAACTGCCCGAAGGCCGCCGCCGCATCACCCGTTTCCTCCCACACCTTCGTCTTGAACCAGGTCGGCGGCGCGTTCGACAGCAGCGTGCGGTCCTCGTCGTGGCCGAACTGCAGGTGGTGCGTCGCCCGGCAGCCTTCGACGATGGTCCATTCGCTGGTGCCGGGGTTGTACATCCGGCAATGGTCGCGCGCCGTCGACCAGACGCGGCCGAGCTCGTCCATCATCGGGTTGTGCGCGACGACCTGCGGCATCCAGAGGTCTTCGGTGCCCCAGTACGGCGAGGCGACCTTGATGGTGTCCGGCTTTGCCGGCGGCGCTTCGGGCGCCGGCGGAATGGGGATCATCGACGCGGTGTGTGTGCTGGGATCGACCATCGTCAGGAAGTCGGCGCTCAGCTCGGTCACGCCATACACCGGGCCGTTGGCGTTGATCGTCGGGTTCCGCTTGTCGGTCGAGATCTCGTCGTGCACGAAGAGGGTGGGCTCGGCCCAGTCCCAGAGCGTCAGCACGATGTTGCGCTCCTGGCCCTGCGGGCGCGGCGGCTTCTCCGCCGGCAGTTCGCCCGCTGCCACGCGGTCCGTCCAGTCGGCGAAGATGTTGAGCCCGCGCTCGCGTCCCAGCTTGCCGACCAGCGTGCTGTACATCAGCCCGGCGCTCATGCCGGCCTGCAGCCGGTGCTCCCAGGCGGCCACCGAGGTCTCGAAGGTGCCGAGCTCCGGTGGCATCTCGCGCGTGAACTTGTTGCCGAGCTGATGGCACTGGGCGCAGGAAAAGGTCATCTTCAGGTCGCCGATCCAGTGCTGCAGCGTCTGCGCGCTCTTCGGCAGGCCGTTGTCCCCCGTGCCGGGGAAGTCACCCGAGGCCGGCGGCTCGAGCATCGCGAACCAGTAGTTGGCGGGGTAATACTGCGCTGCGGCAGCTTCGTCAGGAGCGAGGACGGCGGTCAGATCCAGCGTCGTCCCTGGCGAACCCTGCACCTTGGGCGAGTCCACCAACCCGTAGCCGCGGACCCAGATGTCGTAGGTGGCGGCCGGCAGATCCGGCAGCAGGTAGCGGCCGTCGTCGCCGGTCGCGACGATCTTCGCGTATTTCGTCGGCAGGTCCGTGGTCTCGGCGATGACCCACACGCCGGCTTCCGGCCCGTTGCTGCTCGTTACCGTGCCCGCGATGTCGTCGTCATCAATGGGCACGCCGCTCGTGTCTCCACCCTGCGAGCACGCCGCGGTCATGGCCAGTGCGGTGGCCGCAGCCGCCGCGAAGGCCAGGAGGCCTCGCTCCTTCGTCATATCGTGTCCTCCAGCACAGTTCGGCTCTCGTGAAACCGCCCCAGCCAGCCTGGGCCCGTCGTTCCCCCGGGGCCGTGGCCCCCTGATCATAGTGCGCTTCCCCGGTCGCGGCCTACCCTGCTCGCGATCGTGCACTGGAGTCCACACCCGATGCCCGGGCGTTTCCTGTCGATGGAGCCGAGTCCCGTCAGAGGTCTGGCCGGCCTGGCGGGCTACCGTGGCGTCGAACCTGCGTTCGATCAGCGGGCGGACGGCGAGGGTCCGTCGTGCCTTACGGGTGGCCGGCGGTCGATCCGGGGGCCGGGCGGCGCTAGACGCTTGAAATCCGGCGCAAGCGCCGCTATGGTGTGGCCTCGTACGTCCGGCGGCGGATCCCTTGGGTCGGCGGGTTCTTCGGCGCCCTTCCCAGCTGCGGATACCAGAGAGAGGGCCTGTGCCATGTCTGCCACGACTGCTCCTGTGCGGCTGCCTGTTCGTCGATTCGGTGAAACCGCACGGAGCGATCGCTGGTGGATCCAGCCGCTCGTCGTGGTGCTCGCGCTGACGACCTTCCTCGTCTACTCGGGGTGGGCGGCGCTGCAGGGCGATCACTACACGTTCGGGCCGTACCTCTCGCCCTTCTATTCACCCGAGCTGCTGGGCACCTCGCCACACAACTGGTTTGGCCCCCCGCCGGCGAGCTGGCCGTCGTGGCTGCCGTTCTCGCCGGCGCTTCTGATCCTGCCGATTCCGGCGCTGTTCCGGCTGACCTGCTACTACTATCGCGGCGCGTACTACAAGGCGTTCTGGGCCGATCCCCCGTCGTGCGCGGTCGGGGAGCCCCGCAGCCGCTATCGCGGGGAGAACTCGTTTCCCCTGGTCCTTCAGAACATCCACCGTTACGTCCTGTTCCTCTCGCTGGCCGTGCTGGCCGTCCTGTTCCTCGACGTCTGGCACGCGTTGTGGTTCACCGATCCCGTCACCGGCGCGGTGTCGTTCGGCGTCGGCGTCGGCACGATCGTGCTGGCGGCCAACTGCGTGCTGCTGAGCGGGTACCTGCTGGGGTGTCACTCCCTGCGTCACGTGGTTGGCGGGTGTGTCGATCAGGTGTCGCGCGCGCCGCTCGGGCACCGGGCGTATGCCTGTGTGAGCTGCCTCAACCGGCGGCACATGCTCTGGGCCTGGTGCAGTCTCTTCACCGTGGGCTTCAGCGACCTGTACGTCCGCATGTGCTCGATGGGCGTGTGGCAGGACTTCAGGATTCTCTGATGCCCGGTTACGACACCTCCGAACACGACGTCCTGGTGATCGGCGCGGGCGGCGCCGGTCTGCGGGCCGCGATCGAGGCTTCCGCGCGGGGCGCCAGGGTGGGCCTGGTCTGCAAGTCGCTGCTCGGCAAGGCGCACACCGTGATGGCCGAAGGCGGCATCGCCGCGGCGCTCGCCAACGTCGACGATCGCGACAACTGGCAGGTGCACTTCGCCGACACGATGCGGGGCGGCCAGTACGTGAACAACTGGCGCATGGCGGAGCTGCACGCCAAGGAGGCGCCGGACCGTGTGAGGGAGCTGGAGCGCTGGGGCGCCGTGTTCGACCGGACGGACGACGGCCGGATCCTGCAGCGTAACTTCGGCGGCCACCGCTACCCGCGCCTCGCGCACGTCGGCGACCGGACGGGTCTCGAGATGATTCGCACGCTGCAGGACCACGGCATTCACCAGGGGATCGACGTGCACATGGAGTGCACGATCGTCCGTCTGCTGAAGGACGGCGGCCGCGTGACGGGCGCCTTCGGCTACGAGCGCGAACGCGGGCGCTTCAGGGTCTTTCGCGCGAAGGCGATCGTCCTGGCGACGGGTGGCATCGGTCGCGCCTTCAGGATCACGAGCAACAGCTGGGAGTACACCGGCGACGGCCACACGCTCGCCTACGACGCAGGGGCCGAGCTGATGGACATGGAGTTCGTGCAGTTCCATCCCACCGGCATGGTGTGGCCGCCGAGCGTGCGCGGCATCCTCGTGACCGAAGGGGTGCGCGGCGAGGGCGGGGTTCTGCTGAACAGCGAAGGCCGCCGCTTCATGTTCGACGACATCCCGGAGAACTACCGGAGCCAGACGGCCGACAACGCCGAAGAGGGGTGGCGCTACACGCAGGGCGACCGATCGGCCCGCCGGCCACCCGAACTGCTGACGCGCGACCACGTCAGCCGGTGCATCATGCGCGAGGTCAGGGCCGGCCGCGGCAGCCCGCACGGCGGCGTGTACCTGGACATCAGCTGGATCAAGAGCCGCCTGCCCAGCGGCGCGGAGCACATCCGGAAGAAGCTCCCGAGCATGTACCACCAGTTCAAGCAGCTCGCGGACCTGGACATCACCGACGCGCCGATGGAGGTGGGGCCCACCACCCACTACGTGATGGGCGGCGTGCGCGTGGACGGCGACACGCAGATGTCGAGCGTGCCGGGCCTGTTCGCTGCCGGCGAGTGCGCCGCGGGCATCAACGGGGCGAACCGTCTCGGCGGCAACTCGCTGTCGGACCTCCTCGTCTTCGGCAAGCGCGCGGGCGAACACGCCGCCGACTACGCCGCCGGCCGGCAACTGGGCGAGGTGCCGGCTCCCGAGGTGGAGGAGAGCGCGCGGCGTGCCCTCGAACCCTTCGAGCGCGGAACCGGCGGCGAGGGGCCGTATCAGGTGCAGTACGCCCTGCAGGACGCCATGCAGGACCTGGTGGGCATCGTGCGCAACGAGCCCGAGATGCGGCGGGCCCTCGACGTGCTGGCGGACCTCCGCGCCCGGGCGGCGCAGGTCGGCGTCGGCGGCCACCGCGAATACAACCCGGCCTGGCACGCGGCGCTCGATCTGCACAACCTGCTGACCGTGTCCGAAGCGGTCACGCGCTCGGCCATCGAGCGGCAGGAGAGCCGCGGCGGGCACTTCCGCGACGACTTTCCCGAGAAGGATCCCGCGTGCGCCACGTTCAACCTCGTGGTTCGCAGGAACGACGACGGCTCCATGCAGATGTCCCGCGTGCCCATTCCCCGGATGCCCGACGAACTGCGTCGCGTCATCGAGGACATGAAGTGACCGCCGAACGCCCGAGGGGCCGAGCGGTGGCTGAATCCGCGACATTCCGGATCTGGCGCGGCGACACGGCGGGTGGCGGCTTCCAGGACTACACCACCTCCGTGTCCGAGGGCATGGTGGTGCTGGACGCCGTGCACCAGATCCAGGCCCAGCAGGCGGGCGACCTGGCCGTTCGCTGGAACTGCAAGGCGGGCAAGTGCGGCTCATGCTCGGCCGAAGTCAACGGGAACCCGCGCCTCATGTGCATGACGCGGCTCAATCAGCTCGACCTGTCGGCGCCGGTCACGGTGGAACCGATGCGCGCCTTTCCCCTCGTCCGCGACCTCGTGACGGATGTCTCCTGGAACTACAGGGCCAAACAGGGCATCCGGCCTTTCAGGGCCCGTCCGGCCGGCGCCGACGGCACGTGGCGCATGGCGCAGGTGGACGCCGAACGGGTGCAGGAGTTCAGGAAGTGCATCGAGTGCTTCCTCTGCCAGGACGTGTGCCACGTGCTGCGCGACCATCGGATGTTCGACGACTTCGCCGGACCCCGGCACATGGTGTACGCCGCCGCGCTCGAGATGAACCCGCTCGATGCGGACGATCGCGTGCGGGACCTGAGGGCCCGGCACGGGATCGGCTATTGCAACATCACCAAGTGCTGCACCAAGGTGTGCCCGGAGGGCATCACGATCACCGACAACGCCATCATTCCGCTCAAGGAGCGGGTGGTGGATCGGCTGTACGACCCGGTGACCCGATTGCTCCGGCTCCTGCGTGGAGGTGGCGATGTTTGATCTCAAGCACCTGTCGGCAGACGCGGTACCCGGAGCCCTCGCCAAGGCGGAGCGGTACAGGCTGCTGGGCGAGCCCGTCGAGGCCGAGAGCATCTGCCGTGACGTGCTCGATGCCGATCCGGACAACCAGGAGGCGGTCGTCACGCTGATCCTGGCCCTCACCGACCAGTTCGCGGGGGATGCCGCGCGGGTCTCGGACGCCGTCGAGGCGCTGGACCGCCTCCAGGGCGACTACCAGCGCGCCTACTGTGCGGGCATCATCCGGGAGCGTCGCGCCAAGGCGGTGCTGAGCCGAGGCACGCCACGCGGGGACTCTCAGGCGTACGACTGGTTCCGCGACGCGATGACGCACTACGAGCGTGCCGAGGCCATCCGGCCCCCGAACAATGACGATGCGCTGCTGCGGTGGAACGCCTGCGCGCGCATCATCATGCGTCGACGTCTGGAACCTCGTACGGAAGAGCCCGTCGATCCGGTGCTGTCGGAGTAGGCGCCGCGCGGCCGTTCCGGCGTTTTCGTAAGTCGGGTTTCGGATCTGTTGCCTCGATGTCGCCCCCGCCCACGGTCGGCGCGTTCCTGGCTGTCCTGTGGCCCGTGGACTGCGGAATGGAAGTTGCCTTGCGGATGGCATGGGGCGCCCGTCGTTTCTCGATCCGCTTCGCATCGATCCGGTGGTGTGCCGGTTGCTCCGGGTCACAGACGGTCAGACCCTGGCCGGGCGGATTCTGCCGGCTTTCGATTCCCGCGGTCGCCGCCGCGGTCTGATCGGGCGCGCCGGTCTCGACGCCGACGAAGCGCTGATCATCAGCCCCACGAAGGCCCTGCACACCTGGTTCATGCGCTTTCCGATCGACATCGCGTTCGTGTCGCGCGACGGCACGGTACTGAAGACGCGGCACGCGGTCACGCCGTGGCGCGTGACGGCGTGTGCACGCGCGCACGCCGCGGTGGAACTGCCGGCGGGAACACTGGTCCGCCGCGCCGTCCGGCCTGGTGACGTCCTCCTCGTGGCGGCCGGCTCCGCCTGACGCCCGGACGGTCCGGGGGGCCGCACGGGGGAGGGTGGGGTGTCGTCGAAGGGACTCCCTGAGCAGGAAAGGTCACACGCCCCGACGGGCACGGCGCCTGCGGCGCGGGGTGGGGAGGCCCCTCCCGGCGCCACCCGCGCGAGGACCCGTCGCCCGGTGGGCCGCGGGGATCGACACGGGGAAAGGCGCCCGCAAGAACACGCTCGATGTCCGACGGTGCGCCACCGTGGCCAATCTCCAGAGGCTGGCGCCCCTCACACAGGCCGCATGACCTTACGCGTTCAACTCTCTGGCTGGTTGCCGCTATTCCACGCTGACCACGCCGACGACGGGAGTCATCATGTACCGGTTCGATCCGGTGCGATGAATGGACCGATCACCATCGAGGTCGAGCACGATCCGTGTTCCCTGACCTTCCGTGAGATCGAACGCTCGATTCAGCTTCACTTCTCCAGACGGGATCTCCAGATGCGCCGACGCCCCACCCGGGGGCGTGATCCGCGCTGCACGGGCCGGGCCCGGCGCGGATCACGGAGTGGGCCTGTCAACGGGCGGCTGGTTTCGGAGGGGCAGGAATGGCCGTCCGTTCTTTCACGGATCGGGTCGCAGGAGGGCGCACTCCGGGACCGGTGTTCGGGCGTTCAGGGGGCTGCAGGCCCGGCCAGGGGCGGCGCGTCGGAGATCGACGTGGCGAGCCAGCCGACATCGACGGCGCCGGCGATCACGGTGGTCTGGTCCCTGCGGATGTGCACCGGACGCGACACGGTCCGGCCTTCGCGCTCCAGCGTCAGGGTATGCGTCCCCTCCGGCACGCCGTGGGACGAGAGGGGCGCCTCGCCGAGCAGCAGCCCGTTCAGCAGGACCCGCGTGCCGACGGCAGCCTCGACACGAAGCCGGCCCGACGCCGCCATCCCGGATCCCGTGCCGGCGAAGGCGCTCTGCTCGACGGCGGTCGCCGCCGCCAGGTCCGACGGCTCCATGAACGCGCCTCGGTACACCGTCCCGATCAGGAGGCCTGCCGCAATGGCGGCTACCCGCCGCAGCCGATGGCGCCGTGGCCGCGGCATGTCGGTGCTGGCGGCCGTATCGGTCATCGTGTCGCCGTGGCCGGCGCTGCGCCACAGGGCGTAGTAATCGCCTCCCGGGGTGCCGTCCGCCTCGCCATCCGCTGCGGCCGCCGCCGGCCGTGCGGCGACCGAGGCCTCGCCCAGGGTGTCCCGTGCCGGTTCGGGCGGGACGAGCCGGACCACGGTCGGCCGTACGGGTGTGGTGGACGGGGCAGCCGGGTCCGGGGCCGGCGCGGCACCGGCCAGCTGCGCCTGCAGGTCCTGCACCTCGGCTCGCAGCGCCTCAAGGCCTGCGGTGTCCCGATCCGCTGATTCCTGTCGGGCGCGGACGAGCGTGCTGCGGAGGTCCCGCCATTCCGACCGGAGGGCGTCGAGGTCGGACGCCTGGCGCTGATGCGTCTCGACGGCCTCGCGAAGAACCGCGATCGCACGATCGTAGTCGGCCTGGCCACCGGCGCGCTCCAACGTGACCGCGTCCAGGGCGCGGGCCATGCGGTGTTCGGCGGCTGTCACGGCCTCGTCGAGCGTGCGCCGCGCACGGGCGGCTTCGTTGACGGCGGCCCGTTCCGCGTTGGATGTTGCTCGCGCGCACGTGTCGCGCGCGATCTGCTCCAGCGCTGCCGCGGCCGATTCGTCGGACCGGGCGCAGGCATGGGAGATGTCGGTCACGATGCGCGCCCCCTCCTCGCCGACACGATGGAGCAGGGTGGTGACGGTCTCGGCTGCGATCGCCTGGCGCTCCTCGTCGAGCGTTGCGGCGAGAGCGCGGAGCCGGTCGCCGATTTCGCCGGCGATGCGGTCGGCCTCCTCGCTCAGCCGGGCGGTCGCCCGGTCGAGAGCGTCCCGTATCGCACCGGCGGCGTCCGAGTCGGGGGCGGGCGTCGTCGCCCGCGGGTAGGGGGAGGTGGTCGGCTCGACCGGCGTTTCGGGAAACAGCGGCCGGTCCGTGCCGACCGCCTCTTCGGCCTGCGGGGTGCCTGGCACGGCCGGGGTATCCGCGAACACGTTCACGGCGCTCGCGTCGGCTTCCGCGATCGGCCGGGCCGCTTCCAGCCCAGGGGCCGCCACGTCGCGCGCGGCCGCCTCCCAGGGATCGTCCTCCGTCGCCGGCTCCACGGGAGCGGGTGGCGCCGGTGCCCGCGGCGGCGGGGGGACATCGGCCGGATCGGGCCTGGCTGGCGCCGCCCGCAGCGCGCGCGCGCGCGTCAGGTACTCCGCAACTTCCAGTTCGAACGGCGCCGGATCGCCGCCTGCGTGCTCGTCGCGCGGCTGGGTGCGACGCAGGCTGAAGCGGGTGGCCGGTTTGCGCACCGGCCGGCGGAGACGGGGAATGACGAGCGTCTGCACGTGAGACGTGCCCATCGTGCGCAGTCGACCGACCAGCGCCCGCTCGTCCTGGGGCAGGAGAAAGGCGGAGAGCAGCAGCAGATCCGCACCGCTGCGGGCGAGCGCGTTCTCCGCGTCTTTCCGTGTGGACACCAGCGTCACGCCCCCCGGCGCCACACGCTCGAGCAGGGGGGCGAGCAGTTCGCGCTGCTGCTCGTCCGGTTCGACGGCCAGAATGGCGATCACGTCAGGTCCTCAACATCAGGGCCACGAGACAGGCCGCGGCCGCCACGAAGCTGAGCAGGAACACGTCCTGCACCTGCCACCCGGCCATGGCGCCGCGCGTCGCGTCGTCGATCGTGGTCCAGCCGTACGTGGCGAGCCCCGGCATGCTCCGGGCCCACGCCAGCACGCGCTCCCGTGCGAGGTCGCTGGTCGACATGGCCAGGCCGGACAGCATGCCGATGGTCGCTCCGGAGATCAGCGAGTCCTTGAGTCGTTGGGGTACCACGATCGCTTCCCGTGACGACGGAGCAAGTGCCGTACCGCCCCGCCGGGCAAGGGGACGGGCAGGGTCGGTCGGGCGAGCAGGGCATGTGGGCCGAGTGGGGCGGGCGGAAGGGTAGACGGAGGCTGTCATCGACTGACAGAAACGACCAGCGCGGTCACGGATACGTAACTCCGGGCAGGCGTGTCCGAGCGTTCTGCCTGTTCGGTCTCGCCTCCGCGCCGCGTGATCTCGCGCCGGATTCGGCAGGATCCCGCGGTGGTACCGGGACTGGCGCGAAGGTTGCCATCAGTAAGGGTCATCGACGACGCCGAGGGACGGCGTTGGACGACACGTCAACTACGGCGCCGCCCATTCGGCCAAGCGCTCGTCGTGGAGGAAACACATGACTCGTGGACTGATGTTCGTGCGTTCGCTCGTGAGACGTGACGAAGGCCAGGACCTGCTGGAGTACGCGCTGCTCGTCGCGCTGATTGCCCTCGGGTGTGTGGCGGCGGTCACGCTGGCCGGGGACCAGGTGGAAGCGGCGTTCAACGCGATCGCCGGCGCCATCACCGTTCCCTGACCGGGACGAGGTCGATCCCGTGCTCCGGACTGCGCCCGGCGGGCTGAAGCCGTCGGGCGCAGCGCTCTGGACCGCGGGCGGGACCGATGAGATCGAGACACCGACATGACGACCGTCCGGGAATGGACGAGGCATGTGACCGGAGACACCGGCCAGGACCTGGTGGAGTACGCGCTGCTGGCGGCTTTCATCATGCTTGGCGCCGTGGCGGCGGTGTGGCTGATGGGTGACCGGATCAATACCGTGCTGTGGCAGGTGATTGCGGAAGGGTTCTGAGGCGATGACAGACACATGGGCCCTGGTGACGCTCGGCGTCGGGACGGGGAGCGCGGCGGCGATCGATCTCGCAACGCGCCGCATTCCGAATCTGCTGAGCGCGTCGCTCGCTGTCGCCGGCCTGACGCTGGCACTGACCGGCACGAGCGGCGTGACACCGGCCTCCTCCACTCTCGGAATGGTGGTCGGCCTGGCGCTGATGCTGCCGGGCCATGTGTTCGGGGCCACCGGCGCGGGCGACGTCAAGCTGTTCGCGGCCGCAGGTGCGGTGCTGGGCGCCGGCCGCATGCTGCCCGCCTTTGCGTACGTGGCGATCGCGGGGGGTGCGCTCGCAGTGGCGATCGCGTGTGGGCGCGGCCGCCTGGCGCCGACGCTGGCGCGCGCCGGTGGACTGGTGGGTCTGGCGCCGCGCGTGGACGTGCGCGCGGAGCCGGGACGACAGACGTTGGCCTACGGGCCTGCCATTGCGATCGGCTGCGTGGCAGCGGCGCTGTGGTGATGCGATGGTGACACGCTTTCGCCAGGATCAGCGCGGGCAGTCGCTGCTCGAGGCCGCGATGGTCATGCCCGTCATCCTGCTGATCCTGATCGGCATCTTCGAAGTGGGCCGTGCCTACGAGGCGTGGCAGGTCATCACCAACGCGGCCCGGGAAGGGGCGCGGGCGGCCGTCGTGCCCAACGCCGACGAGACGGCGGTCGAGGGGATCGTGCGCAACTACATGACCGGGGGATTGCTGCCGGCGGCTGGTGCGGCCGAGGTGTCCGTGGACCGCAGCCAGACCATCACCGTCAACGGGACCGACGTCGGCGCCTCGCTCGTGACGATCGATTACCCGTTCGAGTTCATCGTGCTGCAGCCCGTGGCGCGGCTTGTCGTGTCGGGCAGCACCGCGGGAGAAGCGATCACGATCCGCGGCACGAGCCTGATGCGCAACGAAGCGCAGTAGGAGACAGGAGAAGGAGACATGAATCGCGGACGCGTCGTGCTCGTGTTGCTGGCCGCGCTCGTCGCCGGCGGGGCGCTGGCCTGGGGCACCTACTCGTATCTCGAGAACCTTCCGGTGCGGACCATCGAAGTGCCTACGCGAAAGGTGGTCGTGGCGAACCGCGACCTGTCCCTCGGCAGCGAGCTCGGACCGGACGATTTGAGCCTGATCGACTGGCCGGTGGATGCGCTCCCCGAAGGCGCGTTCACGGACCGGGAGACGCTGGCGGGCCGCGGGCTGCTCGCGTCGATCGTCCGGCACGAACCGATTCTGCCGGCGAAGCTGACGCCCGAGGAGGCTGGCAGCGGGCTGCCTCCGATCATCCCCCACGGCCAGCGGGCGGTGTCGGTCCGGGTCAACGAGGTGATCGGCGTCGCGGGGTACGTGCTGCCCGGCACCGTTGTCGACGTCGTGGCGACCGCGAGCCCAGGGAACGACCCAGAGCGGGTGACGTCGAAGGTCGTGCTCTCGCACGTGCAGGTACTGGCGGCCGGGACGCGGCTCGAACGGGACGCCGAAGGCGGCAAGCCGGTGCAGGTGACCGTCGTGACGCTGCTCGTCTCGCCGGAGCAGGCGGAGCGACTGACGCTGGCGAGCACGGAAGGGAAGATTCAGCTCGCATTGCGCAACCCGCTCGACGACGCCCAGCCGGAGACGCCCGGCGTCCAGACGCAGGCGCTGCTCGGCCTGAGCCGTCCGGCGGCACCGATCCCCAGAGTGGCGCCGCCTCCGGCTCCGCCCTCGCCGCCGACGGTCGAAGTGATCCGCGGCGACAAGCGGGAAACGATGTTCGTGGGATAGGAGCCACGTGAAATGGTCACAGCAGCACGCCACCACCGCAGGCTCGCGCCGCCGCTCGCGATGGCGCTCGTCCTGCTCATTGC
>VFZH01000121.1 GCA_016871255.1 Acidimicrobiia bacterium | reverse complement strand
GCTGCGTAGCCCTGTCCCGGTGCGGCCATCAGCGCGACCCGGGCCTCGCCCAGATCGCGCCGCTCGCCGCCGAGGCCTGCGGCGATCCGGTTCGCGGCGTCGTCCAGCTCCCGGTACGTCGCCGCGCCGTTCCGGTCGACGATGGCGAGCCGCTGATCGCACGGCAGAGACAGCATCCCCACACGATACGCGAACCCCGTGCGAGGGCGGCTACACTACCCACCTGTCCCATGTCGCTGGCCGCGCTCTCTCTCGCCGCCCTGTTCATCGCCGTCCTGGTGAGCTGTGTCTCCGAGGCGAACATCGGCGTGCTGGCGATCGCGCTTGCCTGGCTCGTGGGCGTGGTCATCGGCGGCGGGTCGGTTGGCGATCTCGTTGGCGGGTTTCCGTCGCAGCTCTTCCTGACGCTGGTCGGCGTGACGCTCTTCTTCGGGCAGGCGCAGCACAACGGCACGCTCGAGCGGCTCGCCCACCAGGCGGTGCGCCTGTGCCGTGGCAACCGGGGCCTGATTCCGATCGTGCTCTTCGTGCTGACGCTCGCCTTCTCGTCCGTCGGGCCCGGAAACATCGCCGCGGCCGCGCTGATGGTGCCGCTGGCGATGGGCGTTGCCGGCCAGTCCGGGATCAGTGCGTTCCTGATGGCGATCATGGTGGGAAACGGTGCCAGCGCCGGTTCCCTGTCACCCCTGGCCCCGGCGGGCATCGTCGTCAACGGGATCATGGCCGACTGGGACGTGCCGGACGCCGCCACGTCGAACTACGTCAGCAACGTGCTGGTGCACGCGGTGATCGGCGTCGGGGGGTACCTGCTCCTTGGAGGCTGGCGGCTGTTCGGCCGCGATCGCGGAGCTGTCCGGGCTGGTGGTCCGGAATCCGGTGCGGTGGGCGGCGCGGCGAGCGGCGCGAATCCCGTACTGGAGACACGACCCTTCGAGCGGCAGCACTGGATCACGATTGCGGTGATGGCCGTGCTGTTGACCGGTGTGCTGTTCGCGGACGTCAACGTGGGCATGGGCGCGTTCGCGGGAGCCGTGGTCCTGACTGTGTTGGGCGCGGCGGACGAGCGTGGAGCCATCGCGACGATGCCGTGGCGGGTCATCCTGATGGTCACAGGCGTGACCGTGCTGGTGGCCATGCTCGAGCGCACGGGCGGCATGGAGCTGTTCGTCGCCATCATGGCGGGCGTGTCCACGCCGGTGACCGTGACCGGTGTGTCGGCGCTCTTCTCGGGCGTGATCTCGATCTACAGCAGCACGTCCGGCGTGGTGCTGCCGGCGCTCATCCCGATGGTGCCCGGGCTCGTCGAGCGGCTCGGCAGCGGCGATCTGATGGCGGTGGCATCGGCGATCAACGTGGGCGGGCACCTGGTCGATCTGTCGCCGTTCTCGACGCTGGGCGCGCTGTGCGTCGCGTGCGCGCCGGCGTCGGAAGACAGTCGCGCGCTGTTCAACCGGCTGCTCGCGTGGGGCGTGGCGATGGCACCCGTCGGCGCGCTGGTGTGCTGGGTGCTGTTCGGCGTGCTTGGCCTGGCGTGAACCGGGCGGAGCGCTGCATCGAGGTACGCACGGTCGGCCGCCCGCTCGTCCGCGTCCACCGCGCGGCCCCGGGGACGGGCGCGCTCAGCCGCCCGCAACGGGACGATGGTAGGCGCGGATAGCCGCCGGCCAGGCGGCTATCGCGGGCGCAAACCCGGCATCCTGCTCGCGGCCAACGTCGGCCAGCCAGTCGCCCGTCCGCGTGCTAACATCCGGCCCACCAACGGCTGCGGGCAACCTGGCCTGGCGTGCGCGTCGGCGTCAGCCGCGAGGGGCAAGCGGTCCAGACAATACTGGTCAGGCGCGCACGAGGCGGCAGAGGGCGAGCTCGATGAACCAGGATGCTACCTTCCGCCCCGTGCTCATTGTCGGATTTCTGGCCGTCGTTCTCATCACTCTGTATCACCGCCTCAACTCCTGGGCCTCGGGAGAGACGCTCGATCGGCGGCAGGAAGGCCTGTTCATCCTGGCGACGTTGCGCCCGGTCGGTCTCCTGCTCTGGCTGGCCGTCATCGCCTACATGGTCAATCCGGCCTGGATGGCGTGGTCGTCCCTCCCGCTGCCGAGTTGGCTCCGGTGGACTGGAGTCGGCGTGTGCGCCATCGCCGCCGGGTTGCTCGCTTGGACTCTCCAGGGCCTCGGAACGAACCTGACGGATACAGTCGTAACGCGGCGAGTGCACACGCTGGTGACACATGGCCCGTATCGCTGGGTCCGACACCCGTTCTACGACTCCTTGGCGTTGCTGATCCTGGCGATCGCTCTGATCGCGGCGAACTGGTTCGTGTTATTGACTGGCAGCATCGTCCTGCTTCTGCTCGTCGTCCGAACGCGAACGGAAGAAGCGAAGCTGTTGGCTCGCTTTGGCGAGGCCTATCGGGTGTACATGAGCGAGACCGGCCGTTTTCTGCCGAGAATTGGAGCGAACCAGCGTGGCGCCTGACATGCCATGCAGCCGACGGCGCGATGGACATATCTGCGCCGAGGCTGATGCCTGACGTTCGACCGACGTGGCGTCATCCATGAGACCTCGGGCTGCGCATGAACGTGCTTGAACTCAGCCGGTATCTCTTCCTGCTCGGGGCGTTGCCCTTCATCGTCCTCGGTGTCGCGCACGCTGTGGTGACTCCCCAGACGCCGGCTGATAAGAAGGGGCTCTCGCCCAGGGATCCCGCCGTTCGCGATGCCATGGCGCGCGACACCATTCTTCTGACGGGTCGTACGACACTGTGGCTCACCTGGGTCGGGTTCAGCTCGCAGGTGAGCGCCGGCCAGGCGCCGGCGAGGCCCGCGTCCGCGAAGTCGCGAAGCGGACGTTCGCTGTGCATGGTCCGCCTGGCGCCGAGATAGTAGAGGACGTGGTCGCCGTCGAATCCGGCCAGGGACCCGGCCGGGGCATTGAAGCGATACGGGAACGCGAAGGCGAAAGACGATCGCGGCACGCACCCAGACGTGGCGCCGCGGCGCGAGCCCGGGGGTGGCTTCGCTCACCGCGATGCCGTCCGCGCGTCGAGGCCCAGGCGGCCGAGCGCCCGGAGGTCGAGCAGGCTGAACTCGGCGGCGCCCACGGCGCGGCCGGCCTGCTTCGCGATCATCAGGTGGGTGCCGAGGAGCTGGTCGTCCGCGTAGACCGCGGTGGTCGGCACGCCCATGAACGGGGCGAGCCAGGCGAGGCCGCCACAGGTGCCGAGGAAGCTCTGCGACCGGGCCAGGAGCGCGCTTTGCACAGCGAGGTTGGTGCCGGGCGTCATCCACTCCCGTGCACTTCGTACCCGTGGCAGGTCGCGCAGGTCGAAGTCGCGATGTTCGTCGAAGCCGTAGTCCGCGTCGAGCGAGATGACCGGTGCGATCTCCGCGGCGCGCGCCACGAGGCTCCGCACGATCGCCTGGTTGCCCGAGGTGAGGGGCAGCGCGGTGCCGCTGTAGAACTTGACGGCGATGAAGTCCTCCGGAAGGTCTGCGGGCAGCCACGGCGACGACGAGGCCGGACGGGCCGAGCGCTCGTAGCGGGTGCGCGTCCAGAAGAAGTCGAGCGGCAGGCTGCCGTACCAGACCTGCTGGAAGAGCCGGAAGAGCAGGGACGGGTGGCAGCGTGCGGCGCCTCGCGTGCCGAGACGCGCGTCGACCGCGTCGAGAATCCGGCGATCGAGCGATCCCTCGGACGACTGCTTCTGGCCGCCCCGCTCCTGCCCGGCCTGACGTTCGGTATTGCCGGCCGCCAGCTCAGCGGGCGAGAGGACGTCGAGGATGTCCACGTAGTGCCCGGCGAACGGTGTGTACCAGTCCTTGACCCCGCCGCGAGACACCACCACCAGCCGCTCGGGCGGGATGCGATGTGCGTCCGCGAACCAGCGCAGGAACGGGACCCAGTACAGGACTTCATAGCCCACTTCCGCCAGCCACGGCCCTGCCACGATCGGTGCGGAGCCGCGCGCCACGGCGGTGATCTGTCGATCGACGCCGAGCGCGTCGTCGAGGTACTGGCGCTGTTCCCGCCGGCGAGCGTGGCGGCGGGCCATCCGCACGAACGGCTTGTGCAGCGACAGCAGGCGCCGCAGGGCTTTCGAGCCGAGGTTGAGGACTGCGTCTGTCAGCACGCGGCTCCGCCGCGGACGTCTGGTTCCTGGTCGCGGGTCGCGGGGCGGCCACTTTCGCGAGGCGCCCACCGGCGCGTCGACGGGCGATGCTCCACGTGCATGGGCTGCCCATCTTCGCTCATTTCGTCGCGGCGGTGCCAACAGGTGCGGTCGCCGCGTGCTTCCCGGTGTGCGCGCATCCTCGAACGGCTCGAAGGGAAGCCGTGAGGTCTGCGACAGTTCACGGTCCAGGAGGCGGGCGCCGCGTGGGCGTATACTCGGACCGCACGAGGCAGCGATGGCAGAGGTCCTGGCGCCCCTGGCGCGCCGATCTGTCCGGCCTCCGTATCGCGCTTGTCATCGTTGCCGCTGCCAGCAACGACATCGGCGAGCTCCGGCCGTGGGCAGGCTCCTGCGAGTGACCCGAACATGAAAGCCGCGAAGACCGTCTTCGTCTGCCAGACCTGCGGGGCGCAGGCGCCCAAGTGGATGGGCCGCTGCGACGACTGCGGCGCCTGGAACTCCCTGGTGGAGGAGACGCCGCAGGACCCTTCCGTTTCAGCGGCGGTGGCGGAGCATCGCTACGCTCGGGCCACCGGCACACTCGCCCGGCGCTACGCCGACGTGGCGCTGGCCGACGCGGCGCGGATCGGGACGGGGATCGACGAACTCGACCGCGTGCTCGGCGGCGGCGTCGTGCCGGGGTCGCTCGTTCTCCTCGGCGGCGAGCCCGGAATCGGCAAGTCCACGCTCCTGCTGCAGGCTGCCGCCAACCTGACGTCGAGCGCCGGCCCCGTGCTGTACGCCTCGGGCGAGGAGTCGGAACACCAGATCAAGTCGCGGGGCGATCGCCTCGGTGTGGGCGACGTGCCCCTGTTCCTGCTGGCCGAGACCTGCGTCGAGCGCATCCTCGAAGAAGCCGCCCGGCTGAAGCCGGGGCTGCTGATCGTCGACTCGATCCAGACGGTCTTCTCGATGCGCTTCCAGTCGCCGCCGGGCAGCGTCGGCCAGGTGCGCGAGGCCGCGACGCAGCTGCTCTTTCACGCCAAGTCCCACAACGTGCCCACGATCCTCGTCGGCCACGTCACCAAGGACGGCAGCCTCGCCGGCCCCAAGGTGCTCGAACACGTCGTCGACACGGTGTTGTACTTCGAAGGCGACCGTCACCACACTCACCGGGTCATCCGCGCGGTCAAGAACCGCTTCGGCGCCGTCAGCGAGCTGGGCGTGTTCGAGATGACGGGGACGGGATTGCAAGGCGTGGCGAACCCGTCGATGCTCTTCCTTTCCGAGCGGGCCGAGGGCACGCCCGGGTCGGCCGTGCTCTGCTGCATCGAGGGCTCGCGTCCCTTCCTCGTGGAGGTGCAGGCGCTGGTGAGCACGAGCGTGTTCGGCAACGCCCGCCGGACGGCCGTCGGCATCGACCCCGGACGCCTGGCGCTCCTGCTCGCAGTGCTCGAGAAGCGCGCGGGCCTGCATCTGGCGGGCGACGACGTGTACGTGAACGTGGCCGGAGGGATGACGGTGGACGAAACGGCGGCAGACCTCAGCGTGGTGGCCGCCGTGGTCTCCAGCGTGCGCAACCGGCCGCTGCCTCCCGGGACGGCGATGTTCGGGGAGGTCGGCCTGAGCGGAGAGGTTCGCGTCGTCCCGCAGGCCGCCCTGCGCGTCCGCGAGGCCCTGCAGATGGGCTTCACGCGGATCGTGCTGCCGTCGGCCGGCGCGACGGGGGCCGCCGCCGCGGCCGGCGATCGCGATCGCCTGGTCGGCGTGCGAACGCTCGCCGAGGCGCTCGACGCGCTCCTGGCTTGATTTTTCCGCTCGCCCGGTTCTAAGGTTCTCGCATTCATTCAGGCGTCCCGGATCGAGTCCGGTCTGAGAGGGCGGTCATGGCGTGGTTCATTCTCGCTCGCGTCGGCTTCATCGCGGCGGTGGCGTATTCGGCGCACCAGCTCCGTCCGCTCGGCTCGGATCTCAGCAGCCTGCTCTTCGGAACGGCGATTGGCGCGCTGATCGTCGTCTTCGAGATGCGGCTCCGCGATACGTCGGTGACGCACCTGCTCGGCGCGCTGCTCGGCGGCGCCATCGGGCTGGGCCTCGCGCGGACGATCGGCGCGGCGCTCTACTGGGCCAACCTCGGGAGCGGCCGGGTCGAGTTCCTCCACAGCGTGGTGCTGCTCACGCTCCCGTATCTGGGGATGGTGATCGGCGGGCGCAGGGGCGAGTGGCTGGATCCCGCGCGACTGGTGAGCCTGTTCCGCGCCGCGGGCCCGCAGCGGCGGTACCGCATCCTGGACACCAGCGTGATCATCGACGGGCGCGTGGCCGACATCTGTGAGACCGGCTTCCTGGACGGCACGCTGGTCATTCCGCAGTTCGTCCTGAAGGAACTGCAGATCGTGGCCGACTCGTCGGACTCCGCCCGGCGCAACCGCGGCCGCCGCGGGCTCGACATCCTGCAGAAGATCCAGAAGATGTCCGGCGTGGACGTCATGATCTCCGACGTGGACTTCCCGGACGTGCGGGAAGTCGATCTCAAGCTGATCGAGCTGGCGCGGTCGCTGCAGGGCCGAATCGTCACGAATGACTTCAACCTGAACAAGGTGGCGCAGCTCCGTGGTGTCGAGGTCCTCAACATCAACGAGCTCGCGAACGCTCTCAAGCCGGTCGTGCTGCCCGGCGAGATGATGAACGTGTTCGTGCTCAAGGAGGGCAAGGAGTACAACCAGGGTGTGGCCTACCTCGACGACGGGACGATGGTCGTCGTGGACAACGCGCGGCGGTTGATCGGCAAGACGGTGGACATCGTCGTGACGAGCGTGCTGCAGACCACGGCGGGCAAGATGATCTTCGGACGCCTGCTCGATGCGGCCGGGCCTGCGCAGACCGTGCAGCCCGTGCAGCCCGTGCAGGCCGCGTCGCTGGGGAGCTGAGTCGGCGGCCGCGCGCGGCCGCCCACGGACATCGAAGCGATGCCCCCCTTCCACTGGTGGCGGACCGTCTTCTTCCTGATTCCCGCCATCAGCGTCTACACGATCCTGCTCGGCACGCTCTCGCTCGTGTCGGGCCTCCTGGATCGCAGAGGCCATGCCGCCCATGCCTGCGCGCGGGCCTGGTCCTGGCTGATCCTGCGCACGACCGGGGTGCGCGTCCACGTCGAGGGGCTCGAGCGGCTCGAGCCGGGCCGCACGTACGTGTTCGTGGCGAACCACCAGAGCATCTACGACATCCCGATCGTCTTCGCGTCGCTGCCGTTCCAGCTCCGCATCATCGCGAAGGCGTCGCTCGGGCGCTTCCCGTTCCTCGGCTGGCACCTCCGCCGCTCGGGGCACATGCTCGTCGATCGCAGCCGTCCCGACCGCCGCGGGATCTTCGGATGGGCCTCCCGGCTCATGGCAGAGGGGTTGTCGCTCATCGTGTTCCCCGAGGGAACCCGCAGCGCAGACGGCCGCGTCGGCCGCTTTCGGGGCGGGCTGGTGCACCTGGCGATCGATGCCGGGCTGCCGCTGGTCCCGCTGTCGATCTGCGGGAGCCGCCACGTCATGCTGAAGAACCGGCTCGCCGTGTACCCGGGCCGCGTGCGGCTCGTCGTGCACGATCCGATCGACGCCGCCGGCGTGGCTGCGAACGACGCCCGGACGCTGAACGAGCAGGTGCGCGACCTGATCCGGACCGAAGCCGAGTGCGACGTCGTCGATGCCGCCGCCGCTGATCGCGTCGCCTGACCTGCTGGACGTCGTGCGCCCGGGCCTCGTGTGGCTCGAGGGCGCGGCCGTCGTGGCACACGAGCCGAAGCTCGATGCGCCGCTTGCCGCGATCGAGGCGGCCGTGCGGGCCACGCCGCCGGACGGCACGGCCGCCGTGCGCACGATGTACCGGCGCCTCGGCCTCGACCCGACGAAGAACCGGCCCTCCTCGGAGGCGCTGCTGCGGCGAGTCGTCCGGGGCCAGCCGCTGCCCCGCATCAACGTGCTGGTGGACGTCTGCAACTGGTGCTCGCTGGAATTCCAGTGCCCGTACGGGTTGTACGACGCCGCGCGGCTGACGGGGGATCGCCTCGAACTGCGCCTCGGACGGGACGGCGAGTCCTACGGCGGCATTCGCAAGGACGAGGTCCACGTGGCCGGGCGGATGACGCTCGCCGACGGCGCCGGGCCGTTCGGCAACCCGACGTCCGACTCGGCACGCACGATGGTTACGACGGACACGACGCGGGTGTTGGTCGTGGTGTTCGCGCCGGCGGAGATGCGGGAGGGGAGGCTGGCGGAGGTGCTGGCGGAGACCTCACGCCGGATGCAGGCGTTCACCGGCGCGCGGGAGATCGTCCGCGCGCCGGCAAGCTAGGCCTGAACCACACGTTCGCTCAGGCCAGTCGGAACACGATCGTGAGGTTCGCGCGCGACGCCACGGCCTGGCCGTCGCTCGTGGCCGGCCTGAAGCGGATCGCGGTCGCGGCCACAACGGCCTTCTCGTCGAGGCCGTGACCCAGGCCGCGCACCACGCTCAGCACCTGCACGCGGCCCTCGGGCGTGAACTCGACCTCGAGGACGACCTCGCCTTCGACCTTCAGTTGCCGGGCCTCGTCGGTGTATCCGGGGCTGGGCTTGTGCAGCACTTCCACGGGCGTGCGCGCGGCCGGGCGAGACTGCGCCGCCGCTGCGCGGACCGCGGCAGGACGAGTCTCGGAGAACCCGCTGGCGCGGACGACGCCGGCCGCTTCGCGGGTCGTCCCGTTCGCCGCGCCGGTGCCGAAACCGCCGACCGAAACGCTCGCAGCACGCACCGTGCCGCCGGACGGGCCACCCGCGCCGCCGTCGAATCCTGCCGAGACGACACGACCCATCTTCGCGGTCGCCAGCGCGTTGCCGGTGTCGGCTGACGCCACGTCGAATCCGGCGTTCTGCACCGCGCGCGCCGGTTCGGGCGCCGGAGACGCCGATGGCCCTTCGCCGAACACGCCGACCTGCACGCGCGGAGCGGCCGGAACGGGCTCGGGTGCCGGAACCGCGGCGACGCGATCCGGTTCGGGGGCCGGGCGCGGCTGCACCACCGGTTCCGGCTCAGGCACGGGCGCCGCGAGGGTGACCGCCGCAGGTGTGGGCGCCGCCGGCGCTTCCATCCTGAGGACCGGCGTCTCGACGCGCACCGCGACCGCCTTCGGCACCTCGAAGGTCACGAAGGTCAGCCGTGCCGCCTTCTTCGCCTGCGGCGCAACGACGGTCTGATACAGGCTCAGGACGGCGACGATGCCGATGACGGCGCCGTGGAGCGCCATGCTGGCCGCGGCTGCTGCCGGTGACCCCTTCGGAACCGGCTTCTCACCAAAGAGCTCGCGGACGACAACGGCATCGGGGGTCGAGTGGGTGGCGGCGATCACGGCTGTTCTCCTCTTCAGACTCAACGGTGTGTATCGTCAGGTGTCCGGGTTGCTCCAGATGCGGGATACAGAAGCAAGATCTGCACCCAACTGAATATTCCGTGTAAGTACCTGAATCAAAAGACAATATAGAAACGAACCGCGGGGTGGAATCCGTGCCGGTGTGCCACCATCGCACACCCCGCCATATCTCCAGCCGTGCCAGGGCCTTTAGCAGATTCGGGTCCTTCCCGGGGCGACATCCTGGGCTGGCTGCGAAAGAGAGGAAGCGGGGCCAGGACCCGTGCGCAGCGGAACGCACGGGTCCGCGGCCGTGTGGTGACGTCAGCGGGCGGCGTTGTAGCCTTCGGCGGCCTGCCGCGGCGCGGCGGGTTCCATCTCCGCGTACTTCAGGAACGGCGCGAGGGGCGTCACCGCCAGCGGGCCCTTTTCGCGCACCGAAGCCACGCTGTCGGGGATGGAGCGCACGAGCTGGAGCTTTCGGCTCCAGGGATCGACCAGGAGGCGGGCGCCGAGCGGCAGGGCCGGAAGCTGGTCCAGTTTCAGCGGATCGAGCTCGGGGGCGGCCTGAAGCAGGGTATGGGCGGCCACCTGGTCGGCGTGGGCGAAGCGGCCACCGAAGTGCGGTTGAATCAGCGAGGCAAGCGTCCCCGCATTCACCTGGACGAACTTCAGGAACAGCCCGGCGGCCGCGAGCTTGCCTGCGTAGGGCGAACGCTGCAGCATCGTGGCCGCGCGCGCGTCGGCGGCGGCTTCCTCGCTGGCGCCGTGCTCGATCCGCACCCGGTCGAGCAGTTCGAGATCGTCGACCCGCATGCGGCTCGCGAAGGCGAACTCGGTGTTCACCACGCGGTGACCGAGCGCGATGTGGCTCAGCTCGTGCGCCAGCACCATCGCCAGGCTCGCTTCGTCCGGCAGCACGTCGATGAGGCCGCGGCTCAGCACGATCGTGTGGCCGACGGTGAACGATTCGATCGGCGAGGTCAGGAGCACACGGGCTCTCACCTGGCGGACGGGGTGCAGATCGCTCGTGACGACGAGGTTGTTGATCACCGTCTCGAGCACGCGCTCGACGTCGCCGTCGGCGGCCAGCAGGGAGGTCTGCTCGAGGCGCTCCAGGATGTTCGCCTCCGCTTCCTGCTCCCACCGCCGCTGTCCGAGGGCCGGGGAGAGCTGCGCCTCGCCGCCGTCCAGCACACCGGTTTCGTCGATTCTGATCGCCGTGAACTCGTCGATCGAATCAGCCTGCCGTGCGTCGTAGCCCCACAGCCGGACGTGTCCCCTGAAGCGCGGCGCCTCGTCCCGGGCGTGGCGCTCGACCGGTCCGGTCTCCTCCACGTAGACGTAGGAGGGCAGCCACAGACCCGGCAGCACGTTCGTCCGCCAGCTGTCCACGTTGAAGGTGGAGCGCCTGCGAACGGAGAAGCCATTCAGACGGCGGTTGATGCCGTTGAAGCGCACGATGTTGTAGCCGCGGTCCTCGACCCAGATCCGGCCGGAGAAGCCGTCCTGCTCGCTGTCCTTCGGCTGCACGTCGAGCACGTAGCAGCGCGTCTCCCCGATGAACTCGCGGCGGACGAGGCGGAACGCGTAACGGTCCAGGTTGAGGAACTGCCAGTCCGGCGCCGCCATCGCCACGAAGCCGTCGGCGACGTACTTCACGCCCTTGTTCTTCGAGGCGCCCCGGAAATCGGGCGATTCCCGCTCCCCGCTCAACTCGCTCAGCCTTGGGCCTTCGCGCCAGTCGAAGCGTCCCAGCGCGTAGGCGTCCGAGGTCGGCACCAGACCAAGCGTGGCCGAGGGGTCGAGATTCTGGATGTAGACCTCCACGACCGGACCGAGGTTGCGCAGGCTGGCGATCATCGTCGCCTCGGACTGCTGCACCCGGCCGATGATCTCGTCGAGGCGCGACGCCGTGGACCGCGCTGCCGGGATGCCGGCACCCGCGCGCGGCACCACGACCGCCGACTCACGGGCACCTGCCGGCCGGCTGGCCGGCGTCCCGGCGTCGAACCGGGCCGACAGCTCCTGGGCAGCCGTCGGGGCGGCGACGAGGGCCATGGTGAGGACGAGTGCGAATCGTGTACGGGTCATGATGTCTCTCCCCGATCGGCGTGACGCGTGATTGCGACACCGTGGAGAAGAACGTTCGACTCCTGCGATCCGAACGCTGTGCCTCCACCGGCGTCACCCGGACGCCGTGCCACCGGATTGAGCAAGAAGCGAACCGGGTTGAATATCTACGTAAATAACTGAATCTAAAATAGATATCAGATATGTAAGCTGGGCCACCGTGTGCGGATGTGCCACCGGCGCACACCTAAGGGCCCTGGCCGGAATGAGGTTGCCGCCTCTCGGGCGGCGAGGCGCCCGGATCGCCAGGCGCGAGGAGGGAGCAGGCCGGGTACCTGTGACCGACGAGCAACGCCGCGAGGCGGAATGCCTCGTCGGCCGAGATGGCAACCTTGTTCCGGCCGGGGCCCCAAGCCACGACGCGCCGGCCGCCAGGAACACGTGTTGTGACTCCTTGATAATGTCCCCTCGCGGACTCGTTAGAAATGTCCCCCTAAGCTGACGACCTCTGAGGAGGTCGTGAATTGGGGCGGACGGCGATGAGTACGACAGAGCTACGGCGTG
>VFZH01000120.1 GCA_016871255.1 Acidimicrobiia bacterium | reverse complement strand
GCCCTCTACCGGCGCCTGATCCAGGCGGCTGGCCAGATCGCGCAGATGGCCTACGAGGGCGGTGCGGACGTCCAGCGTGTGCTCAGCCACGCCGAGACCACGCTGCTCAACCTGCGCACCGCCGAGGCCGCCGGCGATTTCCGACGCCTCCGCGACCTGCTCGACGACTTCCTCGAGTCGCCCGCCGAGGAGGAGGACGGGGAGCTCTCCGGTGCCGTCCGCACGGGCTTCATGGATCTGGACGAGCAGTTGTCCGGCGGCTACAAGCGCGGCGACCTCGTCATCCTCGCGGCGCGCCCCGGCATCGGGAAGTCCTCCCTGCTCCTCAACTTCGGGCGAAACGCGGCGATCGGCCAGCACGGCACGGTGGCGGTGTTCTCCATCGAGATGAGCGGCGAGCAACTGGCGATGCGCCTGCTCTCCTCCGAGTCCGACGTGGAGATGGCGCGGCTGCGCCTCGGGCGCCACACCGAGGCCGAAGAGCAGCAGGTGATGCGCGCCCACGGACGCCTCGCGACCGCCGGCATCTACATCGACGACTCGGCGGTGCTCACGGTGCCGGAGATCCGTGCGAAGGCCCGCCGCCTCCAGGCCGAGCACGGACTTGACCTCGTGCTGATCGACTACCTGCAATTGCTCCACGGGGGCCGCGCGGACACGCGTGCCAACGAGGTCTCGCAGATCACGCGGGCGCTGAAGGAGATGGCGCGCGAACTGAACGTGCCCGTGGTGGCCGCCGCGCAGCTGTCGCGTGCCGTCGAGAGCCGCACGCCGCATATCCCGATGCTCTCCGACCTGCGCGAGTCCGGATCGATCGAGCAGGACGCGGACATCGTGATGTTCATCTACCGCGAGGACCAGTACGTGAAGCCGGAGGACTGGCAGGCCCAGCACCCCGGCGAGCCTGGCGGCGCCCACCCGACCGGCCTTGCCCAGATCATCGTGGCGAAGCACCGCAACGGCCCCACCGGCACGATCACCACGCGCTGGGTCGCGCGCACCGCGAAGTTCCAGGACCTGCTGCTCCGGCCGGAGCCCGGTGGTGGCCGCGACCGCGGCGGCTTCGGCTTCTAGGCGGCCTCGATGACGGACGCGCGCCGGGATGCCGCGTCGGGCGATCCCTTCGAAGGCTTCCGCGCCGGCGCACGCGCCACCACGATCCCCTCGCAGTTCTTCACCGAGGTGCTGCCGGGGATCGTGAGCGTCGAGGAACTGCGCGTGACGCTGTATGCGCTGTACGCGATCACGCGGACGGGCTCGCCGCCGGTGATGCGGGCGAGCGCGATCGCAGCGGAGGAGCCGCTGGCGCGCGCCTTCGCCCACCACGGCGGCGCCGCTGCGGTGCGCGCGGGCCTTGACGCCGCGGTGGCGCGCGGGGTGCTGCGCGCGCTGGTGCTTGATGACGGCGACCTGCTCGTGGTGGTGAACACCGACGCGGGGCGGCGGCTGCTCACACGCATTGAGGCCGGGGCGGAGCCCGCGCCGGGGGGTGCCGTGATGCGGCCGTCGGAGCCGACTCCAGCGGTCTCGCGGCCTGCGCAGATGTACGAGCAGGAGATCGGACTGCTGACGCCGGCCGTGACGGCGGCGCTGGCGGAGGCGGAGGCGAAGTACCCCCCGGCCTGGATCGTCGATGCGATCCGGCTGGCGGCGGTGCGGAACGCGCGCTCGTGGCGGTATGCGGAGGCGATCCTCCACCGCTGGGAGACGGAAGGACGTGACGATGAAAGCGCTGGGGGACCTGCTGGGCGACCGGCCAACCCATTCGATGCGCTCATCCATCGAGACTGACGCGCCGGTACGGCGCGTCGAGTCTGAGCCACCGTGCATGCACTGCGGCGGGGCCCGTTTCGTGCGCGTCACCGCCGACCCGGAAGACCCGCGCTTCGGTCAGGCGGTGCCGTGCCGCTGCGTGCGCCGGGAAGACACACAGGAGCGCCGCGACCGCCTCACCCGCTACTCCCGCCTGGGGGCGCTGCGGCGGCTCACGTTCGAGACGCTGCTGCGCTCCGGCCGTTCGAGCGACCCGCGCGCCCAGCGCGCCTACGCCGAGGCGGTCGCCATCGCGGAGCGGTACGCGCGCGAGCCGGAAGGCTGGCTGGTGCTCTCGGGCGTGCACGGTAGCGGGAAGACGCACATCGCGGCCGCGATCGCGAATGCGGTGATCGAACGTGGCGACCCGGCCCTTTTTGTCACCGTCGCCGATCTGCTCGACCATCTACGTTCGGCGTATGCCGACGACGCGGAGATCGAGTACGACGCGCTCTTCGAGCAGGTGCGCACCGCGCCGCTGTTGATCCTCGATGACCTCGACGCCTACGCGGAGACGGCGTGGGCACGGGAGAAGTTCTTCCAGCTGGTGTCGCACCGCTTCAACGCGGCGCTGCCCACGGTGTTCACGGCGGTGCGCCAGCCGGCCGATCTGGACGCGCGGCTTGCCGTGCGGCTGACCGACCCGGCCCTCGCACAGGTGGTGGAACTGGGCGGGGAGGCACAGCCGGCCTACGTCCAGGTGGGCGCGATGACGCGCGAGCGGCTGGCGGCGTTCACCTTCGACAATTTCATCCCGGACGGTGTGGGCCTGACCGGGCCGGACCGGAAGAGCCTGGAAGGCGCCTACCGCCGCGCCGTGACGTGGTCGCGCGACCCGAAGGGCTGGTTCGTGCTGCTCGGGAAGAACGGCAGTGGGAAGACGCACCTCGCCGCCGCGATCGCGAACGAACGGCTGGCGAAGGGGGACCGCGTCGCGTTCGCGAACGTGCCGGACCTGCTCGACGAGTTGCGTGCGGCGTACGCGCCGGACGCGCGGCGCCGGTACGACGACATCTTCCGCACGCTCGCGGAGATGCCCGTATTGATCCTCGACGACCTGGGTGCGCAGAAGTCGAGCCCGTGGGCGGAGGAGAAGCTGTACCAGCTGCTGAACCACCGGCACCTGGCGCGCGCGCTGACGGTGATCACCTCGAACGTCCACCCGAAGGACATGGAGCCGCGCATCGCCTCCCGGATCGGCGACCGCGACGTCTCCGAAATGTCCGAGATCACCGCGCCGGACTTCCGCCTGATGAACCACGGGGGCAAGAAGTAGCGAGGTTCGCTAGCGGACGAGCCCCTGTCGCACGAGCCACGCGGTGGTGTATGCCGCGCTGTGGTGCAGCGCTCCGGCCGGGGGGAGCGAGGCGCGGTCGAACCATTCGATCTCGGTGAACTCCGGACGGTGGCTCGCCGCGGCATCGCCGTCGACGGCCGGGCCGGCGTAGACGATCTCGAAGTGGTCGCCGTCCCAGAACACGCCGGCGAGCCGCTCCGCGACGGCGCGCACGCCGGTCTCCTCGAACAGCTCGCGCATCGCAGTCTCCTCCGGCGCCTCGCCGGGCTCGGCGTGGCCTGATGGCCCGGCCCACCGGCCTGCTCCGGTCACGTCCGGCCGCCGCCGTCCGAGCAGCACCCGGCCGTCCCGCAGCGCGAGCAGCCCGGCGGTGGCACGCGGGTTCTCGTAGTGCCATGAGGCGCAGCGTGCGCACTGCCAGACGCCGACGGCGCTCGCGACCAGTGGACCACCACAGTGCGGGCAGAACCGTGGCCGTGGTTGAGGCGCCCGCCCGCTCGGGATCTCCGCGGTCGCCACATCGGGCGCGTCGTCGGGGAAGCGATGTGGGTCCGCCGAGCGCGCGACGAGCCCGCGCAGCAGCGCCTCCGTGGTCGGGAACGCGAGGGCGGCCCATGGCACCTCGTCCGGCGCGCACCAGCGCACCTCGGCGACCTCGTGCGCGGGTCGGGGCTCATCCTCCGTGACCGCGAGGAACGAGAGCAGCACATGCCCGCGTCCGTCCGGGGTCGAGAGGTGCCGGGGAGGCGCGACCAGTCCGAGGATGCGCACGTTGACGCCCGTCTCTTCCGAGGCCTCGCGGGCGGCTGCCGCCGGCGGCGTCTCGCCGAGGCCGATGAACCCGCCGGGCACCGTCCATGTGCCGGGGCTGCGCTCGACGTCCCCGCGCCGGATCAGCAGGATGCGCCCGTCGCGCACGATCACCGCCTCGGCGACGGGGAGCGGGTTGCGCCAGCGTGTCGTCCCGCATGCCTCGCAGCGGCGGTGGCCGAGGAAGCGTTCGACCAGCCGGGGCGAGCCGCAGACGGTGCAGTACGGGGCGTCATCAGCGGCGTCTGTGGGGAGGGAGGTCACGGGTCTGGTTACGACGCAGCCGGCTTGGGCTGGACGCCTTCCTGCCACTGGGCGCCGTCCGGCCCCCACTCCTTCTTCCACACCGGCACGGTCTCCTTCACGCGGTCGACCGCGCGCAGCGCCGCCTCGAACGCGTCCTGCCGGTGTGCGGCCGAGACCACGACCAGCAGCGAGGTCTCACCGACCTCCAGCATCCCGACGCGGTGGTGGATCCCGATGTCGTGGACCTCACGGTCCGCATAGGCGGCCAGCGTCTCGCGGGCGACGGCCTCAAGCTGGCGTGCCGCCATCTCCTCGTAGGCTTCGTATTGCAGACGGAGCACGGCGTGGCCCTCATGGTGATCGCGCACGACGCCCTCGAAGAGCACGCAGGCGCCGGAGGCCGGCGTGATGACGGCGTCCCGCAGGCCGCGCGGGTCGAGGACGGCGTGCGTCACGAGGAACCTCGGGGTCTCCCCCGCGCCGCCGGAGATCGGGGGGATCAGGGCGACGGTGTCGCCGTCGTGGAGCGCGGTCCCCGGCTCGAGGATGTACTCCTCGTTCACGGCGATCGCCACGCCGCTCAGGTACGGCCCGAGTTTCGGATGAGCCTCGCCGAGACGGGCGCGCAGCGTCTCCACGGTGACGTCGGGCGTCGCGAACTCCTCGACGAGCGCGTCGCTGCCGATGACCTCACGCAGGCCGGCGAAGAGACGGACGGTGACGTGCAAGAGGCCTCCGGAGTGACCGCGACGGTGCCCAGTATAGACGCGGCGGCCGCCGCCCTCGGCTAGTCGAGTTCGCGTAGGGGGCGCTGGCCGAGCGTGACCAGCGTGCTGGCGCCAATGATCACGAGGGCGGCGATCGTGTAGGTGCGTTCGATGCCGGCGGCCGCGGCGATCAGGCCGACCAGGAGGCCGGTCACCTGCATCAGGCCGCCGCCGAGCAGCAGCAGGCCGGTCACGCGCCCGAGGACGCGGTTGGGGACCATAGCCTGGACGATCCCGACGCCCACCGTGTTCATCACCATGAACGTCACCCCGGCCAGCGCGTTGAACGCGAACGCGATCGGGAGCGCACGGGACAGCGAGAATCCCAGGACCGCCGCACCCAGCCCGGTGCACGCGCCGAGGAACAGCCACCCGCGGTGCCGCAGGCTGGGCCGCGTCATGAGGAACGTCGTCGAGATCACGGAGCCGATCCCCCAGAAAAGCGCAAGCGTGCCCCAGCCACTGGCGCCGAGATGGAGGATGTCCTTGACCCACGAGCCGATCAGGATGCCCATCACCGAGAGCCCCGCCGCCGTCGAGAGCCAGGTCAGCAGGACGGTCCAGCGCACCGCTGGTTGCTCCGCGAGCACCGCGAGGCCGCCGCGGAGGTTCTCCCAGACCGACTCGCGGTGGGCGTCCGGATCGGCCGCCGCGCCGGCGCTCCTCATCGGCAGCGCGCAGAGCAGGATGGCGGCCGGTCCGACGGCGGAGATCAGGTAGGTGGCGCCCACGCCGAGATGCTCCAGCGACCAGCCGGAAAACGGTGCGGCGATCAGCAACGCCGCCGACACGATCATGAAGAACAGCGAGAGCGCGCTCGAGAGCAGTGACTCCGGTACGACGTCCCGGAGCATCGAGGTGCGCGTGGGGCCGTCCTGGCCCTGCACCAGGCCGAACGTGGCGAAGAGCCCGATCATCAGCGGAAGCAGCCAGCCCTCACCGTCGCGCACCGCGGGGACGAGCAGCAGGATCCCGATCGCGACCGTCATCGCGAGCGAGACGAACTGGCTCACGATCATGACGCGCCGGCGCGGGAAGCGGTCGGCGAACGTGCCCCCGAACAGGACATACGCGAGGAACGCACACCCGCGGCTCGCGCCGAGCGCCCCGAGGTAGATCACAGCCTTGCCGTCCGGTGCGGCGGTGGTCACGTACCAGCCCTGGGTGAAGAAGAGCAGCGGCTGCGTGAGCCCGACGGCCAGCTGGGTGCCCAGGAGCAGCCGATACTCGCGCAGGCGCAGCGCCTGACGAAGAGGTGAGCCGGTCGTCGCGATGGCGGCCACGGCGCCCACATCTTTCTGGCATACAGTCTTCTGGCATGCTGCTCGGTACGGCTGGGGTGATGAGGCTAACGCCTCGGAGGCGATGAATGTTGCCCGCGCGTCACGCTCGTGTCTCGCGCCGCCCGGTGCACCGGCTGGTGGCGTAGGCGGCGGAGTTCCTGCTGCCCCAGCGCTGCCTCGTGTGCGGCCGCTTCGGTGCCGCGCTGCATCCGGGCTGCGTCGCACGGCTGCCCGCTGCCGAGCCGCCGCGCTGCCTCCGCTGCTGGCGTCCAGGCCCCGGGACGTGGTGCGAGCGCTGCGCGGTGGGTGCTCCGGATGCCCCCGCATTCGACGGGCTGCGGACGCCGTTCACGTTCAGCGGGGACGCTCGCCGGGCCGTCCTGGAGGCGAAGTTCCGCGGAGTCACGGCGTTGCTCCCGCCGCTCGCCCGCTCCGCCGCCGCAGTGGTTCCGGCGGCTTGGACGGTCGAGGTGGTCGTCCCGATCCCGCTCGCGCATGGGCGGCACCGCGCCCGCGGCTATAACCAGGCGGAGATCGCTGCCCGCGAGGTTGCGCGCCGCCTCGGCGTCCCGCTGGACGCGGGCCGGCTCCGGCGCACCCGTGAGACGCGGCCGCAGGCGGGCCTGGTCGCGGATGCGCGTGCGACGAATCTGCAGGGTGCGTTCGCGGTGCCGGTGGCAGATTCACCGCTTCCGTCGGGCGTACTGCTGGTCGACGATGTCACCACCACCGGGGCGACGTTCGAGGCGGCGGCGCGGGCGCTGCGCGCGGTGGGAATCCGCCACGTCTACGCGCTCGCGTTAACGCGCGAGGATTAGCGCACGTCGGAGTGGCGAGCCTACACTGAACACACCCGCGAGGGGCGGGTGAGGCTTTCCAGCGTGATCATTACCGTGACCCTGAACCCTGCCATCGACGAGACGGTCGAGCTCGACCATTTCGTCGAAGGCGACACAAACCGTGTCGCCCTGATCCGCCGTGACATCGGCGGGAAGGGGATCAACGTTGCCCGCGTCCTGAAGGAACTCGGCTACGAGCCGCTCGCGATGGGGTTCGCCCCGGGCGACCTCGGCCGCATGATCGAGGACACGCTGCGCGACGAGAATATCGGCGTGGACTTCACGTTCCTTGATGGCGTGACGCGCACCAACATCACGATCCTCGACCGTTCGAAACATCGCCACACGGTGTTGTCCGCGGCGGGCCCATACGCGCACCCTGACGACATCGAAGAGATGATCGCGAATGTCCGCCGGCGGCTCCGTCCCGATACCTGGTTGGTGCTCGCAGGTTCGCTGCCGCCCCCATGCACGGGCGATGTATATGCGCGATTGGTACAGCAAGCGGAACGCGCGGGGGCGCTCACGGCGCTCGACGCCGACGGCGTCGTGATCCGGCAGGTCCTCGAATACGGTGCGCGTCCCACCGTGATCAAGGTCAACCACCACGAGCTCCAGCGCGTCCACGGCGACCCGACCGACACGGAAGACGAGGTCTTTGAAGCCGCCGAGACGATCCGGCATCTGGGAGTGGCGGCGGTGGTGGTCACGCGCGGGACACTGGGCTCCGTCGCGCTAACACCGGAGGCGGACTACCGGATCAGCGCGCCGGATGTGGAGGTCGTATCCGCCGTCGGCGCTGGTGACGCGTTCCTGGCCGCGATGCTCCTGAGCCTGCGCCGGGACGAGGGCTGGGAGCGTGCGCTCCGTCGAGGGGCGGCGGCCAGTGTAGCGTGCTGCTTGATGCCCGGCAGCGCCGAGTGCCGTGTGCAGGACGTGCAGCGACTCGCGGACGAAGTCGTCGTCAAGCTCGTTGCCCGGCACGCGTCCGTCGGCTGACCGGCCGCGCACGGTGCCTCTCGACCTCGCGATCCTGCTCGGTGGGATGGACGGCGGCCCACTGGAGCGGTGGATGCGTTCCGCGCTCGAGGCCTGTGCGCTGGACAGCGCGGAGGCCGCGCTCGCCAGCGGCGCATATGACCGTGTGTTCCTCCTTGCCGACCGTGCTCCGACGATCGCTGCGCCCGCGGGCGTCGTCGTCGAGACCGACGCCGAGGTTGGCGTGGCGCCGTTCCACTATGGAGTGCGTCTGGCCGGTTGGGTGCACCGCCATGGTGTCGAACGGTTGGCGACGGCGGGCGCGGGGAGTGCACCGCTGCTGGGGGCCGCGGACTGGCGAGCGCTGGCGGATGCCCTAGGCGATGCGCCAGGTGACCGCTGCGCCACAAACAACCGGTTCTCGGCGGACATCTATGCGCTGTCGCCCGCCGCTCTGTTCGCACGGCTCGACCCGCCCCCGGCGACTGACAACGCGGTCCCGCGGCGCCTCTGGGAGCAACACCATGTCGAGCTGGTCGAGTTGCCACGGACGCAGACGACTCAGTTCAACCTCGACACCCCGAACGACCTCGCGGCGCTTGCGCTGTCCGGGCGGGGCGGACCCCGGTTGCAGGCGGTCTTGCGGGGTGGTGGGCCGCATCTGGACACGGCGCGGCTTGAACGGGCCGCCGTCTGCTTCACTGACCGGGCGGCGGAGGTGCTGGTGGCGGGCCGGGTCTCTTCCGCGACGTGGAACTACCTTGAGCGCGAGTCCGCCTGCCGGATCCGGCTGCTCGCCGAGGAGCGCGGCATGCAGTCGGCGGGGACCGACGCGGACGGCACCGCGCGCTCGATCCTCGGCGCGCTGATCGCGGAGTCCGGCCCGGCTCGCGTGTTCGGCACGCTGCTCCCGGAGTGGTGCGACGCCGCCTTCATCGACATCCGTCCCGCGTTGGTCCACCTTGGCATCCGTCCGTCACGGGCCGACCGTTTCGCCGCTGACGCGGGCCTGCCGGGGTCGATTGAGGATGTCCGGCTGCGCGCGCTGGTGGTGGCAACCATGGCCTCGCCGGTGCCCGTTGTGCTAGGGGGGCACTCGCTCGTCGGTGGGGTCCTGCCGCTTGTGAACCAGTGGGCGTGGGACGCGAAGGATGCCCGAGAGGGGCGCACCCGGCCGTAGCCGAGCCTGCCCCGGCAGGATGCCGCTGGCGGCGGCGCGCGGTATCGTCGGGCCTCCGCAGGGCAAGGCCGAGGAGGACGTGATGGGCGCACTGGAACAGGTCGACCCGGAGGTCGCCGCCGCGATCCGCCACGAGGAAGGCCGGCAGCAGGCCGTGCTGGAGATGATCCCCTCGGAGAACTACACGAGCGCCGCGGTCATGGAGGCGGTCGGCTCCGTCCTCACCAACAAGTACGCCGAGGGTTACCCGGGCGCTCGCTACTACCACGGCAACCGCTTCGTCGACGACGTGGAGAACCTCGCGCGCGACCGCGCGAAGGCGCTGTTCGGCTTCGACCATGCCAACGTGCAGCCGCACTCCGGCACGCAAGCGAACATGGCGGTCTACCTCGGCCTGCTGAAGCCCGGGGACACCGTGATGGGGCTGAAGCTGGACGCGGGCGGCCACCTCACGCACGGCTCGCCGGTCAACGCGAGCGGCCTGCTCTACCACTTCGTCTCGTACGGCGTGGACCGCGAGACGCACCTCGTCGACTACGACGACATGCTGGCCGTCGCGAAGGAGCACCGCCCGAAGATCATCGTGGTGGGGGCCACGGCGTATCCGCGCCTGTGGGACTTCCCGCGCGCGCGCGCGATCGCGGACGATGTGGGCGCCGTGCTGATGGCGGACATGGCCCATCTGGCAGGGCTGATCGTCGGCGGCGCGCACCCGAGCCCGGTGGGGATCGCGCCGATCATGACCACCTCCACGCACAAGACGCTGCGCGGCCCGCGCGGCGGGATGGTGCTGTGCGACCGACCCTACCGGCAGCGGATCGACCGCGGCGTGTTCCCGGGCTCGCAGGGCGGCCCGATGATGCATGTGATCGCCGGGAAGGCCGTCATGCTGAAGGAGGCGGCGACCCCGGAGTTCCGCCGGCACGCGAACCAGGTGGTCGCGAACGCGAAGGCGCTGGCCGCCGCGCTGACGGACGCGGGCATCGTGCTGATCTCGGGTGGCACGGACAACCACCTGGTGCTCGTGGACGTCCGGCCGCTCGGCCTGAACGGCGTCCAGGCGGCCGATGCGCTGGAGGCAGCGGGGATCGTCGTGAACTCGAACCCCATCCCGTTCGACACGCTGCCCCCACGCGAGGGTGGCGGGGTCCGCTTCGGCACCCCCGCTATCACCTCGCGCGGGATGGGCGAGGCGGAGATGCGCGTGATCGGCCAGGGCATGGCCCGCATCCTCCAGGCCCCGGCGGACGAAGGGGTCCGGGACCAGGTGGCGAAGACCGTCCGCGAGCTGACGGCTCGCTTCCCGGCCCCCGGAGTGCCGCTTGTCTAGACGGAATCCCGGTCAACACGACGCCTCCGGGACACCGTCCTACGGCGCACGGATGCTGGCCTGACCTCTCGGAAACCGTTATCATCCCCAACCGCGCCGGTGCTCGTCCGGCTGACCGCGGCTTGAGTGCCGAGGCCGCGCAGGAGGGGATGGACATGGACTGGAACGACACGCCGGAGCAGGCCGCTTTCCGCCAGGAGGTCGCCGACTTCATCAAGGCGAAGATGCCGAAGCGTTACCAGATGGACGCGGAGGGCTTCTCCCCGGGCCACGACTACTTTAGCGACCGGAAAAGTGGCGACGCCGCGGCGACCACGGCGGCCAAAGAGTGGGCGGACGCCCTGGGGTCCAAGGGCTGGATCGCACCGCAGTGGCCGAAGGAATACGGCGGGGCGGGACTGACCCCGTTCGAGCAGTTCATCTACAACATGGAGATGACGAAGGCTGGCGCCATGGGCATCGGCGGCTCCGGTGTCGGGATGCTCGGGCCGATGCTCATGGTGCATGGCACTGAGGAGCAGAAGAAGGATCACATCTCCAAAATCCTGTCCGGAGAGGTCGTCTGGGCGCAGGGGTATTCGGAGCCTGGCTCCGGCTCCGACCTCGCCTCGTTGCAGACGCGTGCCGTCCGCGACGGTGACGAGTACGTGGTGAACGGCCAGAAGATCTGGACGTCCGGCGCGCACCACGCGGACTGGCTGTTCGTCCTGGTCCGCACGGACCCGGACGCGCCGAAGCACCGCGGGATCTCGTTCGTCCTTACGCCGAAGTCCGCGCCTGGCATTTCCGTCCGCCCGCTGGTCAACATGGCATGGGAGCACCACTTCAACGAGACGTTCTTCGAGGACGTGCGCATCCCGGTCGCCAACCGCGTTGGCGAGGAGAACCGCGGCTGGTACGTCGGCATGACCCTGCTCGACTACGAGCGCTCCAACATTACGGGCGCCGTGGCCGCGCGGAAGACGATCGATCGGATGATCGACTACGCCAAGGGCGCCGGGAAGTCGCGCTCAAGGCTCGCCGCGCAGCCGAGCATCCGGCTGGACATCGCCGACCGGTACATCGAGAGCGAAGTGCTGTTCAACTTCTCGTTCCGGATCATCTCGATGCAGCACCGGGGCCTGATCCCGAACTACGAGGCCTCCACCTCCAAGCTCTACAACTCGGAGCTGGTGCAGCGCCTCGCGAACACGGGCGTCAAAACGTTCGGGCTGTACTCGAACATCTGGGATGAGCAGAGCCCGCACGCTGCGTTCCGCGCCTCGCTCACGCATACGTACGTCTCTTCCGTCTCGGCGACCATTGCCGCGGGCACGTCTGAGATCCAGCGCAACATTATCGCCACCCGGGGCCTCGGCCTGCCGCGCGGTTAGTCCCGGCCTCCGGGCCACACGAGATCACGGGAAGGCCGCCCGATCGGGCGGCCTTCCCGTGTGAGATCGGCGCGAGTTCTGCTGCTCGCCCGTCGACCGGCACCGGTGAGAGCGGGCAGCGACCGCATCCACCGCGCTTGCACCACAGCTCCTGCATCCGGAGCAGGCCGTGTGCCGTCAGCGCGTCCTCTGGCGTGATCCCGACCAGGCTGGCCAGCGCCCGCGTGCGTCCATAGGGCGCAGGTGCTGGCCACGCCTCGATCAGCGCATGCGCGGCGTGCGCGAGGGCGAGGTCGTCGTATGCAGCGGCCAGCGCGACCACGAGGGGCAGCATCGCGTTCCAGCCGACCTCGCGCGCGCGCCGCTCGCCTAGGCCGGCGCGCCGCACCGGGGCG
>VFZH01000119.1 GCA_016871255.1 Acidimicrobiia bacterium | reverse complement strand
GGGACACACCGCCGCTCGCTGGTCGAACTTCGTGGTGGCCTTCGCCGGCCCGTCGTACGATCCGAGCAGCTCGTACCAGCCCGAGCCCGGGCACCTCATCACCCGGCCGACGCGCTTGCCGGTGGAGTGCGCCGCCCACTCCTCCGGCTGATCCCAGCCGGCCGGTGTGTACTTCCGGTACTTGAACTTCCAGCCGTCGGCGGTCTTCACCAGCCGGTCCGTGTAGATGCCCCAGCTCCGCCCGGTGGCCTCCTGCCCTTCCTTGTGGGCCCGCATGATCACGCCGTAGTAGGCTGACCCGACCGCGCCCTCCGGCGACGGATCGATGACGATGTTGAAGGCGATGTGGCCGGGGCTCACCTTCGAAGCGTTGCCCACCTCTCTCGCCAGCCGGGCCAGCGCCTCCCGCCCCGTGCGCGTACCCACGGCGATGTTGGTCTCGAACACGCCGTCCTCAGTGAACAGCCCGGCGTACGCGTAGCCGTTGTCCTTCACGTTGTCGATGTAGTGGTTGTACCGGGCGGCCACGGGCCAGACGGGCTCCGGTTGAACCGCCACGACAGGACAACGGCGGCCACCAGCACCCGCCGCCGCAACCAGCGGTTCAACCGCTGCGGGGGGATGCGAGGCAATGGGGCGGGGATCCGGGCGGCGCCCCCCCAAGGGAGGTGCCGCCCGGTCCACGTCCCGGCTTATTGACCTGCGTCCAGGCGCGCAGTCCCGTCGGCGTTCCACTCGGCGCGATACGCCTCGAGACGCGGCCGTGACACCACTACGCCGTGAATTGGCACGTGTCTCGTCACGTTGAGGCCGCGCCGCTCGATCTCGTCGTAGAACGCATCGATCCACACGAGGTTGAACCCGGCGATGACGCCCGTCTTCATCGACGACGGCCAGATGTCCGGCGCCGGCCGGTTCGGCCCGGGGTCCATGTTGTACATGTCGGCATCCACCAGGATCCCGTGCTTCGGGAAGTGCACGAACAACATGTGGTCGGCATGGACGTTCGTCGGGAAGTGGTAGATATCCATCGTCTGCATGGCGTCTTCCACACGCAGGTGATCGCCCACGCCGACGGTCGGCTTCGGCTCCACCGGGTTCTGCGCCAGGTAATCAGGATTGCTCGCGAACGGGCGCCGGATGATGTCGTCGAAGTACTCCGCCGCCGACTCGTGCACCACCAGCGCCAGGCCTTCCGCCACCGCGGTCCGCGCACCGCCAGCGTGATCCGAGTGCGAGTGCGTCACGATCATCCGGGTCAGCGGCTTGTCCGGCACGACTTCGCGTGCCTTCTGGATCGCCTGCAGCGTCAGGGCGTGGCTGCTCGGCTCGATCAGCTCCGTGTGGTCCTCGAACTCGACGAGCACCATGTTGTACTGGAAGCCGCCGGACGCTTCGCGCCCGCCGAAGTGATAGAGACCCGGCGCGAGCTCCGTCACGACGATGGGAGGCAGCTGTCCCCCCCCGCCGCCGAAGCCGCCGAAGCCGCCGCCGCCACCACCACCGCCACCCGCCGCAGCCGCGTCCCGCACCTCCGCGGATGCGGCCAGGTGGCTGAGGTCGGCGCCCAGCGTGTTCGACGCGATGCGAATCTCCCGCTGCAGGAACTCGTACTTCTCGTCCACCACGGTCCGCAGGCGCGTCGGCAGCATCAGGCCGTCGACCTCCTCGTAGTCCAGAAACTGGGTCACGACGGCCACGTCACCGAGGATCCCGTTGAAGGTCGTCGTCGCGACCGATGCCGGCAGCTTCGTGGCCCGGTCAACGGCCAGCGCAAGCGTGTGCCCCTTTGCCGACGCCACGTCCACGACGTCGGCGTCCCCATCCGCACGCAGGGGACCGATCGTCGCCCCCTCTGCGATCGCGGCCCTGAGGATCGTGAGCGGGTGACGCAGCAGATCGATCTGCCTCGTCGTCGCGTTGCCGCCGGCCCGCTGCGCGCCGTCCGCGCCGACGTTGTACGCGACGTCGCCGTCGAGCCCGGCGTGCACGGGACCGCCGAACTCCGGCAGCACGAACGTGAACTGACGCTGGGAGCGGTACTGCTCACCCATCCGCTGCTGTGCCAGGTCGATCTCCTGCCGGTAGCCCAGGATCGCGTTCGGGTGGATCTCTCCGTCCGCGCCGAGGTTCTGGCCCAGCGATCCAGCCGTACCTTCACCTTCAATCGTCAGCGTCGTCACGGCCAGGACCCGGTCCCGGCCGCCCAGCGCGTCGAGGGCGTCCTCGACCAGCTGCTGTTCGGGCGGCAGCGTCGGCCCACACGCCGACGCCCCGGCGAGCAGGGCCATCCCAACCACGAGTGTCTTCGCAGCCACGTCTCACATCCTTTCGCTGGCTCGAGTTGCGCGTACAGTCCGGCTCCGCAGAGAACAGAGAAGCCCACTGGATCCGGGACGGTCCCGACCTCCCCGACCGCGGTATAAGCGTAGCCGAACTTGCGACCGCAGGGCGACTGGCGCCAACCGGGGAACAACGGCCGTCACGGCCCCGGTTGACGGAATCGGGCCGCTCTCATCCAGGCACCGCAGCCCTCTCGACGATAGGGCGCCCGCGGGCATGCGAGGACGTCGACCGCCAGGCTCCCCTGCATCAACGCCGCCCACAGCCAGGAACAGCGCGGGGCAGGCGCCGCACCGGCAGATTGCTGCGCATCTCCCGGTCGATAGCCGCATCGTCGGGTGCGGCTCGCTGCTCCAAGCAGGGACGCCGCGTTCATGATCCGGCACCGCAATGTCGGGACCGAGGGAACGCAGGGGTAGGCCACGGAAGGCGCCTCCCGGCCCGGGACTGGAAGAGCAGCCGTCTGCGATGTACCGCAGCAACCTCATAGATCGACGTAGCGTGTCGAGCACCTTCAGGGACCACACGACTTGATGGAGGAACCAACATCCGGTTTTCAGGGACGAAATGCGTTTGTAGGGACGAACCTTGTCGTGATAGGGTCCCCCTTTCGTTCCAGGCTCTGCACCGATGCCGGCCGCTCGCGTATCGCAGGGACGGCGGCTGTGCCGAGCCAGTTCTGACCGCTGAGAGATGCACGCGGGTCAACTGCACCCGCGCCGGGTTTCTCGGTGGCCTGCTGCTCGGGCGGACGAGAGCCCCGGGACGAGTGGGCAACGGTGTTCGGCGCGGCGGTGATGGTCGCAGGTTGGGGGTTCGTTTGGTCTGACCCGGAGGAATCGGTCATGAACAGGACGTCTTGGTTGGTTGTGTGGGTGGTTGCGGGCACGCTGGTCCTGTCCGACAGCGCGGTGGCACAGACCGGCGGGATTGCGGGACGGGTCGCGGACGAAACAGGAGCTGTACTCCCGGGCGTGACAGTGACCGCGGCCAGCACTGCGGCCATCGACACGAGGACAAGTATCACCGATAGCGCGGGACGATACACGCTGGGATCGCTCGAGCCTGGCACCTACACGGTGGAGTTCGGCCTGCAGGGCTTCGGGAGGGTGCGACGCGAGGGCGTCCAGATCAGCAGCGGGTTCACGGCGAATATCGACGTCGAGATGGTCGTGGGGGGGGTCGAGGAAACCATCGTCGTCGCCGGTGCGACCCCGACCGTCGACCTCAAGAACGTCAACCGCCAGAGTGTCCTCAGCGAGGAAGCCCTGAACCTCCTGCCGCAGGCTGGCACGATCGCCAGCTTCAGCGCGCTCACGCTGGGCGTCAGCACGGGCGGTGCGGGACGACACGACGTTGGCGGCAGTGCCGGGCAGATGGGAGCCTCCTCGGTGCACAACAACCGCCGGGGCGACCAGAAGATGTCGATGGACGGCATGAACACCAACAACACGAACCTGGAGAACGGGGGGAACAACCACGCAGGACAGCACTTCAACATGGAGGGCATCCAGGAAGTCACGATGTCCCATACGGGCATGTCCGCCGACACCGAGACGGCCGGCCTGCAGGTGAACTACATCCCGAAGGACGGTGGCAACGCGTTGTCCGCGTCCGGGCGGGCCACGTTCACCAACGAGGACTTCCAGGCAGACAACCTGAGCCAGGAGCTGACGAACCGTGGCGTGACCACGTCGTCGTCCGTCAGGAAGGTCTACGACTACGGCGCGTCGCTCGGCGGCCCGATCGCCCGGGACAGGTTGTGGTTCTTCACGGCCCATCGCTGGTGGGGGAACCAGACGAACGCGCCTGGGACGTTCTTCAACGCCGTGCAGGGCCAGGTGGGGCCATTCAAGATTCCGAAGTACCAGCCCGACCTGAGCAGGGAGGGCTTCGAGGACAACTACAACCAGGAGAACAGCGCCCGTTTCACGTGGCAGGCTTCGACGAAGAACAAGATCGCGTATTTCGGGAACTATCAGGACAACTGCATCTGCCAGCTGTTCGTGGGTGCCTTCTCTGTTCCGGAGGCGACGACGAACCACGCGGTGCCCCAGAACCACCTGTCCCAGGCCACGTTCACGCGCGCGCACCGGAACACGATCCTGATTGAGAGTGGCTTCACCTATCTCTACAACCCGTTCAGCTACTTCCATCAGGAAGGCGTGACGGGGACCAACATCCCGGTGTTCGACCTCAGCACCGGGCGGGTGCACACGGCCTCCAACGGCTTCTTCGGTGGCGTCCCGTACAACGACATCATCGGCGGACTCAGCCCCGCCGACCAGGTCAACGGGCGTGTGTCGCTCGCCTACGTCACCGGCTCGCACAACTTCAAGTTCGGGACGAGCATCGCGCGGGGCTGGTTCGTGCGGAACGGCTCGAACAACCAGATCCCGGGGTTCGGGTCTTTCGAGTACCTGGCGCTCGGCGACTTCCCGATCGCCGTCACCTTCTACAACCATCCCCTCTTCAATCGTGGCGATTTCCTCAACATGGGGTTCTACGCACAGGATCAGTGGGCCATCGATCGCTTCACGCTCAACCTGGGCGTGCGGGTCGACAAGTTCAACGGGTGGGTCCCTGCGCAGAACACGCCGGCCACGCCCTATTTCGGCTCGATCGCCTACGGCAAGGTCGAACAGGTGCCCAACTGGATCAACGTATCGCCCCGGCTCGGCGTGGCCTGGGATGTCAGGAGCAGCGGGACGACGGCCATCAAGGCGTCGGCAGGGCGGTATGTGGCCTCGGCTGGGGGCGGCAACCCGTTGCCGAGCAACCCTGCGGCCAGCATCGACAGGACCGCGACGCGCCCGTGGGCCGACTTGAACGGCGATGGCCTGCCACAGGGCGATCCGACCAACCCGCTGCCGAACGGCGAGCTGGTAGGTCCGACCGACAGCCCCACCTTCGGCCAGTCAGTCCGCACGCAGTTCCAGGATGCCAGCGTGCTCACCGAGAATCGCCCGTACACCTGGCAGTACAACGTGGGGATTGACCAGCAGCTCCGGGACAACGTCCGGGTGTCGGTCAACTACTTCCGGACGGCACACTTCAACCAGCAGGTCAACCACAACGAGAACCTGTCCCCCAGCCAGTTCGACCCGTACTGCGTGAGAGCGCCGGCCAGCCTGCCGGGTGTCGGCGGCCGCGAGATCTGCGGGTTCGCCAACGTCAACTTCGCGTCGCGGTTCGTCCCGGCGCGCAACACCTTCAAGAACGACAAGGCCTTCGGGGTCGACCAGACCGAAGTCTACGACGGTGTCGACTTTGAGGTGCACGCGCGGTTCGACAACGGCGCGACGCTGCAGGGCGGGTACAACCTCGGGAGGACCGTGGACGACCGCTGCTTCGTGGTCAACACCCCTCAGGACCTGCACCAGTGCCGTGTCGTGACGCCGATCGAAGGCAACCAGCAGGTCAAGTTCAGCGGGTCCTACCCCCTGCCGTGGGGGGTCGGCGCCAGCTTCGTGTTCCAGAACATTCCGGGGGTCCCGGTTCTGGCGAACGTCCGTTTCACCAACGCTGACATCGCACCGTCTCTGGGGCGGAACCTCTCGCTGTGCCCGGCGCCCACCGGGCCGTGCGGGGCAGGGGTCAACCTGATCCTGCCGCTCATCGAGCCGGGCTCGGAGTACGAGGATCGCCTCATGCAGCTGGACGTCCGCCTGATGAAGGACTTCGCGGGGTCCTACGGGCGCATCCGAGTCACGTTCGATCTCTACAACACCCTCAACGCCAACACCGTGCTCGCCCGCAACAACACCTTCGGGCTCGGCGGCGGGGCGGGGTGGGGCCAGCCGACGAACATCCTGACCGGCCGCCTGATCAAGCTCGGCGCCCAGTTCTCCTGGAACTAGAGCAGCCAGTACCCGTACACTTCGGAGCCGACCCTGCACTGCGGCAGGGTCGGCTCTCTTGACCTACGTGGAGACCAGGACGAGGCGTCCGGACATGAGACGCCATTCAAGTGGCCTTCGGCCCCTGCTGTGCGTTGTCCTGACCATGGGACTCGCGCTGGTGGGATCGGTGGTCTCAGCCCAGCAGGGGGGCGGTGGACGGACGCCTCCGCCGGGCCTGCCGGCGGTGGTGCTGCCCGACGGCTCGACGCGTGGGGCACGTTCGGATTCGGGCCCCGGCCAGATCTGGTGCGTGCACAGCTTCAGCACCGACAGCGCGGGCAACCTCTGCGCGGCGGAAGTGTTCAGCGGCCGCGCCGAGAAGTTCCGTCCGAAGTCCGGCGCCGACCTCTCGCGCCTCGTCGGCCCGCTGCTGGTGAACCAGTTGCGGTAAGCTCGACGGTGGTCCCCACGGCCGGCACGATGTGCGCGGCCGGATCGGCGTGTCTGGAGGTGTGTGATGCCGCATCGCGCCCGTCGCCTCGTCGGAACCTCGTTCGTCGCCGCCGTGCTGGCCGCGGCCATGGCGTGGTCGGGTCGCGGGGCTGCCGCCCCTGGTGACGACGCCATCACGGGCCAGGTCCGTGGACCGGCCGGCCCCGAAGCCGGCGTGTGGGTCATCGCAGAGACTACGGACCTCCCGACGCTGTTCCGCAAGATTGTCGTCACGGATGGAGCCGGGGCGTTTCTCATCCCCGACCTGCCAGCCGCCGACTACCGTGTCTGGGTGCGCGGCTACGGCCTGGTCGACTCGGTGCCCGCCGCGGCCCGTCCGGGCGCCGACGTGCACATCAGGGTGCAGCCGGCGGCGACGCTACAGCAGGCCGCCGCGATCTTCCCGTCCAGCTACTGGTACTCGCTCCTCAGGGTGCCTGAAGCAAGCCAGTTTCCCGGCACCGGTCCTGGCGGGAACGGGATCAGCCCGACGATGAGGACCCAGGCCCACTGGATCGATCGGCTGAAAGACGGCTGCCAGCTCTGTCACCAGATCGGCAACGTGGCCACGCGCGAGCTGCCGCCTGCACTCGACGCGAACGACTTCCCCTCGACCGTGGCCGCCTGGGAGCAGCGCATCCAGGCGGGCGGCAGCGGACCGTCGATGGTCACGGAAGCAGGTCGCATCGGGATGGGGCCGCTGCTCGAGCTGTATGCCGAGTGGACGAACCTGATCCGGGACGGCCAGGTGCCTCCCGCACCTCCGCGCCCGAGCGGCGTCGAGCGGAACGTCGTGTTGACGATGTGGGGCTGGGCCACGCCGCGGGGCATGGTCCACGACGAGGTGGCCACGGACAAGCGCAACCCGACCCTCTACCCCGGCGGTCCCGTGTACGGCGTGGGAGGCGCGGGCCTGGTGGCGCTCGACCCGGGCACGCACCGCGCGAGCCAGCTCGATCTGCCCGTGCGCGAGGAGTCGTCGTCGGGGCAGGGCAGCCGCGGGCCGAGAGTGCCGTCCCTGTACTGGGGACGCGAGGGCGGCGATACGGTGGGGCGCAACGCGCACAACCCGATGATGGACGCCAACGGTCGCCTCTGGATCACGCAGGGGATCCGGCCGGGGACCGACAACCCCGCCTGGTGCAGAGAGGGCTCGACGCACGCCTCGGCCGCGTATTTCCCGCTCGATCGCAACACCACCGCCCGTCAGCTCTCGTACTACGACACGAAGACCCGGCAGCTCACGCTGATCGACACCTGCTACGCCACGCACCATCTGCAGTTCGACACCAGCGATGTGTTGTGGGTGTCGGGTTCGACCGACGTCGTCGGATGGCTGGACACGAAGATCTACGACAGGACCAGCGACGAGCAGCGGGCCGGCGGGTGGTGCCCCACGGTGCTGGACACGAACGGCGACGGCCGTATCACGCAGCCGTGGAACGAGCCGGGCGAGGCGATCGATCCGGCCCGGGACACGCGGATCGGCAGCGATGACGAACAGCAGCGCGGGTACGGCGTGATCCCCCATCCGGACGGTTCGGTGTGGACGTCACGCCGGTTCCCGGTGCCGGGCCGGCTCGTGCGGCTGGAGCTGGGCAGCAGCCCGCCCGCGACCTGCCGCGCCGAGGTGTTCGAGCCTCCGTTCGAAAACGACGCCGTGGATCGCGCCGGGTGGGGGTTCGGGCCTCGCGGCATCGACGTGGATCGCAACGGCGTCATCTGGACCGCCCTGGGCGGCAGCGGCCACATGGCGAGCTTCGACCGGCGGAAGTGCCGGGTGCTGAACGGGCCAACGGCGACGGGCCAGCACTGCGCGGAAGGCTGGAGGCTGTTTCCGGGACCGGGCCCCAACTTCCGCGGCGTCACGATCGCCGCCAACGCGGACTACTACTACTACAGCTGGGTGGACCAGTTCGACACGCTGGGGCTCGGACCGAACACACCGATCGCGACCGGCTCGGGGTCGGACGCGCTGCTGGCCCTGCGCCCGGACTCGGGCGAGTGGATCGTGCTGCGCGTCCCCTACCCGCTGGGTTTCTACAGTCGCGGCCTCGATGGCCGCATCGACAACCCGTCGGGCGGCTGGAGCGGACGCGGGGTCTGGGCCGCCTTCGGGACGAGCGCGCCGTGGCACATCGAAGGCGGGAAGGGCAAGACGAGCGAGATCGTGCGCTTCCAGATCCGACCCGATCCCCTCGCGAACTGACGCCTGCCCGCGACGCCCGCGCGCGTACGCCCGAGCGCTACTGCGCCGCCTGCTTCATCGCGTCCAGGTCCTCCGCGGTCCTGAACTGCAGGCGCGCGGCGCGGGACGCTTCGCGGTACGGCACCCACACCTCGTCACGCCGATCGTCGACGGCGATGTGACGCAGCTCGGTACCCACGCTCGGCAACCGGAAGATCGTCCACGCGCCCGTCTTCGGGTCCAGCCTGGCCACGGCGTCGTCGGACATCAGGTTGGTCCATACCATCTGGTGCCGGTCGACTACGGTGTTGTACGGGTTCGCGTCCCCGGGTACGGGGTGATAGCTCACCGCACGTGTGGCCGCGTCGATGCGGGCCAGATTCCCCCCCCACCAGTTGGCCACCCACACCGCACCGCCCTTCCGGTCGGTGGAGAGCCGGCGCGGCGCCTGCGCGCCGGGCCGGGCGAACGTACCGGAGAACCGGTTGCCGCCGATGTTGTGGTAGAACTCGCGGTCCTCCGGCGTCAGGAAGACCTCCATCCGATCGGGCGGATCCATCGGGATCTCGTAGGTCCGGTTGGTCCGCACGTCCGCGTGCACGACCATGTCCATGTTGAACTGCGTCCACCAGCCGTTGCCCAGCGCATCGGCCGCTGCGCCGTAGGTCTGCCCGTCGCCGATCGTCTTGTCGTGCCAGAAGGTGAACGTCTCCGTCTTCGGGTCGAAGCTGAGCGCGCCGCGGCGCGCGGACATCCACACCGTCCCGTTCGGCGCGACGTCGACCTGTCCGGACGTCGTGGTCGGGGCGCCGAACGGTGGCCGGTAGAACGAGAACGCCTCCGTCGCGGGGTCGATCCGGCCGAGCCAGCCTCCCGAGTCGAACCAGAGGATGCCGTTGGCGTCGCGACCGATGCCGTGCGACGTCTGGGCCCGCCCGTCGGGCGCGGTGAGCTTGAACGCCCGGACAGCGCCGGTGGCCGGGTTCAGCCTCACCAGCGTCCGGTGCTCGTTGGCGACCGAGTCGGTCAGCCAGGCGTGGCCGTCGTTGTCGATCTGCACGTCGTGGATGCCGCCCGTGCCGTGCAGGCCCGAGGGCACGCCGTCCGCCCAGTGGCTGCCGTCCATGGCAGCCAGTTCCCGCTTCCCCACCGATGTCGGGATGTCGTATTCGGTGATCACGACACGGGCGGCCTCGCCGCTCGGCCGCGGGCGCGGCGCGAATCGCAGCGGCGGGGACTCTGGCCCGCGCACCCGCGCGAGGTACGCCGCCAGCTCCTCCCTGTGGTACGCGATGGTGGCGCGGGGCCCCTGGCCGGTCCATCCGTGGTAGCTGACGCGCTCCATCGCCTCGACGATCGCGCGCCAGCCGCGAAGGTCGAACCGGTTCTGCAGCACCAGCCCCGGCGGGTGGCACTCGGTGCAGTTCACGCGGAAGATCTCCTTGATCCGCCGCGCCTCGTGCGTGTCCGCCGGGAGTGCGTTCATCCAGTCCGAACCCGCGAGCTGGTTGCTGAAGTCCTCCAGCGTGTCGAGCTCGAAGTCCGCGCGCATGGCGCGGCCGTCTTCCAGCGTCATCTGCGTGTGTGCCCGCTCGAACCCGACACCCTGGGCCCACATGGAGTACGCGCCCGGCGCGAACGGCGGCTGGAACGGCGGGAAGAAGAACTCGCCGTCCGCATCCGTGTAGACCGTCCGCGTCACGGTGGCGCCGTCAGGGCGCGCCGACACGGCAACGCCCGCCAGCGCTGTGCCATCAGCCGCTGCCACACGGCCCCATACCATCGGCTGCGAGGTCCCGTCGGGGGGCGCAGCCGTCAACGCCGCCAGCGGGAGCAACAGAGCCGCCGAAGCCAGGTACGCCGTTCGGTTCGCTGCCATGGTTCCTGCTCCTGATGCATGCGGGGAATCCGATCAATCGAGGGGAATGACGACACGTGCCGGCGGCACGGGCTTCTGGTCTGGCGTCACCGTTCGCAGGTACGCGATCACGTGATCGACCTGCTCGGCCGTCAGCGTGTAGCGCCAGCCGGGCATGCGACGCGAACCGGTCAGGATCGTCTGCCGGACTGCCGACTCACCCCGCCCCTCGACCGTGGTGGTGTCGAGCCACGGTCCGAGCGTCGTGGTGGCAGGCTGCCCCAGCGGATCGTGACAGAGGGCACATCGCTGCACGAAGAGCTTCTTGCCGGCCAGCGCGTCTGCGGGCAGGGCGACGGACTCGGCTGCGGCCTGCATGTCGTAGTCCGAGACGACGACCCTGGGAGGGGGCGGCTGCTGACCAGCCCGGAGCTGGAGGGCCGCGATGAACACCATGAGGAGTCCCCACGCCGGGCGTACGGATCCCGAGGCGTTCCAGCGAGCGCGCGTCACGACCCGGTGAGGGCGACATACGGCGTGCGACGGGGGCGGCAAGTGCCGGGAGTATAGCCGATCGACGCCGGCCGGCAGGCTCGCGCGGCCACCTCGGCGGGCGCCGCGGTGCGGGATCTGCTGCTCGAGTCGGGACTCTGAACCGCGCTGCGGGCCCGGCCGTTCTCCCGGGTTGCCGACCCTGCTGCCACCCCACGCTCGATCTTCGTGACGGCGATCGACACCGATCCGCTCGCACCGGCCGTCGAGCCGATCCTGCGCGGCCGCGAAGACAACTTCGAGGCCCGCTGCGGCGCGACCGGTCGCCCCCGGTGCGACGATCCGGCCGCGCCGTCTGCCGAGACGCCGGTACGGCCACCCGAGTGACCACCCCGGGACACACCGCCGCTCGCTAGTCGAACTTCGTGGTGGCCTTCGCCGGCCCGTCGTACGATCCGAGCAGCTCGTACCAGCCCGAGCCCGGGCACCTCATCACCCGGCCGACGCGCTTGCCGGTGGCCGAATGGTGCGCACGCCCCTCCCAGGCGTTGGGGTTGCGCTGCCAGGCGTTGAGCGTCTTCTCTGCTTCCTCCCAGCTCGGCGCGTCCACTTCGTAGAACGAGATGAACTTCGTGTACGTGGCGCCGTTCAGGTGCGGCCCGCGCAGTTCGTACACCCGGCCACGCACGAAGTTGGGCCCGTGCGCCACGTCCTCGACGTGCTGCTCGACGAACCACTCCTTGAACCCGGCGATCGTCTCGGGCTTGTCGTCGACCGGCTCGCACAGCCCGATCAGGATGTAGCGCTTCAGCTCCTTCGACTGCTCCTGGGCGGCGACGTCGCTCGACAGGCCCAGGCCGGCCGCGAACACCGCAGCCGCCAGTCCGGCCGTCGCCGTCCTCGCAACGTGACCAACAAGGGAACGTCCGCTCTGTGTCATGGCCATGGCTCCTCTCGAGAACTGCCCACTCCCCCCATGCGCTGGCCGGAGAACAGCACACGCTCCGCGCGGCGGCGCGGCGACCGTCCGGCGTGCCGATGGCTCCGGCCCTAGTGCGCCGCCCACTCCTCCGGCTGATCCCAGCCGGCCGGTGTGTACTTCCGGTACTTGAACTTCCAGCCGTCGGCGGTCTTCACCAGCCGGTCCGTGT
>VFZH01000118.1 GCA_016871255.1 Acidimicrobiia bacterium | reverse complement strand
AAAACTACAGAACAGTTTTCCACAGCTACCACCGGCATCATCAACCAGGGGACATTTCTAACGAGTTAAGAACGGGGACATTTCTAACGAGTCTTGACACGAGGGGGGCTGATGGGATAGACAGCCACGGGCATTCCGCGTACACTCCGCCCACCGTTTCCCGGAACGGGAGGCGCTGATGGGCTCTGCCGCGTCCGCCCTGCAACTCCACAGATGGGACGACCTGCCGATCGAGCAGGTGTCCGCGACGCTCTCCTGGAAGATCACCCTCGGTGGCACCGAGGTCGTGGGGCGCGCCGGTGAGGTGCTCTGCATCCCGTCCTGGCTGGAACACTCCGCCGAGACGATGGAGGGCACTGCCCTCCGGCGCTGACGAGGGAGGCACCTCATGGGACAGCGTGCAGTCCGGGCCGCGGTCGTGCTGGCGCTCGGTGCGGTCGCGGTGTCGGCAGACGACTGGCCCGAGCACCGCGGCAAGGGTCGCGCCGCCCTCTGGAACGAGACCGGGATCGTCGAACGGTTTCCCGACTCGGGCCTGAAGGTGCTGTGGCGGACGCCGGTCAACCGGGGCTACAGCGGCCCGGCGGTGGCGAACTCCCGCGTGTTCCTCATGGACTTCATCCCCGAACAGGAGGGGGGTGTCCGCGGTATCGAGCGTGCCCTGGCACTGGACGAACAGACGGGTCGCGTACTGTGGACGCACGAGTGGCCTGCCGTCTACGGCAGCCTCTCATGGCCGAACGGCCCGCGCGCGACGCCGACGGTGGATGGCGACCGCGTCTACTTCCAAGGCGCGATGGGGCACCTGGCGGCGGTGCGGGCCGCCACGGGCGAGGTGCTCTGGAACAAGGACTACATGGCCGACTTCAAGGCGAACCGCGGGTCGTACGGCTTCGCCTCGCCGCCGATCATCGACGGCGACCTGCTCATCTGCGTCGTCGGCGCCGAGCCGGAGGGCAAGATCGTGGCCTTCGACAAGCTGACGGGGAGGGAAGTCTGGCGAGCCCTGCCGAACACCGAGGCGATCGGCGTCTCCGCCCCCATCCTCGTCGAATACGGCGGCGCCCGGCAGCTGATCTACTGGCACCCGGAAGCGGTGGTCTCCCTCGATCCCGCGACGGGGAAGGTGCACTGGCGGGTGCCCTTCAAGTCGCAGGACGCGATGAACCCGAGCACGCCGATCTTCCAGAACGGCCGTCTGTTCGTGTCCACGTTCTACAACGGCTCCGCCATGATCGTCATGGACGACAGGACCCCCGCGGCGGCGCTGGCCTGGAAGGGCGCGAGCGACAGCGAGATCGAGACCGACGGCCTGCATGCGGTCATCGGCACGCCCGTGATGCAGGGCGACCACATCTACGGCAACTGCAGCTTCGGCCAGCTTCGGTGCCTGCGCATGGACACCGGCGAGCGCGTCTGGGAATCACAGGAGCTGACGCAGGAGCGGGCCCGGTGGGCCACGGCGTTCTTCGTGCGGCAGGGCGAGCGCTACTTCGTGAACACCGATCGCGGCGATCTGGTGATCGCGAAGCTCAGCCCGCAGGGGTACGAAGAGGTCAGCCGGACGTTTCTCATCGCGCCGACCACCATGCCGGGCAACCGCCGGAAGCTGACGTTCGTCAACTGGTCGCACCCGGCGTACGCCAACCGCCACATCTACGCCAGAAACGACCACGAGATCATCTGCGCGACGCTGGCGGCGGCGGACTACGAGTGACGGAGGCGCCCCGGGTGGACGGGAGATGATGCGCAGCCTCGTGCCGGGCGTGGTGGCGGTAGTGGTCTGGGGCACACTCCGGGCCATGGCCGCAGGGCCCCTGCTGGCGCTCCAGGCGCCGGTGGACGACCTCAAGATGATGTACATCGCGGGCCTGAAGAAGGGCGCCGCGCCGCTGCGGACGGACTACATGAACAGCAACATGTACGTCCTCGGCGGGGGAAACCGGCACACGCTCAACCTCGAGCTGGACGACGGCGTGATCGTCGTGGACACGAAGGCGGAGCCGTGGCGGGACGCGCAGTTCGAGAAGATCCAGCTCGCGACCGACCTGCCGATCACGATCCTGGTCAACACCAACCCCGGAGGCGCGTTGACCAACACGGCCTTCACGGACGCGACCACGATCATCGCGCACGAGAACACGCGGGCGCGCCTGGCGAAGCAGGACGGGTTCGCCGGCGACAACGCGCGCTTCCTGCCAAACCGGATGGTCACCGACCGCCTCTCGATCCCGCTCAGGACGATCGGGGTGGACGGCACGAACCGTGTGGACCTCTACCACTTCGGGCGTGCCCATTCGGACGGCGACATCATCCCCGTGTTTCCGTCGCTGGCCGTGGCGTACTTCGGCGAGCTGCTCCCGGAGCAGGGCCTCCCGATCGTGGACGTCACCAACGGCGGCAGCCTGCTCGAGTTCCCGGACACGCTGGCCCGGGCGGCGGAGGCGCTGAAGGACGCGGGGATCGACTGCATCGTGCCGGCCCGCGCGCCCCTCCCGTTCAAGACGGCGAGCCGCTGGTTCAGCGACCGGATGCTGGCGGAGTACGTGCTGTTCCTGCGTGCGGTCGTCGAGCACGGCCGGTCGTCCGCCGCGGCGGGCCGGAGCCTCGACGAGGCGGTGGCGGCCCTGCCCGGAGCCCTGGGCGAGCCCTTCGCGGCGTACAATCTGGATCGGGCAAAGGAGAGCATGGAGATCCTCTACCGGGAACTGCGGTAGCCGCGGAAGGAAAGGAGGAGGACGATGAGGTCTCGCAGAACGGGGCTGGTGGCGTGCCTGATCGCGGCCGGACTCGTCGGGGCCGGCGCATCGGCGCTCTCGATCGCGGCGGCCGCGACGACGCTGTCCACACAGGACTACATCGACATCGAGCAGCTGTACGCGCGCTACAACCAGACGATCGATTCTGGCGATCACGCCGGGTGGGCACGGACGTTCACCGAAGATGGCACGCTGGGCAACTCGACGGGCTGGGCGGCGCTGGAGAAGACCAGCGCGAACTGGCGGGACAACCGCAACGGTTCGCACATGCGCCACTGGAACACGAACCTCCTCATCACCGGCGTCGCGCCCGAAGGCGTCCGGGCGCGTGTGTACCTGATGGTGTTCGACCACACGACGATGACGGCATCGCAGGTCGGCGTCTACGACGACCTGATTGTCAGGACATCGAAGGGCTGGCTGTTCAAGGAGCGATCGCTCAGGTCGGATGCGCGGCCGGCCGCGCAGCCGCGGTAGGGCGCGTTCGGGATCAGGCGGCGGGGGACCCGGGAAGGACGGATTGTAGACAGGACACGGCAACCATTCGAGGAGACGGAAGATGAGAGAAGGGCTGTTCGGGGGACTGCTGCTCGCCTTGCTGCTGGCGCCGGCTGCGGCCAACGCGCAGAGCGTTGCGGGTACGGTGAAGGACACGTCCGGCGGCGTCCTGCCGGGCGTAACGGTCGAAGCGGCCAGTGACGCGCTGATCGAGCGGGTCAAGACGGTTATCACCGACGACCGCGGCGCCTTCCGCATTGTCGATCTGCGGCCTGGCACCTACACGGTCACCTTCACGCTGCCCGGATTCAGCACGGTCCGGCGCGAGGGGCTCGAGCTGAACACCGGTTTCACGGCGACGGTCGACGCCGAACTCAGGGTCGGATCGCTCGAGGAGACGGTCACCGTCACGGGGGCCAGTCCGCTCGTGGACGTCCAGAACGTCCGGACGCAGAACGTGATGACCCGCAGCACGCTCGACGCGCTGCCCAACGCCCAGACGATCAGCAGCTTCTCGGCGCTGACACTGGGCGCCAACGTCAGCGGTGTGGCCACCGGGTCCGACGTGGGCGGGAACCAGGGCGAGCAGGGTTTCATCGTCATTCATGGCACGCGCACCACGGACATGAAGTACATGCAGAACGGGATGAACACCAACAACACGATGGCGAGCAACGGCGGGATATTCAAGGCCGGCCACAACATGAACCAGCTCGCGATCGCCGAGGTGCAGATGTCCTACAGCGGGGGCGGTGCGGAGTTCGAGACGGCCGGCGCGCAGTTCAACTTCATCCCGAAGGACGGCGGAAACCGGTTCGCGGGCGCCGGCCGGCTGCTGGGGACGAACGAGCACTTCCAGTCCGACAACCTGTCGGCCGAGCTCGAGCAGCGCGGCGCGCGGTCGGGTCAGCGCGTGAAGCACATCTACGACGGGGGCATGGCGCTGGGCGGCCCGCTGGTGCGCGACCGTCTCTGGTTCTTTACGGCCCACCGCTGGTGGGGCAACGACGAGTACCAGCCGGGTGCCTTCTTCAACGCCGTCCAGGGCACGCTGCGCTACGAGCCGGACCTGAACCGGCGGGCGTACTACCGGAGCCATTCGCTGGAGAACGGGCTGAACCTGACGTGGCAGGTGACCCCGAAGGACAAGGTCACGTACTACACGAACTACTCGACCACCTGCACCTGCTTCCAGGGGGTGGGGTCCACCGTGGCGCCGGAGGCGTCCTTCAGCCAGAAGATCCCGGCCCGGCTGAACCAGGCGTCCTGGACCCGCACGCAGAGCAACCGCGTCCTGCTCGAGGTGGGCTACACGTTCCTGCCGGTACGGTGGCACATCTTCCACGATCCGCCGAACGTGACCGGCACGGACATCCCGGTGCTGGAGCAGAGCACCGGCCTGAACTACAACGCCAGGGTGTCCACCACGCTGCCCTACAACGACATCGACCCGGGTCCCGGCAACGGGACGACGAACCGCCAGCAGAGCCTGCGGGGGTCGATCTCCTACGTCACCGGCACCCACAACTTCAAGACGGGCCTGGTGTGGCTGCGGGGATCGGATTCGCGCTCGGGCGCGCAGAACGTGCTGCCGGGGTTCGGGCCGGTGTCGTTCCGGTTCAATCGGGGAGTGCCGAACCTGATCACCCAGTGGGCCTCGCCCGTCTTCCAGACCCAGAGTTTCGCCAACATCGGGATCTACGCGCAGGACCAGTGGACCATCGGCGCTCGACTGACGCTGAACCTGGGCGTCCGGGGCGACTTCTTCGAAGGACGGTACCCGGATCAGCAGTTCCCGGCGTCCACGTTCATCCCGGGCGTGTTCATTCCGGGCCGTGGCGGCGTACCGTCCTGGCGCGACGTGTCGCCCCGGGCGGGGCTGGCCATCCGGCTGGATGCCGAAGGCAAGACGGCGCTCAAGTTCGCGCACGGACGGTACGTGCAGTCCGAGGGCGCCGGCTTCGCGCAGAGCCAGAACCCGGCGAACACGATCGTGCAGTCGGCGTCGCGGGTCTGGAACGACGCCAACGGCGACCTCTTCCCCCAGGCGAGCGAGCTCGGTCCGCTGTCGAACGCGGCCTTCGGCACGCCGGTCGCGAACGTCACCTTCGATGACGAGCTGCTGAATGGGCGGCGCGGGTACACGTGGCAGTCGTCGGTGGTGCTCGAGCGGGAGTTGCTGGAGAACGTCGGGCTGATGGTCGGCTACTTCCGGACCCAGAACCTGAACTTCCGGGTCACCGACAACACGCTGGTCGGCCCGACCGACTACAGCCAGTTCTGTGTGACGGCGCCGACCGACAGCCGTCTGGGCTCGGTGAGCGGCACGCAGGTCTGCGGGCTGTACAACATCAACCCGGCCCAGTTCGGACGCGTGAACAACCTCATCAGGTCGTCGGAGAACTTCGGCGACCAGAGCGAGCTGTTCAACGGCGTGGACATGAGCGTCAACGCCAGGTTCGGCCGCGGTGGACTGCTGCAGGGTGGGATCAGCCTCGGCCGGCAGGTCAACGATCGCTGCTTCGTCGTGGACTCCCCGCAGGAGACCTATCAGTGCAAGACCGTCGGGTCCTGGTGGGATGCCAACGGGCAGATCAAGGCGAGCTGGAGCTATCCGCTCCCCTGGGACATGCAGTTCGCCGGCGTGTACCAGAACATTCAGGGCGTACAGATGCTGGCAAACGCCGTCTTCACGAACGCGCAGATTGCTCCCTCGCTCGGCCGCAATCTGTCCGGATGCCCGGCCACCGGAACCTGCACGGCCACCGTCAGCATTCCGCTGATCCATCCGAATACGATGTTCGAAGACCGGCTCACGCAGCTCGACATCCGGTTCTCCCGGCAGTTCCGGTTCGGGCGCGTGCGGGCCGTGCCGTCGTTCGACATCTACAACCTGATGAACGGCAACACGATCACCGCGCGCAACAACACCTACGGTGCGGCGTGGGGCACACCGACCAGGTTCGTCGGCGGCCGCCTGCTGAAGTTCGGAGTGCAGTTGGATTACTGATCGAAGGAGCCTCTCGAGAAGGCGACGGGCCGGGGCTGGCTCTGCCAGCCTCGGCCCGCTGTGCCGCGCCCGCGGCGCGCCACACCGCGGGGGTGGTGGCAGATCTCGCGTACCCGGTCCCCGCTCCCGTGAGCAGTTTCCGCAACCACCAGACCAGCTGACCGGGGAATTCCGCGCGAAAGGCCGCAGGCACACGCTGCGCGCCCTTTGCATGGCGTACGCCCGTGCAGGCTCCTGCGTTGTGGGCGGCCATGGCAGTGACCGGCGGGGCGATGGCCGGCACGAGCTGGCCGGACGGCCTCCCGTGGCCGTGGGCGCCGCTGGGCGCGGCGGCCGCGCTGGGCGGGGCGTGGACGGCTTGGGTGCTGGGGCGACACGGCCCGGCGCTTGCCCTGACGCTGGCGGGGTACTTCAGCATCGGGGCGGCGCTCGCATCAGGAGCCGCGCGTCAGGCACTGAACCCGCCGCTTCGCGATGTGCTCGACACGGCCTACGGGCAGTACCGCCTCGACACGCTGGGCCCCGGCGGCGCACACGATCCGATCGAGACGGTCGTGCGTCTCGTCGAGGACGCGTCCGTGCGCGATCAAGGTGTGTCGCTGCGCGGGACCATCTCGTGGCTCGATATCGATGGGCGTCGTCTCCCGGCCGCGGGCGGCGTGCAACTGCACGTCAACGGCGACGCGGCGCCGAGTGCCGCAGAGTGGCGTGCCGGCCGTGTGCTGAAGACGTTCGCCACGTTCCGGCGGCCCGCACGCTACCTGAACGACGGCGTCGGGGATGCTGAACGCGATCTCGCGCTGAGTGGTGTGGCGCTGTCCGGCACGGTCAAGAGCGCCCAGCTGGTCCAGGTCGTCGCACGCGGGTCGGTGGCCGAAGAGCTCGCCGCCGCGGTGCGGGCCCACGTGCGGGCGGCCGTGGCTGCGACTGTCGGCCGGAGCGACCCGGTCCGCGCTGGCGTCGTGACGGCCATCCTGATTGGCGACCGCACCGGCCTGCCTCCAGATGTGCGTGAGCGGCTGCAGGCCGCGGGCACGTACCACGTCATCGCCATCTCCGGCGGGAACATCGCCATTCTCGTCGTGCTGATGCTGGGCCTGCTCACCCCGGCGGGTGTGGGAGGACGCACGCGGAGTGCGATGGCGCTGGCCGGACTGATGGTCTACGCGGCGATCGTCACACCCGGGCCGTCGGTCTGGCGGGCCGTGCTGGCCGCGGCGGCCTGCCTCGTGGCGCGCGTGATGGACCAGCGGACGACGGCGTGGAATGCCATGGGTGTGGCGGGCGCCGCCCAGTTGACGTGGCTGCCCCTGGAGGTCAGGAATGCCGGGTTTGCGCTGACGTTCGGGGCGACGGCGGCGCTGCTGGCCTTCTCGGCCCGCGCCGGACTCCCATCCGGCAGACCGGAGCGGCGAGGCTGGATTCTGCTCCGGTGGCTGGCCGCGGCGGTTGGCGCTTCGCTGGCCGTCGAGGTCGCCCTGCTTCCGGTGGGGGCGCGGGCGTTCTCGCGGATCTCACTGGCCGGCCCGCTGCTGAATCTCCTGGCCCTCCCGCTGATGACGCTCACGCAGATTGCGGGCATCGTCATTGCCGTCGCCGGCCCCGTGGAGGGTGCGGTGCAGTGGGCGAGTTGGGTTGCCGACAGGTCCACCGGGCTGCTCCTGGACAGCGCCCGTCTGGTCGAGGTGGCGCCATGGCTGGCGTGGAGGGTCCCGGCGCCCTCCTGGGCGCTCGTGGGCGCCTACTACGGCGGCCTGGCGCTCCTGCTCTCCGGTTCGGGCTGGCGCCGCCGGTCCGGGGGCGCGGTCCTGGGAGGCGCCGCACTGGCGATCGGCATGGGGGTGTCCGGGCCCCTTCCGCGCCCTGACGGCCGGCTGCACCTGACAGTGTTCGACGTGGGGCAGGGGGATGCCCTGCTCGTCACGTCGCCAGGGGGCAGGCGCCTGCTCGTGGATTCCGGTGGCGTCGGATTCGGATCCTCGTCATTCGACATCGGCGCCCGGGTGCTGGGCCCCGCGCTGTGGGCCCGCGGCATCCGGCGGCTGGACGGGATCGTCCTGACGCATGCCGACCCCGATCACGCGGGCGGGGCGCCGCGGTTGATCGCCGACTTCACGCCGCCGCGGCTCTGGGAAGGGATCGAGGTGCCCGGGCACCCGCCGTCGACGGCGATACGCCGGCAGGTCTCGGAGCGGGGGATGCAGCGGATCGAGTGGCGGCGTGGTGACGAGCACCGACTGGACCAGGTGCGGATCAGGGTGCTGCACCCGCCGGAACCGGACTGGGAGCGCATCCGCGTGCGTAACGACGACTCGGTCGTGCTCGAAGTCGTGTACGGACAGGTGGCCTTTCTGCTGACAGGCGACGTGGGCCAGGAGGTGGAAAGGGCCATCGTGCCGGCGCTCTCACCCGTGGCGCGGCGGGTCCTGAAGGTCGGGCACCACGGGAGCCGCAGTTCGACCTCCGTCGATCTGCTGACGGCGTGGCCGCCGGAGCTGGCTGTGATCAGCAGCGGCCGCGGCAACCCGTTCGGACATCCCGCACCCGAGGTGCTGGCGCGCCTGCAGGCGGCGGGCACGAGGGTGCTGCGGACCGATCTCGACGGACAAATCGAGGTCTCGACGGATGGCCGTCATGTGACCTATTCAACCTATCGCCAGCCTTCCAGGTAGCGGGCGTATACCCGAAAGGGGTCAGACCCGGGTCAGACCCGGGTCTGACCCCTTTCGGGTATGAGACCGAGGAGAGAGTTTGGCTCGCTGCCATTCGGATTCCAACTCGGCGAGCGGGGTGTCGGCCAGCGAGTGGCCCCGGGCCTGGATGGTGCGTTCCATGCGCTCGAACCGGTCGGTGAACTTGCTCGTCGCGCGCCGGAGCGCGGACTCCGGCTCCACGCCGAGCTTGCGCGAGAGGTTGGCGATGGCGAACAGCAGGTCGCCCATCTCCTCCTCGACGCGCGCCCCGTCGCCGCCGAGCCCGGCTTCGAGTTCGGCCCGCAGTTCCGCCACCTCCTCGTCGATCTTCTCGAGCACGTCCGCAGCCTTCGGCCAGTCGAATCCGGTGGAGGCCGCCCGGCTGCCGACCTGGTGGGCGCGCAGCAGCGCGGGCAGTGCCGTCGGGACACGGCCCAGCGCGCCGGGCGGGAGCTGGTCCGGCCGGCCGGAGTCGGCACGCTCTTTCGCCTTCAGCGCGTCCCAGCGCTCGACGACCTGACCGGCAGAGAGGGGGGCGTCACCCGGCTGCGAGTCGCGCGCGAAGACGTGTGGATGGCGGCGGACGAGCTTGTCGCAGACGGTCTGGATGGCGTCGCCGATGTCGAAGTCGCCCGCCTCGTCGCTGAGCTGGGCCAGGAACACGGCTTCGAAAAGGTAGTCGCCGAGTTCCTCGCAGAGGGCGGAGGGGTCTCCGCCGTCGATTGCCTCGATCACCTCGTAGGTTTCTTCGAGGACGAAGCGCCGCAGCGACGCATGCGTCTGCTCGCGGTCCCAGGGGCAGCCGTCGGGCGCGCGGAGCGCACGCATGATCGAGACGAGGCGTTCGAACCGGGCGCCAATCGACTCAGCCATCGAATCTGGGGCCGTATGCTACCATTCGCCCTCGCGGCAGCTGGACGCCGCCCTCTCCAGCACGCCGCCGCCATGAGCGATCACTTCCCCTCACCTGACCCGTCCACGGAAGCTGGCGAGCCGGAAGCGCTGTCGTTCCTGGCGTTCGTGATCTCGCTCGCGCACACGGCGGCCGTCCACTTCGGCGACGCGCCGGATCCGGCGACCGGTCAGCCAGCCGCGCCCAACCTGCCTGGCGCGCGGCAGATGATCGACATCCTCGCGCTGCTGGACGAGAAGACCCGGGGCAACCTCACGCCCGAGGAGCGGCAGGTCCTGGACGACCTGCTGTACGAGTTGCGGATGCGCTACGTGTCGGCGCTCGGCGAGCCGCGCATCATCCGGCCTTGACCCGGTCCGGCCGCGTCACCGTTCTGGGGTGCGGCACCTCCAGCGGCGTCCCGATGATCGGGTGCGACTGCACGGTGTGCCGATCGTCAGACCCGCGCGACCGCCGGCTGCGGCCCTCGATTCTGGTGGAGGATGGTGCCGGCGCGCGCCTCCTCGTGGACACCACCCCCGATCTGCGCGAGCAGGCCCTTCGGCACGATCTGCGTCGAGTGGACGCCGTGCTCTTCACGCACGGGCACGCCGACCACGTGCTCGGGCTCGACGATCTACGCCGCTTCAACGTGCTGCAGGGCGGCGAGCTGGCCTGCTACGCCACATCGGACACGTGGGAGAGCCTGCGCCGCACCTTCTACTACGTGTTCGACGGCGTTTCCCGCCAGGGCGGCGGCATTCCCAAGATTGACGCACGGGTGATCGATGGCCCGTTCGCCGCTGCCGGGCTGAACGTCGTGCCGGTGCCGCTCTTTCACGGTCCGGCCCCGATTCTCGGCTTCCGGTTCGGCTCGTTCGCGTACCTGACCGACTGCAGCCGGATTCCGGACGAGTCGTGGCCGCTGGTCGAAGGCGTCGAGACGCTCATCATCGACGCGCTGCGCGATCGACCGCACCCGACGCACTTCACCGTACGCGAGGCGCTCGAGGCGTGTGCGCGCATCGGGCCGGCGCGTGCCTGGCTCACGCACATGACGCACGATCTGGGGTATCAGGAGACGTCGGCCCGACTGCCTCCCGGCGTGGAGCTGGCGTATGATGGCCTCACCTTCGACGTGGAGCTGGACGTCGAGCCGCCGCACCGGTGACGCGCCCGATGGAGGTCATCCACTTTCCCCGCGATCCGCGGCCGTCCTGGCTGCTCCACCCGGTGCTGGGCCTCGGCAACTTCGACGGCGTCCACCGCGGCCATCTGAAGATCCTCGAGCGCGTGCGTCGCGGAGCGGCCGAGCGGGGAGGCGTGCCGATGGCCATGACCTTCGATCCGCATCCGCCCCGGGTCCTGCGGCCGGACAAGGCCCCTCCGCTGCTGATGACGACGGCACAGCGCCTCGATGCGCTCCGGCAGGCCGGCATGCAGGCGGTGGCGGTGGTCGAGTTCACCCGCGAGCTGTCGCAGTGGGAGCCGGAGATGTTCGTCCGCACGGTGCTCGTGGACTGGCTGCGGGTGTCCGAAGTCTGGGTCGGCGCGAACTTCCTGTTCGGGCGCAACCGCGGCGGGAACTTCTCGGTGCTGCGATCGATGGGGCAGCGGCACAACTTCCGCGCGGACAAGATCGATCCGGTACGCTACAAGGAGTTCATCGTCAGCAGCACCCGGATCCGGAGGCTGGTGAGTGAAGGGCGCGTGGACGAAGCCGGCGCCCTGCTCGGCCATCCGTACTGTCTCGACGGTCTCGTGGTCGAGGGGAAGGGGCGGGGGCGGGCGATCGGGTTCCCTACCGCGAACCTGCAGACCGACAACGAGCTGATCCCGCCGCACGGGGTGTATGCAACGGTCCTGGCGGTTGACGGCGTCGAGCACCCGGCGGTCACGAACGTCGGCGTGCGGCCGACCTTCGGCGACAGCACCGAGATCACCGTGGAGAGCCACGTCCTCAACTTCCAGGAGTCGCTGTACGGCCGGCGCGTGCGCCTCGCCTTCGTCCAGCGGCTGCGGGACGAGCGGCAGTTCGCCGACGTGGATGCCCTGCGCGAACAGATCGAGGCGGACCGCCGGCGGGCGGAACGCCTGTTCAACCGCCTGTCCATCTGACAAGATCCGCCGATGCCGCCCGCCCCTCCCTCCACCCCCGGCACCGGGCCAGACGCCGATCGGAAGGCGTCCGGTGCGCCGGTGCACCCGGTCCTCCGGCTCTTCAACACGCTGAGCCGGGCCGAGGAGCCGTTCCAGCCCGGAGACGGGGGTGTGGTTCGCATGTACGCCTGCGGGCCGACCGTCTACGCCCGCGCGCACGTCGGCAACTTCCGGACGTTCGTGTGTGTGGACGTGCTGCGGCGGACGCTGCGGCACCTGTGCGGCCACGCGGTCAGGGAGGTGTTCAACTTCACCGACGTCGACGACAAGACGATCGCGGGCGCCCGCCAGGCGGGTACACCGCTGCGGGACTACACGGACCGGTGGATCGGCTGCTTTCGCGAGGACATGGTCGCCCTCGGCATGGAAGCACCCGAGGAGCTGCCCCGGGCGACCGACGAC
>VFZH01000117.1 GCA_016871255.1 Acidimicrobiia bacterium | reverse complement strand
ACGATCGGGCAGACGTTCGGCGACCTCGAGAAGACGTTCAGCGTGGCCGGGCGCGTGCGCATCCCGATCTGGAACGGCGGGCGCAGCGCCGGCGAGGTCGCGCAGGCCTGGGCGCTGGCGGCACGGCGGCGCGCGGAACTCGACGACCTGACGGACCAGGTCGAGGGTGACGTGCGGAAGGCGTATCTGGATCTGTCGGCGGCCGCCAGCCAGGTGGACCTCGCCGCGCAGAACGTGGTGGTGGCCCGCGAGGCGCTGGAGCTGACGCGGCAGCGGTTCGACGCGGGCGTGGCGGACAACCTGGAGCTGGTGCAGGCGCAGGAGGCGGTGGCCACCGCGGAACTGGATCGCATCAACAGCGTGTTCGCCCACAACGTGAGCAAGCTGGCGCTGGCGCGGGCCGTCGGCCAGGCCGACGAGCGGATCGAGGCGTTTCTGGAACTGCCATGAAGCTCCTTCCCTGTGTTCTCTTGAGCGTCGTATCCCTGCTCGCGTCGCTCGCGCTGTCCGAGCAGGTGTTTCGAGCGGTGGACGTGTTCGAGGAGGCCCTCGGCCGGGGGCCAGGGCCCTAAGGTGCGATGCGAGGGTGTGCCGGCTGTCCGACCCCCGGGTGACACCTCTGCCGATCAGCCTCGAAGGAGCCGAAGCATGCGCCTGACCGGTCCGGCGCCAACGGCCGATTCGGCCGGCTTCCAGCCCCGGACGCGGCACGTGACGCATTCAGGCGGGGGAGAGGGACTGGCCACTGCGTCACGGAAGCGCTGGTACGTGGCGCTCGTCCAGATCTCGTCGAAGGAAGCCTCCTTCAGGCTCCCCATGCTCCGCCTGGTCTCGCAGCACGGGTAAATCTCGCCCGTCGCCGTGACCACGGCGAGTGTCCAGGGATCGTCACAGTCCTTGACCATCACCGTACCGTCTTCGCGATGGGCGCCTGCCCATGCCGGGTGCCGCCAGCGGCGCACCCGCCTCAGGAATGTCTTCGATACGCCAGGGAACAGCAGTGTCGCGCGTCGCCAGGGCTTCCGCGAGGATCGGGCTCAGGTTCAGCGTGAGCCCCCCCCGTCGTGCGACGTTCGCGGCCTCGCGAAAGGCTGGACGGGTGCCGGCCAGGTCGTGAACGACGGACTCGCCGGCCAGGGAGGGGGGCTCGCACAGCTCGGTGGCTACGAGCCAGTCCGCCCCGAGGTCGCCGGCCAGGCGCGCCACGGCCGGCAGCTCGTGCACGTTCATTCGCATGGCGGTGAAGACGAAGCCGACAATCGGGTAGCGCGTGCCCAGCCTGGCCTTCGCGTCCCGCAGGCTGCGCATCGTCGCCACGAAGCTGTCGAAGTCCGCCCCCGCCCGGATACGGTTGAACAACCCGGCGCTCGCGGCGTCGAGGGAGAGCTTGATCTGGAAGAGCCCGTCCGGTCCGGCGCCCGCCAGGAGCCGGTCGATCAGCGCCCCGGTGAGGTGCGTGCCGTTCGTCTGGAACTCCACGCGGCAGCCAGCCGCCAGGACCGCGTCGAACAAGTCCAGGAAGCGCTTGTGGAGCAGCGTTTCCCCGTGGCCGCTGAGCTGGACCTCCGGACGAAGCGCGCGCAGCAGCGGCTCGATCTGCTCGAAGTACGAATACGGCAGAGAGAACATCCCGTACTCGGGGTCGTTCGTCACGTCGCAATGGATGCAGCGCAGGTCGCAGGCCGTCGTGGTCTCGATGAACAGCCGTGCAGGGCCAGGCGGGACGGCTTTCATGCGTGTGACGTCGCGGACGGCATCTGCGACCGGCCCGTGCCTGCAGGACGCAGATCGAGCACGCGGGCGCTGCCCGGGTAGCATCGTTCCCAGTTCTCGTCGCCGACGCGCCCTACGTACCCCCATCGGTACCGGAGCGACCGCCCGAACACGGGGTACTGCGTGGGGATGAAGCTGACAACGTCGACGCCCGCGGCGCGAGCCTGGGCGATTGTCGCGTTGACCTGGTGCCGCCGATCGTTCCAGTTGAAGACCAGGCACTTCCATTCAATCATCGGAGTCGTGCGGCCGAGGCCGTTGCGGTAGCCGACGAGCGCGCGCAGGTTTGCCACTGCCGCGGCGAAGTCGCCGCCGGCCTGGTGCCTGACCATGGTGTCCTGATCGGGTCCGTCGATCGAGAAGATGACGTGGTCCATCATGAGCGCCGCGTCGCGCTTGCTGTCGCTGTCGAGCAGGCTGCCGTTCGTGCTGCAGACGACCCAGGCTGTCGGATTGTAGCGGCGCACGATGGTCATTTCCTCCTTCACGCGAGAGGAGAGAAACGGCTCGCCCAGCTTGAAGAAGAAAATGCTCTCGACGCCCAGGGCGCCGATCTCGGCGGCGGCCCGCTCCATGTCCGCCAGGTTCATGGACCGTTTCGTCCATGTCTGCGCGATGGCCGAACGGTTGCAGCACGTGCAGGCGTAGTTGCAGGCGCTCGTGTTCTCCAGCATGATGCCGGCCCTGGGCAGCGCGTAGTCCGTGACACGGCGCTGCGCCTCGTCTTCGCTGACGCGGCGGAGATCCTGGCAGCCCGCGCAGAACGGCGTCGGCAGGATGCCGTCCGCCAGCCGCTCCCGGAACGAGCGGGCCCCGGGGCCGTGCAGGATCTCGGAGAGTGAGTGGCGGGTCAGGTCGCCGATGCGCCCGCTGCCGTCGACGTCCTGGCAGCTGCAGGACACCGTCATGTCCGCGTTGATCGAGATGTTGTAGTTGCTCTCGCCGTTCAGCGCCGCGCAGTAGTAGTGGGCGCCGGGCGGGGGGCTGGTCAGGGCGCGCTTGGCTCGTCCAGCCAGCCGCCGCAGCGGGATGAACGCGGCATTCGTCATCGGGTGTCGAGCGCGGCGCCGGCCGCCTTCCGCAGTCTAACCCGAAGCCCCGTCGTCGCGCCGAGCCGTGCAGCGTGGCGCATCTGTCCCATGGTGTCGCTTGTTGACAACCCTCTGCCGCTCGTGGTCAGGTGAGGGTTCCGTTCACCCCAGCGACAATGGACCCGGCCCCGGGCACGATCTTCGACCGCGAGGAATTCCTCCGCCGCCTCGGCGGAGACGAAGAGCTGTACCGGGAGGTCCTGCAGGTCTTTCTCGAGGACTGTCCCAACCAGATGGACGTCATCAGGACGGCCATGGACACGCGCGATCCGATGCGCATCCGTTCCGCGGCGCACGCGCTCAAGGGCGCCGCCGGCAGCGTCTCGGCCCGGGCGCTGTTCGAGGCGTCGGGCGCGCTCGAGCGCGCAGGGGCCGGCGGCGACCTCGACGCGTGCGACCAGGCCTGGCAGCAGGTTCAGGCGGCCGCCAGCGTCCTGCTGGATCGCATGCGCGCCGAGGTGGCGGGCTGATGGGCGACATGCGCGTGCTGATCGCTGACGACGATCGCACGACCACGACACTCCTCTCGGCCACGTTGCGCCGCTGGAGCCTGGAGGCCATCGTGGCCCGCGACGGCAACGAAGCGTGGCAGGTCCTGTCGTCGGACGCGCCCCCGTCGCTCGCGATCCTCGACTGGCAGATGCCTGGCGTCGATGGCCCGGATCTGTGCCGCCGCGTGCGCAACGATCCCGCCCGGGCGCACCTGTACCTCATCCTGCTGACGGCCCGCGACAGCCGCGCCGACATCATCGAGGGGATCGATGCGGGTGCGGACGACTACCTCGTGAAGCCCTTCGACCTCGGCGAGCTGCGCGCCCGGATCAACTCGGGCGTGCGGGTCATCTCGCTGCAGCAGACGCTGTCGCAGCGGGTCACCGAGCTGGAAGACGCGCTCGCCAACGTGAAACGCCTCCACGGCCTGCTGCCGATCTGCAGCTACTGCAGCCGCGTCCGGACCGACGGCAACTACTGGGAGCAGGTGGACCAGTACATCGCCGAACACTCGTCGGTCCATTTCTCCCACGGCATCTGTCCGCCGTGCAGCGACAAGATCGTGAGCGGCGAGCTCGACCCCGAGGACACGACGCCAGTACAGGGCCGCTCGGCGTTCGGCCGCCTGAAAGGGCGGCTGCAGGCGCTCATGATGCGGTCGAAACACCCGCCCCGTTGATTGATGATTGGGGATTGGGGATTGACGATTGCATTGGCGATTGGTCATCGCCGCCCGCATTGACGATCGACGCGTGGGCGCTCTATTCCGCCATCTTGAGGAGTGCGGAGCGCAGCGAGTCCAGTCCGATCGGTTTGGGCAGGTAGTCGTCCATACCGGCTTCGAAACAGCGATCGCGATCGCGTGGGAGCACGTTGGCCGTCATCGCCACGACCCGGGGCCGCCCGGGTGTGCCCTCGGGCCATCTCGCACGGATGCGGCGTGTCGCTTCGTATCCGTCCATGACCGGCATCTGCACGTCGAGCAGCACGAGGTCGTACGGGTGCGCCTCGAGCGCATCGATCGCTTCGGCTCCGTTGGTCACGACGTCCGCAGCGTAGCCGAGACGCCTCAGCAGGCCGACCGCCACGCGGCGGTTGATCGGGTTGTCGTCGGCAACCAGGATGCGCAGCGGCAGGCGCTCGGCCAGGTGGGCTTCCCGGGTGGCGGCGGCCGCCGCGCGGTCGGTTGCCGCCTCGGTGCGCCCGAGCACGCGCTTCAGCCCGTCGAGCAGCGGGACGGGCCGGATCGGGACGACCACGCGGTCGTCCGCGCCGATCCGTCCGATCTGCTCCGCGGTCACGCTGCGGGGACACATGAGCAGCACCCGGGCGCCACTCGCCCCTGGCAGGCCGCGGAGCCGGGACACGTCCCGTCCGTCACCGTCGAGGAGCCCGGCGTCGAGGAGCAGCACGTCCACGAGGCGATCCGCATCCTGCACCGCGGCTTCCGCCTCGGTGATCGTTCCCGCCTGCGTGATCGCCAGGTCCCAGACGGAGCCGAAGATGCCGATCACCTGCCGTTCGGCTTCGTTGTCGTCCGCGACCAGGACCCGCACGCCCCTGAGCGCGGCGTCGGCACGCCACGCGGGTGCGGGCCCCGTGCCCTCCTCCATCTCCAGCTCGACGTGAAACGTGGCGCCGTGCCCCTCGGTGCTGTCCAGCCAGATCTGCCCGCCCATCGCTTCGACCAGCCGCTTGCTGATCGCCAGGCCGAGGCCGGTGCCGCCGAACCTGCGGGTCGTCGAGCTGTCGACCTGCACGAACGGCGCGAACAGACGCCCCTGCGCCTCCGCCGAAATGCCGATGCCGGTGTCCGCCACGGTGATGGCCAGCCGCAGGCGCGGACCCCCGTCGCGGCGCCTGGCGGTCACGAGCACGTGGCCGCGTTCGGTGAACTTGATCGCGTTGCCGATCAGGTTCACCAGCACCTGGCGCAGACGCGTCGCGTCGCCCAGCACCACCGGGGGCAGCGCGAGGTCCACGTCGCCGATGAGATCGAGCCCCTTCTCCGCTGCCCGCGGTGCCAGCAGCTCCAGCGCTTCTTCGATGAGCTGGCGGAGGACGATGGGCGCGGTTTCCAGCTCCAGCCGCCCGGCTTCGACCTTCGACAGATCCAGGATGTCGTTGATGATCGACACGAGCCCCTGCCCGGACGCCCGGATCATCGCGAGCAGCTCCCGCTGCTCGGCGTTGAGCGGCGTGTCCTCCAGCAGCGCGGCCATGCCGAGCACCCCGTTCATCGGCGTGCGCATCTCGTGGCTCATCGTGGCGAGGAAGTCGGACTTCGCCCGGGTCGCCTCGGCGAGCTGTTCGTTCAGCGCGACGAGCGCCGCGTTGCTCTCGATCAGCTGTTCCTGGCTGGCGCGCAGCGCTTCGTGGGCTTCGTCCCGCTGCTGCTGGTTGAGGTACCCGCGGGAGTGCATCCGGATCCGCGCGAGCAGCTCCATGCGATCGGGGAGCTTCACGAGGTAGTCGTTGGCGCCCTCCGCGAACGCCCGGCTCTTCACCGCCGGGTCTTCGGTCGTGGACAGCATGATCACCGGGACGATCGCCGTGGCGGGATCCGAGCGGAGGCGAGCCAGCACGTCGAAGCCGCTCGTGCCGGGAATCACCACGTCGAGCAGGATCACCGTGGGCGCGATCTGCCGCGCCAGCGCTATCGCTTCCTCGGGATCGGGGCTGTACCGCAGCGTCAGGCCGGCCTCGTCGGCCACCATGCGGCGCAGCGCGGCGTGAACGATCGGCTGGTCGTCGATGAGCAGGGCGAGGGCCGCGTCGGCCGCGCGGCGCGGGGGGGCGTCCGGGCTCACGCGGCCGGGCTCCCCACGACGTCCGCCGCCGCGGCGGGCAGGCCGCCGGCCTCGGTGGGCGTGGCGAGATCGAGTCCGTCCATCCCGGGCATCATCCACGACAAGAATGCGCTCCTACGGCACGTCGCGTCCAGCCGGGGCGGGTGCCGGCTGGACGGCCGGCAGGGTGAGCTCGACGCGGGTGCCGTGGCCCGGCTCGGCCTCGACCCGGATCGAGCCGCGCGCCTCGGTGACGGCGGTGCGGAGGGTAGACAGGCCGTCACCTGGCGGCGAACCGCGTCCGTCGTCGCGCACGTGAACCAGGAGGGCGTCGCCGCGCCGCTCCGCCCGCAGTGTGACCAGACCCTGGGAGGGCTTTCCGGCAGCCTCGCGCTGGGCGGGCGGCTCGATGCCGTGATCGACGGCGTGGCGCAGCAGGTGGCCGAGCAGCGGCGCCAGACGGTCGAGCGTCTCGCGTGCGACGGCGGTATCCTCGCCCTCGACCTCGAGGCGCGCCTGCCTGCCCAGCCCTCGAGCCAGGTCGCGCACCAGTCTGGCCAATCCCGCCACGGCGTCGCCGAAAGGACGAGTGGCGGGTCCGGCGCCGCCGGACCAGGGTGATGGGGGCGTCGAGGCCATCTCCGGCCGGGGGCCACCTGCCGTGCCAGACCCGGCGCGCACCTCCTCGATCGCCGCCACGACGGACGCGACCTCATGCGCGCGATCGCCCGACCACGACGTGAAGCCGTCGTCCGGTGTCGAGGCGATGCGGGAGAGCAGATCGGCAGCCTCACGAAGCCGATCCAGGGCTGCGCGATCCAGTGACAGGCTTCCGGCCTGCGCCGCGAGAAAGCACGCCTCGAGGCCGTGAGCGACGCGGGCGGCCGGCGGCCGGCGCCGCGATCCTCGTCCGACCGAACCTGGCGCCGCTCGCAGTGCCGATCGGGGCGTTTCTGGCGTTGGACCGGCGCGGGCCCGGTTCGGCGCGGCTGGGTGAGGCCGTGCGCTTCGTCGTCCCGCTGGCGGTGGGCGGCCTCGGGGTCGTCGCCGTCCAGCAGACGTTCTACGGTTCGCCGCTGGCGACCGGCTACGGATCGCCCGACGCGCTGTTTGCAGCGGGCCACGTCGGGCCGAACGCCGACCGATACGTCCGGTGGCTCAACGAGACCGTGTCGCCCGCCTGGTGGCTGGCGTTCGCGGCGCCCGTGTTCATAGCCGACCGCCGCGTATGGCTGTACCTGTCGCTGTTCCTGTGCAACGTGGCTTGCTACCTCCCGTACGTCGTGTTCGACGAGTGGTGGTACCTGCGCTTCCTGCTGCCCGCGATCCCGCTCGTCATCGTGCTCGTGCTGGCGGTTGCGAGCGGCCTGGCTCGTCGCGTCCGTCCGGGCGCTGCGCCGTGGGTCGCAGGCATCGTGGCGGCTGTGCTCGTCGCGGTGGCGCTCCCGGAAGCCGAGCGGCGGCAGGCCTTCCGGCTGCACGACCTGGAGTCGCGCTTCGTCCGGGCCGGACGAGCCGTGGCGGATCGCCTGCCCTCGAACGCGATCGTCGTGACGAGCTGGCAGAGCGGCAGCGTGCGGCACTATTCCGGACGCACCACGCTCGTGTGGGACGGACTGGACGGTGCGTGGCTCGACCGCGCGCTCGCCTTTCTCGAGTCTCGCGGGCTGGCGCCGTTCCTCTTGCTGGAGAGCTGGGAGGAGCCGCTGTTCCGTGAACGGTTCCACGCGAGCCCGATCGGCCGGCTGGACTGGCCGCCCTCGATCGAGATCGGGGGCGTCGTCCGCGTGTTCCGGCCCGCGGACCGCGCGCGGTACCTGGCGGGGGCGAGCGTCCCGACGGAGTACGTGCGGTGACCAGGCGCGGCGGAGGCGTGAGGCTTGCGTTCGCGGCTGCGGGCACCATCGGGCTGGCGGTGCTCGTGATTGTGGCCGTCACCGGGGGCTTCGTGCTGGAGGCCGGCCCGTTTCGTCTGTCCGTGCGCGGCTGGCGGCGTCCGCTGCTCCTGACCGGTGCTGCCTGGGCGATGGCGGCGTGGGGAGGACGGAAGGTGCTGGCCTCAACGGCGGCCTGCATCGGCACGTGGCTCGAGATGCGGGCGCTCGCAGGTGCCGTGCTCCTGTCGGTGGCCGCCGCGGCCGTCGGCATCGGCTTCGGCACGTGGGCGGCGTCTGCGGCGGACGCGTCGGGGTACGTCAGCCAGGCCGCGCTGATCGCCTCGGGCCGCCTGACGGTGGACGAGCCGCTCATCCAGCAGGTCGGCTGGCCCGATGCGCCCTGGGCGTTTTCGCCGCTCGGCTACCGGCCCGGAGTCGAGCCAGGCACGCTCGTCCCCACGTATCCACCCGGCTTACCCCTGCTGATGGCCCTGGCATGGAGGGCGGCGGGGGAGTGGGGGCCCTTTCTGGTCGTGCCGCTGCTGGGTGGCGTGACGGTTTTCGGCGCGTGGGCGCTTGGCGCATCGCTGCACTCGCGCGCGGCGGGGTTGTTCGCGGCGGTCATGCAGGCAACCAGCCCGATCTTTCTGTTTCAGGTCGTCCAGGCGATGAGCGACGTGCCGGCCGCAGCCGGATGGACGATCGCGATCTGGCTTGCGCTCGGATCAGCGCGGCGGCGCGCTGCGGCTGCCGGAGTGGTGGCCGGCATGGCCGTCCTGGTTCGCCCGAACCTGCTCCCGCTCGTTGCGGTGGTCGGGATGATCGCGGCGACATCGGTCCTGGGTGGGCGGGAGCGGATCGCGTGGGATCGCCTTCTGATCGTGATCGGGCTGAGCGTGCCGGCCGTCGTGACGCTCGCGGCCATCCAGACGGGGTTGTACGGCAGCCCCCTGTCAGCCGGGTACGGATCGTTCGGTGAGATCTACGACTGGCGCAACGTGCTGCCGAACCTGACCGGGTACGCATGGCGGCTGGTGCGGGGAGAGGGTGTGACGCTGGCGGCGGCGGCCTGCGCGTGCGCCCTGGTCGTGCTCCGACGGCGCGCCGCAGAAGTGGATGTGGGTCGGGCCGTGCTCGTCGCGGCGGCGGTTCTGGCGGCGGTCGGCGCCTGCTACCTCCCGTACGCCGTGTTCGAGGAGTGGTCGTACCTGCGGTTCCTGCTGCCCGCGTTCCCGGCCGTGTTCGCGGCGGGCGGCGCGCTGCTCGTGGAAGCGGGGCAGCGACTGCCTCTTCCGACCCGCGGCGTGGTGGCGGTCGTGGCGGGCGCGCTGATCGGGTCGGTGAACGTGACGGTGGCCGCGCGGGAGCAGGCGTTCGCGCTCCGGTCGTTCGAGGCGCGCTACCTGGACGCGGGCCGGTACCTGGATGCCGCGCTGCCACCGGAGGCCGTGGTCTTCGCCGTGCAACAGAGCGGCAGCGTTCGTCACTACACGCGTCGGCCGATCGTGCGCTGGGATCTGCTGCAGGTCGATCTCGATACGGCGGTCGACGACCTGCGCGCGCTCGGGCGGACGCCTGTGCTGCTGGTCGAAGATTGGGAGGAGGCCGGCCTCGGCGCGCGGTTCCCCTCGTCCGCCGCCGCTCGGCTCGACTGGCTCCCGCATGCCGAGTTCGGCGATGCTACGCGTGTCCGGCTGTACCATCCGGCGGACCGCGGGAAGCCTGGCGTTGTCGTGACGGACCGGATCAGGTGACCCTCCGACTCGGGCATGCCATGCCGCGAGGCCGCCGGTACGGCAGGCGCGTGGTCGCTTCGCGCTACTGCAGGGGCCGTCGTCCTCCAACCACGCGCCTCTTCGAATCCACGGAAACCAGGCTGGGCGATGAGTCCGAGCTGTTCCGGGATCTCGAGGAGTGAGCCGTCCACTCGTTGCCGATACCGGCGGCATCCTTCGCGCGCCCGCGCGAAAGCCGAACGGAAAACCGAGTATTACCGAGTACGAAGCGGCCCTCCAGGCGAAAGGAAGTGCTGCGCCCGCACGAAGCAGGCCCGTCGCAGTCCGCCGGTCACTCAAGGTTCCGTCCGCGCGCGGCCATCCGCTCAAGGGCAGAAGTCCATCATCGTGAAGGTGCCGCTTGCGGCCCGCGAATGGGCGCCCGCGTGTCACCCCGCCCTTCGTGCCGAGTCGATCCGGCTGTCGTGGACATCTTCTGCAAGGTGGATACGATGGACGAACGCAGGGGCCGCCAGCCGTGCAGTCCTCCTGCCAATAGGTCCGATCGTCGTGGAGGGGGTAGATGCGATCACGACTGCTCCTGATTCTGCTGTTCGGCGCCGGTGCTCTCGGTGCCCGGATGACTGCGGCGCCATGCGATCCCGAGGGCCCCGTGCGGTTCATCTGCGGGTTGAGCGCTCCCGAGGATCTGGTTCCGGTCCCGCAGTCCGACTGGGTGGTTGCGGGCGGGTTCACCGGCGGCGGACTGTACGTGATCAGCACGAAAGATCACAGCGTCAGCCAGGTCTTTCCGGGTGGACCGTCGCGGGTGCGTCACGACAAGACGACCTACGCCGACTGTCCAGGCCCGCTCGACACGTCCGGCAGGATGAGCGCGCACGGGCTGAACGTTCGTCCGGGCAGTGGAGGCGTGCACACGCTGTACGTCGTCCATCACGGCGGCCGCGAATCGATCGAGGTGTTCGAGATCGACGGCAGGGCCAGGCCGCCCGTGGTCACCTGGATCGGCTGCGCCGTCGTGCCGGGCATGCAAGGTATCAACTCGGTGAGCCCGCTGCCGGGTGGAGGATTCGTCGTTACCAATTTCGCGCCGCGCGGCGGCAACGCGGTTGCGGCCGCGCTCCGGAAGGGCGAGAACAGCGGCGAGGTCTGGGAGTGGCAGCCCGCGAATGGCTGGAGGGTCGTGCCGGGCAGCGAGTCGCCCGGCCCCAACGGGATCGAAGCGTCCCGGGACGGCACCTGGCTCTACGTGAGCCTCTGGCCGGTGCGCAAGGTGATGCGCCTGTCGCGCGGCCGGACGCCGGTCCAGGCGGACGTGGTCGACGTGCCCTTTCATCCCGACAACATCCGGTGGCAGGCCGACGGCTCGCTCCTCGCCGCGGGGCATGCCGCCTCGGCCCCCGAGAAGCTGATGGAGTGCTTTGCGAAGGCCTGCCCCGATGCGACGTCCAACGCCGCGCGCATCGATGCCAGGACGTTTGCGGCAAGGGAGGTCGTGCGCCTGCCCTTCAGTCCGTCCTTCGCCGGCGGGACGGTGGCCCTTCAGGTCGGCAACGAAGTGTGGCTGGGTGCGATGCGCGGCGATCGCGTGGCGCGGTATCCGCTCGAGTAGCAGCGCGGCCGTCGAAGCGGCGCGAGCCCGCGCCCTCCCGATCGCCGGGCGGTCTTCCGCCTGCCCGACTCGCGCTCCGCCAGGGCTGGACCCTCGCGACGAGCACCTCGATCCTTTCGGACGCGGCTGAGCCCTTCGGCCTAGGCATCGAGGAGCATCGCGTCGAGGGACAGAGCGTTCGCATCTACAGCCTCGCACGCACGGTCGCGGAGTGCTTTCGTTTCAGGAACAAGATCGGTCTCGACGTCGCGCTCGAAGCGCTGACTGACGCGTGGCGGAGCAAACGCCTGAAGCTGGATGAGCTGAGTCGAATCGCCAGGACGCTTCGCGTGCAGCGGGTGATGCAGCCTCACCTTGAAACGGTCGCCATGTGAACCCTCTTGGACCCGTGGCAGAATGCACGCGACGTGAAGCTCCCCAACGCTCACCTCGCCATCGTCGATCGCAGCAAGGTGCTCGACTATCTTTTGAACGAGGCCCATCCTGACAATGGAGGGAAAGCGCGTTTCTTCGGATTGCTCGGCTACTCGCGGGAGGATCCCGAACGCCTGATGCAGGCCCTTCGAGAGGTCGCCGAACACGGGGAGGTCGTCAGCAGTGCCGAATCGGCACACGGCCAGAAATATGCTGTTGATGGGCGCTTGTCGGGGCACACTCAAGAGAGCCGGCAGTGGTCGATCAGGACCGTTTGGATCATCGACCGCAGAGAAGATGCGCCGCGGCTCGTCACGGCGTACCCTGGCAAGGAGTGACCTTTCGAGATGATCAAGGAACACGATCGCATCGTGCTGACGGAGCCCGTACCTGCTGAGGGCCTCGAAGTAGGCGACGTGGGTACTGTGGTGCACGTGTACGCGGACGGGAATGCGTTCGAAGTGGAGTTCACGACGCTCGACGGCAAGACTGCCGCCGTGGCTACCGTGGCCGCCGCCGCCGCCCGGCCGGTCACGGGCCATGAGATCACGCATTCTCGCGAACTGACGCGCGCCAGCTGATTCCCGGCGCTGAACCAACGTATCGATCCCCCAACTTCCTTCGGGAGGCGGATGCGAGACCGGCCGCAAGGCCGGTCTCAGTGTCTTGAGGGG
>VFZH01000116.1 GCA_016871255.1 Acidimicrobiia bacterium | reverse complement strand
AGGTCGTGGCGGTCTCGATGGAGCGATCCGTCGACCTGGTCGTGGCGCTCCTGGGCGTCCTGAAGACGGGAGGCGCGTACCTGCCGCTCGACCCCCGGTTCCCGGCCGAGCGTCTCCGCCTGATGATCGAGGATGCGGCGCCAAGAGTCGTGCTCACCTCGCTCGACCTGCCGCCAGACGCGGTGACACACACCACCACGGGCGCCGCGGCACGGCCGGTCACGCCGGACGACCTGGCGTACGTCATCTACACCTCCGGGTCCACCGGCCGGCCGAAGGGCGTGGAGGTGCCCCACGGCGCGCTCAGCAACCTGCTCGCCTCGTTCGCCCGCGAGCCGGGGCTGTCCGTCACCGACGTGCTGGTCGCGGTGACGACCGTATCGTTCGACATCGCCGCGCTGGAGATCTTCCTGCCCCTGATCACAGGCGCGTCTGTCGTGATCGCGAGCGCCGAGGAGGCGGCCGACGGCGAGCGCCTGTCGGGACTGCTCGAGGCCAGCGGTGCCACGCTCCTGCAGGCGACGCCGGCGACCTGGCGGATGCTGCTCGCCTCGGGATGGACGCCGCGGCCCTCGTTGCGGATGTGGTGCGGCGGAGAGGCGATGCCCGTCGATCTTGCGGACGCGCTGCGCGCGACAGGCGGCGAGCTCTGGAACGTCTACGGGCCGACCGAGACGACGATCTGGTCCGCCCTGGCACCGGTCGCGAGCGCCGGCGACGCGCGCTCGATCGGCGTTCCCGTGGACGGCACCGCGCTCCATGTCGTCGATGAACACCTCGACGCCGTGCCTCGCGGTGTGCCGGGCGAGCTGCTGATCGGCGGTGCCGGCGTCGCGCGCGGCTACCGCAACCAGCCGGCGCTCACGGCGGAGCGCTTCGTGGCCGATCCGTTCGCCGGCCGCGCGGGCGCGCGCGCCTATCGGACCGGCGACCGCGTGCGCATCGACGAGGAGGGCCGGATCGAGTTCCTCGGACGCACCGATGCGCAGGTGAAGATCCGGGGCTTCCGCGTGGAGCTGGGCGAGATCGAAGCCCTGCTGCGCCGCGATCGCGACGTGCGCGACGCCGCCGTGGCCGTCCTGGACGGGCAGCGGCTGGCCGCGTACCTCGTGCTGGCGACGCCCGCGCGGCGCCCCGGCCTGATTGCCGGGATCACCGCGTCGCTCCGTGAGCGGCTGCCCGACTACATGGTTCCCGGGATCTTCACCGACCTTGACGCGCTGCCGCTGACGCCGAACGGCAAGCTCGATCGGCGGGCGCTCGCCCGGCTCGCGGTCGTCTCCGCGCCGGAGTCCGAATACATCGAGCCACGAACCCCGATCGAGCGCGTGCTCGCCGATCTCTGGCAGCAGGTGCTCATCGTCGATCGCGTCGGCGTGCGCGACGAGTTCTTCGCGCTCGGCGGGCACTCCCTGCACGTCGCCCGGATCGTGGCGTCGCTGCGCCGGACGTTCCGTGTCGCCCTGCCGCTCCGCAGCGTCTTCGAGGCGACCACCATCGAGCGTCTCGCCGAAGTGCTGACCTCGCTCGAGCCCGCGCCGGGCCGGATGCTGCAGATCGCGTCCGCGCTGCTGCGGCTGCAGGCCATGACGCCGGAGGAGCGGGAACGCCTGCGCGACGCCCGACGCGCGCGGGCCGAGGCCACGTGACGCCAGACCTGGACCCCGACGATCTCGACCTGCTGGACGAGCTGCTCGCCGATCCGGCGATCGACACCCCGCTCGCGCGGCGGATCGAGCCGCGGAACCGCGCTGACGCGCCCGCGTCGCTGCAGCAGCGGCGCCTCTGGTTCCTGCACGAGCTCGACCCCGCCTCGGCGGCGTACAACATCGCCACGGCGCTGCGGATCGAGGGCCCCTTCGATGTCCGAGCGTTCCGGCGCGCGTTCGACGTCGTCGTCCGCCGCCACGCCGCCCTCCGCACGACGTTCGAGAACCGGGGCGGCGACCCGTGGCAGCGGGTCGCGCCTCCCGGCGACGCGGTCGTTCGCTTCGACGACTGGAGTGCGCGCGCCGACCGCGAGGCCGAGCTGTCGCGGGCCGTCGAAGCGGAGAGCCGCGCGCCGTTCGACCTGTCACGGGGGCCGCTGTACCGCGTCCGTGTGATCCGGATGGCGGAGCGCGATCACGCGCTGCTGGTCACCCTGCACCACATCATCGCGGACGGCTGGTCGCTCGGGGTCCTCATCTCCGAGATCCAGGACGCGTACGGCGGCGCGAGGCTGCCCGCGCTGCGCGTGCAGTACACCGACTACGCCTGGTGGCAGCAGGAGACGCTGGACGCGACGGCGATCGCGCGGGAGTTGACGTGCTGGGAGGAGGCGCTGGCCGACCTCCCGACAACCGAGCTGCCCCCGGACTTCCGCCGCCCGGCCGAGCTGACGCATGACGGCGCCGCGCGCGACTTCCGGGTGGCACCCGACGTCGCCGCGCGGCTCGCCGCCCTGGCCCGTGCTGAAGCGACCACGCCCTTCACCGTCTGCCTCGCCGCGTTCGTCGTCCTGCTGTCCCGGTACACGCGCCAGACGGACGTGGTCGTCGGCGCGCCGGCAGCGCAGCGGGACGATCCCGACACGCAGCCGCTGATCGGCTTCTTCGTGAACATGCTCGTGCTGCGCGTCGACGCGAGCGGCGACCCGCCGTTCCGGGAACTGGTCCGCCGCGCCAGGGAGGTGGTCATCGACGGCTTCGATCGCCGCTCGGTGCCGTACGAAGTGCTCGTGGACCGGCTGCAGACGCCGCGTGATCCCAGCCGCAACCCGTTGTTCCAGATGGCCATGACCATGCTTGCCCCCGCCAGGCCGGCCGGCGGGTTCGGCGGGCTGTCCGTCAGGCCGATCGACCAGCAGACCTCCGCCCGATTCGACCTCGAAGTCACGATGAGCGACGGGCCGGACGGCCTGAGCGGGGTGCTGACGTACAACACCGCCCTCTTCGAAGCCGGGACGATCGACGCCCTGGCGCGCTCGTTCCAGACGCTGCTGGCCGCCGCGGCACGCACGCCCGACGCGCCGATCGGCGCCCTGCCGCTGCTGGAGCCGGACGACCGGCGCGCGCTCGTCGCGCAACACCCTCGGGCCATCCCCGTCCAGGAGGGCATTCACGAACGGGTGGCCCGGGTCGCGGCCGCGCGGGGAGACGCGCCCGCGTTGCGCTGGAACGGCCGGACCATGTCCTACGCCGAACTCGAAACGCGTGCGACGGCCGCCGCGCACGCCCTGCGGGCGCAGGGAGCCGGTCCCGGCGTGCTCGTCGGCCTCGCGATCGAACGCTCCTTCGACCTGATCGTGGCCATCCTCGGGATTCTGAAGACGGGCGCCGGCTACCTTCCCCTCGATCCCGTCCATCCGCCCGATCGGCTCGCCTGGATCCTCTCCCACAGCGGCGCCCGCCTCGTCGTCACGACGGCCGCGCTGGCACCGGCGCTGCCCCCGCACCCCGCCTCGGTCGTGCTGGTCGACGATCTCGCGCGCGACCCGGGGAGCGCGGCTCCGGGCGGGGCGGCGGTCGATCCGGCGGCAACGGCGTACGTGATCTACACGAGCGGCTCCACCGGGCGGCCGAAGGGCGTCGTGGTCACGCACGCGAACGTGATGCGCCTGATGGACGCCGCCAGCGAACAGCTGCACATCGGGGAGCGCGACACGTGGACGCTGTTCCACTCGTATGCCTTCGACTACTCCGTGTGGGAGATCTGGGGGCCGCTGTTCTTCGGCGGCACGCTCGTCATCGTCCCGCACGCCGTGGCCCGGTCATCGGACGAGTTCTGGCGCCTCCTCGCTGACGAGCGCGTCTCGGTGCTGAGCCAGACGCCCTCGGCCTTCCGGCCGCTGATCGAAGCGGATCGGGCGCAGGACGCGGGGGCGCTGAGCCTGCGCTACGTCGTCTTCGCCGGGGAAGCGCTCGACCTCGCGATGCTCGAGCCCTGGATCGCGCGCCACGGCGACGAGACGCCGGCGTTGATCAACATGTACGGGATCACCGAGACGACCGTACACGTCACCTGCCGGCGCATCCGCTGCGACGACGTCGTGCGCCGCCGCGGCAGCGTCATCGGCAGGGCGCTGCCCGACCTCGAGATGTACCTGCTGGACGAGCGCCTCGAGCCGGTGCCGGTCGGCGGCGTCGGCGAGATCTACGTCGGCGGCGCCGGCGTCGCCAGCGGCTACGTTCAGGCACCCGGGCTCACCGCCTCCCGGATGGTGGCCAACCCGTTCCGCGAGGGGCGGCTCTATCGCTCCGGTGATTTCGCCCGCCGGCTCGCCAACAACGACCTGGAGTTCATCGGACGCGCGGACGACCAGGTCAAGATCCGGGGCTTCCGCGTCGAGCTGCGGGAGATCGAGGCCGTGCTCGCCGAACACGAGTCGGTGGCGCACGCGGTCGTGGCTCTTGACGGAGACGACGGCGACCGGCGGCTGATCGCATACGTCGTGCCGCGCAACGGAGGGGTCGACGAGCGCCGGCTGCGCAGCCACGCGGCCGTGCGGCTGCCCGACTACATGATTCCCGCCGCGTTCGTGCCGCTGGACGAGCTGCCGCTCACGCCGAACGGCAAGCTGAATCGCCGGGCGCTGCCCGCTCCGGTCGCGGCGATTCCCGAACCGCGCACGAACCGCACGGCCCCGCGCTCCGCGCTCGAGGCGCGCCTGTGCGCGGTCTGGGCCGACGTCCTGCGCGTGCGGGACGTCGGCGTCGACGACGACTTCTTCGCGCGCGGGGGCCACTCCCTGCTGGCCACGCGCCTCGTCTCGCGGATACGCGAAGCGCTGGGGGTGTCGCTCCCGGTGCGGGCCGTCTTCAGCTTCCCCACGCCGGCAGCCATGGCGCCGGAAGTGGCGCGCGCGGGGGCCACCGACGGCGACGGTCCGCGGCCAGTGCCGCGCCGCCCGGCGATGCCGCTCTCCTTCGCCCAGCGCCGGCTCTGGTTCCTCGACCTGCTCCACCCGGGGACCGCTCTCTACAACGTGCCGGCCGCGCTGCGGCTCCTGGGCGAGCTCGACGTCACGGCCCTCCGCCGCGCGCTCGACGCGCTCGTGCGCCGGCACGAGAGCCTCAGGACGACGTTCACGCCGGAGGGCCAGCGCATTGCTCCGGAGGGTGCCGTCCTGCTGCACGAGGGTGCATGGGACCCGTCGTTCATCGCGGAGGCCGCGGCAACGCCGTTCGATCTGGAAACCGGTCCCCTGCTGCGCGCTTCGCTCCTGCGCGTCGGCCCCCGTGAGCACGTTCTCCTCCTCGTGATGCACCACATCGTCACCGACGGCTGGTCGATGGGCGTGATGGCGCGGGAACTCGGGGAGCTTTACGCGGGCCGCCAGCTCCCGCCGCTGACGCTGCAGTACGCCGACTTCGCGCACTGGCAGCAGGCGCGGTCTCTCGATGCGCAGGTGGCGTGGTGGCGTCGCCGCCTCGACGGGCTGGCGGCCGCCGACGTCCTGCCGCTCGACCATCCGCGTCCCCCCGAGCCGCGTGGACACGGCTCGGCGTACCGCTTCCAGCTGCCCGCTGAGCCTCTTCGGGCATTCGCCGCGCAGCACGCCGCCACGCTCTTCATGGCCCTGGGCACGGTGTTCGCCGCGGTCCTGCACCGCTCGGGCGGCCTGCGCGACCTGCCGATCGGCGTGCCGATCGCGAACCGGACCGACGCCGCTCTGGAAGGCCTGATCGGCTGCTTCGTGAACACGATCGTGATGCGCCTGGATCTGACCGGCGATCCGACGCTCGGTGAGCTGCTTGGCCGGGTGAAGGACACCGCCCTCGACGCCTACGCTCACCAGGACGCGCCGTTCGAGCTGGTGGTCGAGGCGCTCAACCCCGTCCGCGACCGGGCGCGGCATCCGCTCTTCCAGGTCATGTTCGTCCTGCAGAACGTACCAACGGAAGACGCGCGCCCCGGAGGACTCACCATCCGGCCGGAGCCGCTCGATGCCGGCATCAGCAAGTTCGACCTGACGCTGATCGTCGAGGAGTCCGGTGCGGCGCTCGACGCCGTCCTGGAGTACGACACCGACCTCTTCGAGCCGGCCACGATCGCGCGGCTGGCGGAGCGCATGCAGGCCGTCGTGCGCGACCTGGAACCGGACGCCCGCTGCTCCCGGGCTCGCGTCGTGCCGCCGGCCGAGCGCCGCCTCCTCGATGCGTGGAGCACCGGCGCTCGCGGGCCGGCCGGTGGCACGTTGATCGACGCCGTCGAGACACAGGCCACGCGCACACCGGACGCCCCGGCGGTGACGTGCGGGGCACGAACCCTCACCTACGCCGCACTCCACGCGGCCGCCACTCACCTCGCGCGCCAGCTCGTCGTCGAACGGGACGTCGAACCGGGGTCGGTCGTGGCTCTGAGCTTCGGGCGATCGATCGACGCGATCGTGGCCATGCTCGGCACGCTGAAAGCCGGCGCCGCGTACCTGCCGCTCGATCCCGGTTATCCCGCCGATCGGCTGGCCTTCATGCTCGAAGACAGCAACAGCGCGATCACGCTGAAGACGGACGATGTGGCGCTCGAGGTCCCGTTGGACCCGACGCCCGCCGAGTGGCGCCCGGCGCCGGTGCACCCGCAGGCAGCCGCCTACGTCATCTACACGAGCGGATCGACCGGGAGACCAAAGGGCGTCGTGGTGAGCCACGCCAACGCCGCGGCGTCGCTGGCGGCGCGGCTGGCGCACTACGGCGATCCGGGCAGCGTCCTGCTCTTCCCGTCGTTCGCCTTCGACAGCTCGGTGGCAGCGATCTTCGGCACGCTCGCTGCCGGAGGACGTCTCGTGCTGGCGCCCGACACGGTGCTGCGGGACGTGGACCAGGTGTCTGCGCTCATCGAGCGCGAGCGCATCACGACGATGCTTCTCGTGCCCCGGCTCTACGGCGCGATGCTCGACCATGCGCCGGCTCATCGGCTCGAGAGCCTGCGCACGGTGATCGTGGCCGGCGAGGCGGTTCCACGCGGCCTTCCTGCGACGCACGCGGCGAGGCTGCCCCGGGCGGACCTCTTCAACGAATACGGCCCGACCGAGGCGTCCGTCTGGTGCACGGTGGCCCGTCTCGCGCCGGAAGACCACGGGGCGCCGATCGGCACGCCGATCCGGAACGCCGAGGTACACCTCCTCGACGAATCGCTCGGGGCCGTGCCGATCGGCACGGTCGGGGAGCTGTACGTCGGGGGGGACGGCGTCGCGCGCGGGTACGCACGGCGGCCCGGGCTGACCGCGGCGCGTTTCGTGGCCAACCTGCACGGGGCTCCCGGCAGCCGCCTGTACCGCACGGGCGACCTGGCGCGCTGGCGCGCCGACGGCCGCCTCGAGTTCGAAGAGCGCGCTGACGAACAGGTGAAGGTCCGGGGCTTCCGGATCGAGCCAGGCGAGATCGAAGCGGCGCTCACGGACCTGCCCGGGATCCAGGAGGCGGCGGTGATCGCGGAGGACGACCGCCTCGTGGCTTTCGTCGTGCCTCGACCGGGCGCCACCGTCGACGCCGCCGGCGCACGCGCGGCGCTGGCCACCCGGCTGCCCGGCTTCATGGTGCCCACGACCGTCACCGCGCTCCCCTCGCTTCCGCTCACGCCGAACGGAAAGCTCGATCGGGCGGCGCTGCCGCGAGCCGCCGCCAACGTGACCACGCGGGGCGCTCCCCCTCGCGACCCGCTGGAGTTCCGGATTCTGCGCGTCTTCGAAGAGGTGCTCGAGACGCCGCTCGGCGTCACCGACGACTTCTTCGATCGGGGCGGCCACTCCCTGGTCGCCGTACGCCTGGTCGCCCGGATCCGGGACGCGTGCGGCGCCGAGCTGTCGCTCGGGGCGCTGTTCGAGGGGCCCACGGTCGAGCAGGTTGCCCGGATCGTCCGCGCCGGGGGGCGCGCGTTCTCGCCGCTCGTGCCGCTGCAGACGGGCGGCACCGCGCCGCCGATCTTCTTCGTCCACCAGGCCGGCGGCAACGTCATGGCCTACCTCGAGCTGGCTCGCCACGTCGGCCGCCATCGGCCCTTCTACGGCCTGCAGTCCGTGGGCCTCGACGGCAGGGCGGAGCCGCTGAGGGATGTCGAATCGATGGCGGCGGTCTACGTGGCGGCGATCCGGAGCCTCCAGCCGCGGGGGCCGTACTTCATCGGCGGCCACTCGATGGGTGGCAAGGTCGCCTTCGAGATGGCTCGCCAGATCGAGGCCGCAGGCGAGCGCGTGGGCCTCCTCGCCATCGTGGACGTGCCGGGCACCCCCGACACGAGCTTCGTGGCGCAGGACGATACGCAGACCCTCCTGCGCATCGTCGAGCAGATCGAAGACCACTACGGCTGCACGCTGGACGTCACCGGACTGGAGGGGCTCGACGAAGGGGCGCAATACCGGCTCGTCCTGGCCCGCATGATCGAACAGAACCTCGTGCCACCCGGCGCGGGGGAGGACGACCTGCGCGGCCTGCTGCGCGTCTACAAGGCCAACATGGAGGCCGTGCTGCGCTATCGCCCGCGGCCAGCCCGCGCCGACGTCACCGTGATTGCGTCGACTGAACTCGTGAACGGGCTGTCAGAGGAGCCGGGACTCGGCTGGCAGGCACTGACTGCGGGCCGCGTGAGGGTGCACACGGTGCCGGGCGACCATCTCTCGATGCTGAAGGCGCCGCACGTCGCGCAGGTTGCCGAGGCGCTCCTTACTGCGGCTTCCGCCTGAGGGCGCCAGCCAGCAGCTCGTAGAGCATCACGCCGGTCGGGGGCGGGCTGTAGAGCCGCCGCCGGTAGGGCCGCCGGAGCACGCCGTGCCAGGAGAAGTCGCGCAGGAGCCGCAGCCAGGGCCGCACCTGCCTGAGGCGCATCATGAGCTGCAGGTCGTGCGACGGGCCGAGCGGTGTGCCGTGCCAGCACGAGAGCGAAATGGAGCGCTCGGACGACGCGAAGTAGTGCCACCAGCCCCGGGGCAGGTAGAGCACGTCCCCTGACTCGAGGACGCCTTCGAGCAGCGTGGCGCGCCTGAGCCGCGGATGCGCGCCGAGGTCGGGATGCTGCGGCGCGACCTGGCTCTTCGTGTGGCTGTCGCTGAACACGTGCAGGTTCGGCGCTTCCTCCGGCGCCGCCAGCACGGCCGCCTTCGTGCCGTGGACCTGCGCGAAGAGGTTGTCCACGTAGTCGTAGTGCAACCCGGATCTCGTGCGGCTGCCGATCCAGACCAGCACCGCCAGGATGTTCGGCGGGCAGAGCGACTCGAAGTCGTACTCGGCCTCCAGCCCCGGGTACATCCCGGCGACCGCCTGATCGATGTAGCAGCGGTCGCCGGCGTTCATCCGCGCCACCAGCTCGCGCACGGTCATCTCCTGCCGATGGTCTGCGTCGCGCGCCTGGTACGGCACCTCGGTGTCCGGCAGGTTCACGCTCGGCCTGATGACCACGTCGCCGAAGCGATCCGCGAACATCTCCGGCGACCAGGCCCGCGTCGCCGGCCACGCGGCCGCGGCGCCGCGCAGCACGACGGGTTTGGCCGGCGCGCGGTACTCGCGCTCGAACGTCTCGCGGTCGAACGTGCGCATCTCCGCGACCCTCACCCGGGTCGGACCAGTGGCTGTCATCGTCGTCAGGCGGCGCGTGGCTTCCGCACGTGGTCGAGGATGAGATCGGCGCCGCGAACGGCACCGCCGGCCTTCCGGCAGGCCTCGCCGATGCGCGCGCTGTTCGATGCGTAGGACCGGTCGGTGATCGCCTCGAGCGCCGCCGCGCGGAGCGTGCCGGGCGACACGGAAGGGAGCAGGTGGATGCCGGCGCCCTGCTCCTCGATGCGCTCCGAGATCGAATAGGTCTCGAACGTGGTGCCCACGGCCAGCATCGGGACGCCGTGCCACGCGGCCTCGCGTGCGCCGCCCATCCCGCCGTTCATGACGAAGAGCGACGCCCGCGGCAGGATCTCGAGCTGCGGCGCCATGCCGTCCTCGGCCAGGCTCCACACGATGACGTGAGGCGGGATCTCGCCGAGGTCGGCGCGGCGGGTGCTCGCGCTCAGGATCATCACCACCTGGCAGTCGAGGCCGCCCAGCGCGGTGAGGCAGTTCCTGAAGAACGCCGGGCCCGGATCGCAGATGGTGCCGAAGCCGATGTAGATGAGCGGTTCGCGCAGCTGCTCCAGCGGAAACGCGGAGCGGCCCTGGGTCGGGCGCGTGTGCACCGAGCCGATGAAGTGGTAGCGGTCGTCGAAGACGTGGTCGTGCGGCTGGAGCTCGCGCGGCGTGTGGCACAGGATGACCGGCTGGCGGTTGGTCAGCGTGTCCATGAACGACGTCCGCGGAAGGCCGAAGGCCCGGCGGAGGCGGCGCTCGGTGGCGCGAAAGCCCTGCAGCGTCCGGAACGACGTGCGGAACATCGCCGGCATGTCGCGCCAGTACCGGCCGCTGCGCAGCGCGAACGACCAGTTGAAGGCCGGCGTGTGAACCGAGCAGATGCCGGGGATCCCGAGCAGGTGCGCGATCGCGCGGCCCCAGATCGCGAGCGAGTCGTGCACGATGTAGTCGGGCTCGAGGCCGCGGATCGGTTCGAGGAGCTTCGGGATCCACTCCATTGCCCACCACGTCAGGATCGGGGCGAGATCGATCTCGTGGTGAAAACGATCCCGCGTGAGCGGACCGGTGTAGTGCTCGAACGGCGGCGTCGGACGGAACTCGGCACCGAGCGCCTCGATGTCATCGCGAAAGTGCGGCGCCTCGTAGTAGACGACCCGTTCCCCGCGTCGCACCAGCTCGCCCACCAGCCCGTAGGTGGCGATGACGTGCCCGCCGCCGGAAACATTCAGGAAGACCGCCGTGCCCATCGTGAGTGGACGGAAAACGATTGGAGAAGTGACAGTAGCACGGTTGACGGAGCTGACGACCGGCATCTAAGCTGCGAGCCGGGCCCCATGAGCGCCACGCCGGACCTGGACTGCGTTCTCATCGGCTACAACGACGTCGACCTCCAGTGGGTGGACGAGGAGCTGAAGCCGCTCCGCCACGCCTCCGGCGGCTACCGTCACTTCCGGGCCAACACCGTCTGCCTGGACGGTGACCGGATCCACTTCACCGAGCTGCTCAACCGCACCCTGGCAGACGCGACGGGGCGGCATCCCGGGCTGCACGTGGCGCGGACACCGAGCCTTGCCTGCTGCATTCTCAAGAGCTTCCTGGCCCACCGGGGCCTGCGCGCCGAGATCGTCAACTTCTTCAACACCGACCGCGACCGGCTGATCGACCTGCTCGCCCAGAAGCCGCGGGCGGTGGCGATCACGACCACGGTCTACACGACGGCCCGTCCGATCATCGACATCGTCGAGTGCATCCGCCGCTACGACGCCGACACGACGATCATCGTGGGCGGCCCGCACATCTACAACGTCTGCTCGGATCACGACGTCGAGACGCGCGACTTCCTGCTGCAGGAGATGGGGGCGGACGTCTACGTGTTCGACTCGCAGGGCGAGCTGACGCTGTCGGCGGTGGTGGCGGCGCTGCGCTCGGCGAAGCCGGACCTGTCGGCGGTGCCGAACCTGATCTACGACGGCGACGGCGTGACGTTCACCCAGACGCGCCGGCTGCCGGAGAACAACCCGCTCGACGAGACCAACATCGACTGGCCGCTCTTCGACCCGGACTACATCACGCCGTTCGCCTGGATGCGGACGGCGCGCAGCTGCGCCTACAACTGCGCGTTCTGCCGCTATCCGGCCCTGGGCGGCGCGCTCGTCCTGAACGACGTCGAAGTGGTCGAGCGGCAACTGCAGTTCCTGGCCGGGGAGGGCCTGAAGCACCTCTACTTCATCGACGACACGTTCAACGTGCCGCTGCCGCGCTTCAAGGACCTCTGCCGGATGATGATCCGGAACCGGTTCGACTTCACCTGGACGTCCTACTTCCGCTGCAGCAACGCGGACGAGGAGACCTTCGACCTGATCAAGGCGGCGGGGTGCGTCGCGGTCTTCGCCGGCATCGAGTCTGGCGACGCGCGGGTGCTGAAGAACATGAACAAGAAGGCGCTCGTGCAGACCTACCGGAACGGCCTGCGGATGCTCGCCGAGCGCGACATCGCGGCGTACGCCTCGTTCATCATCGGGTTTCCAGGCGAGACGGCCGAGAGCGTGCAGCACACGATCGACTTCATCCAGGAGACCGCGCCGACGTTCTACTCCGCGGAAGCCTACTTCCACGACCCGAAAGTCCCGGTGCAGGAGCGCGCGGCCGAGTTCGGGCTGCTCGGCGCCGGCTACAGCTGGACGCACGCCACCATGGACTGGGAAGAGGCCCAGGCGCACGTGGAACGGCTGCACCGGTCGGTGGATCGCTCGGTGCTCCTGCCGCTGTACGGGATGGACGTCTGGTCGGTGCCGTACTTCGAGGCGAACGGCGTCTCGCGCGGGCAGCTTGTCGACTTCCTCCGCGCCGCGCAGGCCATGGTCGTCCGCAGCTTCGACGAGGATCGGCCCGACTACACCGCGGAGCGGGCGCGACTGCGGGACGCGCTGGCGCCGCCCGTCAACGCGTGAACGCCCCCGGCACCGCCGCCG
>VFZH01000115.1 GCA_016871255.1 Acidimicrobiia bacterium | reverse complement strand
GCGGGCCGTCGCGCCGCCCGCGCTCTGATTGTACGCCCGCGTGCCGAAAAAGCGAACCAGGTTGGCTTTTCAGGGGTGACGAGCCTGGAAAGCCAACCCGGTTCGCCTCGTCCTACTCCGTGGGCTGGGGCATCACGAACAGCGGCAGCACCTGGCCGGTCGGCCGCTGCGACACGCCGGTGGTCGGGATCCCGTCTCCGGGCGGCGGCGGGATCCGCGCGTCGGTCAGCGTCTGGTTCGCCGGCCGCTTCTGCGCCGGCTTTTCCCACGTGATCGACGAGCCCTTGAACACGCCCTTGGGCACCGTCGCTCCCGCCAGCGTGATCGACCCCACGTCGACGGCCGGGCCGGCGTCGATCTTCGCGACCTTCCACACAGCTGCCGGCATCCCGGTGGCGGGATCCTTCTGCACACCCACCCAGCCGGCGCCGGTGCTGCTCACGACCTTGGCGTCCGGCGGCAGGATCAGCGTGGCCGTCACCCCCTCGGCGGGCAGGCCCTTGCCCTTCGCGCCCTCGTTGTGCACTTCCAGCGTGTAGGTGATGTTGCCGTTCATCGGCTTGGACGCGCGGACTTCGGCCACCACCGGCGGCCGCAGCCCCATCTCGTCCTTCATCCACGTGAAGATGGTCTCGAGCACGCTGCGTGGCAGCCGCTCGCGCGAGAAGTGGCCCATGCGGTTCGGCCGGCGCCCCTGCGCGGGCTCGTAGGTGGGGCGCTCGCCGTCGTACAGGATCTTCTCGAGCCCTTCGAGCGTCGTGATCGCCTGGCCGCCCATGTCGCGCCGCGGGTCCGCGAGCTCGGGGCCGTGGCACTGGCTGCAGGCGTAGGCGATCGACAGCCGCTGTCCGATCGGTCCACCCTCGGGCATCTCGACGCGCGGCTTGCCCGGCGCTTCCACCTTCGGCAGCCCCGACAGCCAGGCGTGCATGTTGATCAGCGTCCGGTCGTCGATGTTCGGGAACGACGGCATGATGCCCCACGGCTGGCGCACGGAGCGGATGAACTGCTCCACCGTCAGACCGGTGCCCGCCAGGTCGGGGCCGTAGCCGCCGGAGCCGTTGCCGCCGTGGCAGATCGTGCAGAACGCGATGCCGCCGCTGAACGCCTGCTGCCCGGCCTTCGGATCGGGAGTCTGTGCGGACGCGGACGCGGCGAAGGCGAGCACGCTGGTCGCGAGGAGGACTGTGCGGAACGGAGTCATCACGGCACCTCGTTCACATGAACGATCAACCCAGCCGATGAGCGAACTCGGCTAACTCTAGTGGCCTCCACCCCCTGAATCAATACCGCCCTCGGGACGAGACCGCGCCCGCCAGTATAATTGCGGGCGGATTGCCCGAGCCCTTCGACCAGACCCTCCGCGCCACGGTGGACCGCACGGTGCGGGAGCTGACCGATCGTCTATCGCGGCAGCTTGCCGATGCGGCGCGTGTCCGCACGTCCCGCTGGCTCGGGGGCGTCCGGGCCATCGATGCCGCCGCGTCGTTGAGCCAGGCGCTCGATGCGCTGCTCGTGGCGGCGTCCGGCGAAGCCGAGCGCGTGGCGATCCTGGTGGGCGGAGATGCCCTTCGCGGGTGGCGCAGCCACGGGTTCGGCGAGGTGGATCCGGCCACCCTCACCACGACGGCTGCGGACCTCAGAGCCCTGCCTGCCGCCTCGGAGTCCTACGCCCTCGCGCCCGCCGACGAATCCCGCCAGCCGCCGTTCGCGCGCGGCCATGGCCTGCGGCTGGCGCTGGCGCTGGAGGTGTCGGTCGAAGGCAAGCCGGTCGCGATCCTCTATGCCGATGCGCCGCCGCCCGGCCCGGGCGCCTCGGCGCCGCTCTGGCCAGGCGCGCTCGAGATGCTCACCCGTCACACGAGCCGGGTGCTCGAAACGCTGATGGTCCGGCAGGCGGCGCAGCTGTCCGTCTCGAGGTAGCCGGTCGTGGGCCGAGGCGTGCCCGCGCGCGCTGCCCTGGTCGCGCTCGTGGCGGCGGCTGCCGCCGGAGTGTGGCCGCTGCTCCGGATCGGGGCGCAGTCGGGGCGACAGGGCCCGAGCGGCGAGCCCGCCGTGCCGGCGGACGTGGCCGAGCGTCTCGTTCCCACGCGTCATCCCGAGTTGCCGGAACACGCCTCCCAGTTCTGGCTCGTGCCGGACGGCCACGTGGCCCGGCCTCGTGGGGCCGCGGACGGCGGCGACGGCCCCATCTCCACCTTTGCACGCGGGTTGTCGCTCGTGGACAACGGGGAGTACGCACGCGCGCTGCCGTTGCTGGCGGCGGCCCCGCTCGCCGCGACCTCGCTCTCCGGATACGCACGCTACTACTCGGCGCTGGCGGAATTGCGGCTCGATCGCGTGGAGCAGGCCGCGTCCACGCTGGACGCGCTGCTCGAGACGATGCCGGGCGGCTACCTGCACGAAGCGGCGAGCATGGCCAGAGCCGACGCGGCCGGGCGCCTGGGCGACCACGCGCGGGCGCTGGATCTGCTCGAGCCGCTGGCGAGCGGTTTCCGGGTCTCCGTGCCGGCCATCCTGCTGCGCGCCGCAGACGCGGCCGTTGCTGCCGTTCGTCTGGAGCGGGCCGTGGCCCTCTACCGGCGCCTCTACTACGACCATCCGTTGTCGGAAGAAGCAAAGACGGCCGCCGAGGCGCTCGCGCGGCTGGCGACGGGGGATGCGTGGACGCCAGCTCGTGTCGAGAACGAGCAGCGGCGCGCGGAACGGCTGTTCTCGGCGGGCCGCTGGACCGAGGCCCGCGATGCCTTCGACCGGGTCCGCGAGCTGGGCGGCAGCGACCGGGAGCTCGTTGCGCTCCGGCTCGCGCAGTGCGATTACCGCCTCGGCCGGTTCGCGGCGGCCCGCGACGGTCTCGCGACGCACCTGACCAGCGTCGGGCGCGGCGGGGAAGCCCGGTACTTCCACGCGCTCGCCATCCGCAGCCTCGGGGACGCCGCCCGCTACGTGTCGTTGACGCGCGCGCTGGTGCACGACCTGCCGGGCACGCGCTGGGCGGAAGAGGCGCTGAACGAGCTGGCGTCGCACTACATCCGGCAGGATGAGGTCGATCCGGCCGACCGCACGTTCCGGGAACTGCGGGCGGCGTTTCCGGAGGGCCGCTACGCGGAGCGCGCAGCGTGGAAAGTCGGGTGGCGGGCGTATCGGGACGGCCGGTTCGGGGAAGCGGCGAGTGTGTTCGAGCAGGCGGCGGCGGCCTTCCCGCGAGCCGACACGCGTCCGGCGTGGCTGTACTGGTCGGGGCGGGCGCGGCAGCGCGCCGGTGACGAACCGGGGTCGGCGGCGCGCTATCGCCTGGCGGTCGCCGACTACGGCACCTCGTACTACGGCCGCCTTGCGAGGGGCCGCCTGAACGGCGATGCCGCGCGGCTGGATCGCCCGCGTGGGGAGCCCCCGCGCGCGCCGGCCGGCCTGCCCGTGTCGCTCATCCAGCAGCTGATCGCCGTCGGGCGCCATCAGGATGCGGATCGCGAGCTGCAGTACGCCGGACAGGCATCCGGATCCACACCCGTCACGCGCGCCACCCTGGCATGGCTGCGGCACCAGCAGGGGCTCGACACGACCGGGCGTGAGCGCTTCGACCTGCTGCGCGACGCCATCACCCTGATGAAGAGCGCGTATCCGCAGTACCTGACGGATGCGGGCACCGAGCTCCCGCGGGAGATCCTCACTGTCGTCTTCCCGCTCGACTACGGGCCGTTGATCCGGAAGGAGGCCGCGGCCCGGGGCCTCGATCCCTGGCTGGTCGCTGCGCTCGTGTCGCAGGAGTCCACGTTCACCGCCGACGTGCTGTCGCCGGCCAACGCCGTGGGGCTGATGCAGGTCCTGCCGGAAACGGGACAGCGGTACGCACGCCGGCTCGACATGCGGTTCGGTCCGGACACGCTCACCCGGCCGGAGGCCAACGTCCGGATCGGCACGACGTATCTCAGGGAGCTCATGGACCGCTTCGACCACGCGCACCTCGCCGTCGCCGGGTACAACGCGGGGGAACATCGCGTCGATCGCTGGATCGCCGAGCGCCCGGGGCTGCCGCAGGACGAGTTCATCGACGACATCCCCTTCCCGGAAACCCAGAACTACGTGAAGAAGGTGCTGGGGATGAGAGAGGAGTATCGGAGAATCTATGAAATTAATGATTGAGGATTGGAGATTGAGGATTGCATTGGCGATTGGCGATCGGCGATTGGCGATCGCATTGACGATTGGCGATTGGCGATTGCATTGACGATTGGCGATTGCGACCGATCGTACTTGCCCATCAATCAACAATCAATCATCAATCATCAATCGCCAATGCAATCCTCAATCATCAATCTCCAATCATCATTGTTCTTGCGATGGATCGCCTGCTCGAACTGACCCGTCTCGCCGAGGAGTCGCACTTCTGGTTTCGCGGGTTCCGGCGGTTCGTGACACCGGTGCTCGACCGGGGGGCAGCCGGCCGCACGGATCTCGACATCCTCGACTGCGGCTGCGGCACGGGCGTCAACCTGGAGCTGCTCGCTCCCTACGGTCGCGCCGTCGGCCTTGATCTCACCGAATCCGGCCTCCACATGGCCAGGCGGGCGGGCCGGCCGCTCGTGCGGGCTTCGGTGGTCCATCTGCCGTACCGTTCCGAGTCGTTCGACCTGGTCACCTCGTTCGACGTCCTGCAGTCCGTTCAGGAGGACGCGGCCGCGATGGCGGAGATGGCGCGCGTGCTGCGGCCCGGAGGGGCGCTGGTGCTCACGCTGGCGGCCTTCGAACTGCTGCGTGGCGATCACTCGGTGCTGGCGCGGGAGGTGCGCCGCTATTCGCAATCCACGACGCGTGGCCTGCTCGAAGGCGCGGGTCTGGAAGTGGTGCAGATCCGCTACACCTTCGCCACGACGCTGCCCCTGGTCCTTGGCGTCCGGCTCGCGCGGCGCTGGTGGCGCGGCGGGATCGAAGAGGACGGCGCGGAGATCACGGTGCCGGCCGCGCCGGTCAACCTGGTCCTCGGCGCCCTGCTGGCGGCCGAGGCCGCGGTGACACGCCACGTCCCGGCGCCGGCGGGGAGCTCCCTCGTGGCGCTGGCCCGCAAGCCGGCGGGCTAGTGTCCCGGCGCTCGGATCCGTCGGCCCGCGGGCGGGGCGGTATAGAATGCCCCGACATGTCCGACGGAATCTTCACTCAGGATGCCTGCTCATGACTGCTGCTGTGCTCGTCATCGTGGGGCTCGGAGCGATGCTCCTGGGCTACCGCTTCTACTCCAAGTTCATCGCCGAGAAGATCTACCGGCTCGATCCCGGCTTCCGGACGCCTGCGCACGCCATGCGCGACGACGTGGACTACGTGCCCACCAACCGGATCGTGCTCTGGGGGCACCACTTCACGGCGGTTGCGGGGGCGGCGCCGATTGTCGGCCCCGCCGTCGCCGTGATCTGGGGCTGGGGGCCGGCCTTCCTGTGGGTCGTGCTGGGCACGATCTTCTTCTCGGGCGTCCACGACTTCGGCGCCATCTGGGCGAGCGTCCGCAACAGGGGCCAGTCGATCGGCGCGCTGACGGGCGACGTGGTCAGCCAGCGCTCCCGCGTGGTCTTCATGGTGGTGATCTTCCTGCTGCTGCTGATGGTGAACGCCGTGTTCGCCGTGATCATGGCCACCGAGCTGATGGGCACGCCGAGCAGCGTGATCCCGGTGTGGAGCGCGATCGCCGTGGCGCTGGTCATCGGCGTCCTGATCTACAAGATGGGGGTCGGCATCCTGTGGCCCACGGTGGTGGGCACGATCGTCCTCTACGCGGTGATCTACCTCGGCGAGATCGTGCCGATCACGCTGCCGGAGTCGTTCCTGGGCCTCGGCCCGGGTCCGCAGTGGATCCTGATCCTGTTCGCGTACGCGGCGGTTGCCTCGATGCTGCCGGTGTGGCTCCTGCTCCAGCCGCGTGACTACATCAACGGCATCCAGCTCTTCATCGGCCTGGGGCTGATGTTCGGTACTGTGCTGGTGGCCAACCCCACGGTGGTGGCCCCGATGCTCAACACCGACGTGCCCGCGGGAACGCCGCCGATCTTCCCGCTGCTCTTCGTGACGGTGGCCTGCGGCGCGATCTCGGGGTTCCACGGCCTCGTCGGCTCGGGCACGACCTCGAAGCAGCTCAACAAGGAAACCGACGCCCGCTTCGTCGGCTATCTCGGCTCGCTGGGTGAAGGGTCGCTCGCGCTGGTGTCGATCATCGCCGTGTCGGCCGGGTTCGCCTCGCTGGCCGAGTGGCAGGGGACCTACAGCGCCTTCGGCCAGGGCGGCCTGGGCGCGTTCGTGGCGGGTGGCTCGCGGATCATCTCGGACGGGTCCGGCCTGCCGCTCGCCTTCTCGGCCACGCTGCTGACCGTGATGGCGGTCCTCTTCGCGGGCACGACCATGGACGCGAGCGTCCGCCTGCAGCGCTACATCGTGCAGGAGTGGGGGGCGCTCTACCGCATTCCCCTCCTCACGAACGGGTACGTCGCCACGGGCGTAGCGGTCGCGGCCTGCCTCGTGCTGGCCTTTGGTGCGGGCGGTGCGTCCGGGACCGGCGGGATGCGCATCTGGCCGCTGTTCGGCACGTCGAACCAGCTGCTCGCCGGGCTCACGCTGATGGTCCTCAGCACGATGCTCGTGAAGCTGGGGCGGCCGTCGCGGTACACGCTGGTGCCGATGATCTTCGTCACCGGCACGGCGTTCCTGTCGGCGCTCCAGCAGCTGTGGTCTCTCTTCGTGACGGGCCAGTACCTGCTGGTCGTGCTAGACGTGCTGATCATCGTGGCCGCCGTATTGGTGATGCTCGAGGCGGCCGGCGCGCTGATGCGCGAACGGCGCGCACGGGCGGCCTCTGCCGCAACGGCCGTGTCGTGAGCCCCACGGGTCCCCGCGGCGATCGTCTCTTGGCCGTAATCGGCCGGTGGGCGCGCACGGCAGGGGACCTGCTCTCGGAGTACTACCAGGCCCCGTACCGGCGGGCCGTGGCGCAGGCCCGCCGGGACCAGGACGACCTGTTCATGATCCTGGTGTTCTCGGACCTCATGGGCGTTCCGAATCCGGCCACCTACTTCACGCTCGAACTGCAGCCGGTGCTGCTGGAACGGTTCCACGAGTGGCACACGCGGATGGGGATGGCCCATTCGCCGCTCGAGGGCCTGAAGTGCTGCTGAGGACCCCAGGTTCGTGGCTGCACCCCAGACCTTCCAGGCTGCGCTGAGCGGCCTGCTCCGCGGGTCCCTGCTCTTCGTCGGCGGCAAGGGGGGCGTGGGCAAGACCACGATCGCCGCCGCGCTCGGCCTGGCGGCCGCCGACGCCGGGCGGCGCTGCCTGGTCGTCTCCACCGATCCCGCGCACTCGCTCGGCGACGTCCTGGACTTGCGCGTGGGTGCCGACGAACGCGGCGTGACCGCGGGGTTGTGGGCGATCGAGATCGATCCGGACGAGGAGGCGGAGCAGCACATCACGTCGGTGAAGCTGCAGATGAAGGGGCTCGTCCATCCGCGCATGCACGGCGAGGTGGATCGCCAGCTCGACCTCGCCGCGCTGGCCCCCGGGACGATGGAGGCGGCGCTGCTCGAGCGGATGGCGGACCTGATCGGCCGCGCCGGTTCGGACTACGACCTGATCCTCTTCGACACGGCGCCGACCGGGCACACGCTGCGGCTGCTCGCGCTGCCGGAGCTGATGATGGCGTGGACCGAAGGCCTGCTGCGCCACGACGAGCGTGCCTCTTCGCTGAACGCGGCGCTCGAACGATTCGGCGGCACGCCGCCGAAGGACGACCTGGCGCTGCTGCAGGACGCTCTGGCCAGCCGCCAGGCCAGCTCGCGGGCCGCGCGCCTGACCGAGATCCTGCGCCGCCGCCAGCAGAAGCTCCGCCGTGCGCGCGAGGCGCTGCTCGACGATTCGACGAGCGGCTTCGTGCTGGTCATGAACCCGGACAGGCTGTCGGTGGTGGAGAGCGGGCGCGCGCGTCGCTCGCTGGCGAAGGCCAGGGTGCCCGTCTCGGCGGTGGTCGTGAACCGCGTCCTGCCGCCCGACGTCCCGGGCGCGTTCATGGAGGCCCGGCGCCGGCAGGAGCAGGAGTACCTGGAGACGATCGAGCAGGAGTTCGGCGATCTCCCGCGCGTACGGCTGCCGATGCTGCCGGACGACATCCACGGCATCGAGGCGCTGCGGCGCGTCGCGGACCGTCTCATGGCGCCCGATCCCGTCCGCTATACTCGCTGAATGGCCCAGGGCCGACGGCTGCTGCCGTTCCTGCGTCCCTACCGCCGCGCCTTCGTCACCGGGCTCGTCTGCGTCGTCGCTGCCACGGCCATTCAGCTTGCCAGCCCGTGGGTGCTCCTCTTCGCGGTGGACGATCTCACCGCCGGCATCACGGCGGCGAAACTGCGCTTCTACGCCGGGCTCATGCTGGGGCTGGCGATCGTGGGTGGCGTGTTCCGGTACCTGATGCGCCGGATCCTGATCGGGGCGTCGCGCGAGATCGAATACGACCTCCGGAACCACCTCTTCGCCCATCTGCAGCGCCTGTCGCTCGGCTACTTCCAGGCGAGCCGCACGGGCGACTTGATGTCGCGCGCGACGAGCGACCTGAGCGCGGTGCGGATGATGATCGGGCCCGCCGTCATGTACACCTCCAGCACCGCGCTGACCTTCGTGGTGGCGGTCGTGGCGATGGCGAGCATCGACTGGCGGCTGACGCTGGTGTCGCTCGTGCCGCTGCCGCTCGTGTCGATCGCGGTGCGGTACTTCGGGGCGGCGATCCACCAGCGGTTCGAGGGCATCCAGGCGCAGCTCGCCGATCTGAGCGCGGTGACCCAGGAGGCGCTCGCCGGCGTGCGTGTGGTGCGCGCCTACGGTCGCGAGCCGTTCGAGATCGAACGCTTCGAAACGGCCAACGCCGGCTACGTCGAGAAGAACCGCGCGCTGATCCGCCTGCAGGGCACGTTCTTTCCGAGCATCGAGTTCCTGATGGGCGCCGGGATCCTGCTGGTGCTGTGGCTCGGCAGCCGCGCCGTCGTGCAGGGCCGGATCACCGTGGGCGAACTCGTGGCGTTCAACGCCTACGTCGTGATGCTGTCGTGGCCGATGATGGCGTTCGGCTTCGTGACGAACCTGCTGCAGCGCGGGCTGGCGTCCTGGTCGCGGATGACGGCCGTGCTCGACGCCTCGCCGGAGATCACCGATCGGGAGGCCGCCGGGGCGCTGCCGCTCGACCAGGTCCGTGGCGAGATCGAGACCAGGCACCTGACGGTCGCGTTCGGCGATCGCGTCGTGCTGCGGGACGTGTCGGCCGTGTTCCCGGCCGGGCGGACGACCGCGATCGTCGGCGCCACCGGATCCGGCAAGTCCACGCTGCTGAGCCTGCTGCCCCGGCTGTACGAGGCGCCGTCCGGGACGGTCTTCCTCGACGGTGTGGACGTCCGCCGCGTTCCGCTCGGCGTGCTGCGCGGGGCCATCGGGTTCGTGCCGCAGGAGCCGTTCCTGTTCAGCGACACGCTGGGCGAAAACATCGCGTTCGGCGCGCGGGGTGACGAGGGGTCGGCCGAGCGCGTGGAAGCGGTCGGACGGATTGCGCGGCTCGACAAGGACCTCGAGGATCTGCCTCGGGGCTACCGGACGATCGTCGGTGAACGCGGCATCACCCTGTCGGGCGGGCAGAAGCAGCGCGCCTCGATCGCACGCGCGCTCATCGGCGACCCGGCGGTGCTGGTGCTGGACGATGCGCTGTCGGCCGTGGACACCTACACCGAGGAGGAGATTCTGGTGCGGCTGCGGGAGGCGCGGCGGGGCCGGACGACGATTCTCGTTTCGCACCGCATCTCCACCGTACGCGATGCCGACCAGATTCTGGTGCTGGACGATGGCCGGATCGTCGAGCGCGGCCGCCACGACGATCTCGTGGCGGCCGGTGGCCTGTACGCCGATCTGCACCGGCGGCAGCTGCTGGAAGACGAGCTCGCGGCGTCGTGACGAGCGCCATCGTTCCCATGCCGAGAACAGCGAGAACACGTGTGGGGGCCGGCTTCAGCCGGCTCGACGCTGAGCCCCGAACTCCGTGAGCCCGGAACCCTCCATCCACGACGAAGAAGTCCTGGGCAAGGCGTACGACGCCCGGCTGATGCGCCGGCTGCTGCGGTACCTCGTGCCCTATCGCGCGCAGGTCGTGCTGGCGCTCGCGGCCATTGCGGGGCACTCGGCGCTCCAGCTCGCGCCTCCGTACCTCACGAAGGTCGTCATCGACCGCTACATCCCGGACGCCGACCTGTCAGGCCTCGGCCTGATTGCCGCGCTGTTCCTGTTCACGCTGCTGCTGTCGTTCGCCTTCAAGTTCGTGGAGACCTGGACGCTGCAGATGACCGGGCAGCGGATCATGTACGACCTCCGGATGGAGGTGTACCGGCACCTGCAGCGGCTGGACCTGCGGTTCTACGACCGGAACCCCGTGGGCCGGCTGATGACGCGCGTAACGACCGACGTGGACGTGCTGAACGACCTGTTCACCTCGGGCGTGGTGTCGGTGTTCGGCGACGTGTTCACGCTGGCCGGCATCATGGCGGTCCTGCTCTGGATGGACTGGCGGCTGGCGCTGATCGCGTTTTCGGTGCTGCCGTTGATCGCCCTGGTCACGCAGTGGTTCCGCCGGCACGTGCGCGAGTCGTACCGGACCGTGCGCACCTGGATCGCGCGCATCAACGCGTACCTGCAGGAGCGCATCACGGGCATGGCGACCGTGCAGCTGTTCCGGCGCGAGGCGCGGGACTTCGAGCAGTTCGACGGCATCAACGCCAGGCATCGCGACGCGAACATCGACTCGATTCTCTACTACGCGGTGTTCTACCCCGCGATCGAGATCATCAGCGCGCTGGCTGCCGCGCTGATCCTGTGGTACGGCGGGTGGTGGGTGCTGCAGGATACGTTGACGCTGGGGTCGCTGGTGGCGTTCCTGCAGTACTCGCAGCGCTTCTTCCGGCCGATCAGCGACATGTCGGAGAAGTTCAACACGCTGCAGTCCGCCATGGCCTCCTCTGAGCGCATCTTCGCGCTGCTCGACACCCCCGTGCGCATCGAGAACCCGACGCGGCCGGCTCCGAGGCCGCCCGGCGCGCGCGGGCACATCGTGTTCGACCACGTCACGTTCGGCTACTCGGACGGCGAGCCCGTGCTGCACGATGTCACCTTCGAGGTGAAGCCGGGGCAGCGGATCGGGATCGTGGGTGCGACGGGATCGGGGAAGACGACGCTCATCAGCTTGCTGCTGCGGTTCTACGACATCCAGCAGGGACGGATCACGATCGACGGCGTCGATGTGCGGAACATGGACCTCGGTGAACTCCGGCGGCTGTTCGGGCTGGTGCTCCAGGACGTGTACCTGTTCTCGGGCTCGATTGCCGGCAACGTCCGGCTGGGAGACCAGCGGATTTCGGACGAGGCCGTTCGCGCCGCCGTGCGGGCGGTACGCGCGGACGGGTTCATCGAGGCGCTGCCGCGGGGGCTGGAGTCCGCGGTGGCCGAGCGCGGGTCGGGGCTGTCTGTCGGGCAGAAGCAGCTGCTCTCGTTCGCCCGGGCTCTGGCGTTCGATCCGCAGGTGCTGGTCCTGGACGAGGCGACATCGAGTGTGGACACCGAGACCGAGGTCCTCATTCGCGACGCCCTGCACGTGCTGATGCGCGGCCGCACGACCATCGCCATTGCACATCGGCTGTCGACGATCCAGGACATGGACCGGATCCTCGTGCTGCACAAGGGCCGTGTCCGCGAGGCCGGCACGCACCAGGAGCTGCTGGCCGCCCGGGGCATCTACCACCGGTTGTATCAGCTCCAGTTCGGAGCACTACTGGGGTCAGACCCGGGTCAGACCCCCGGTGTGACGGCAAGGCGATCCGGGTAGCCGAGACGCAGGTTTCCCAGGGATTCTGTGCCGTGCCCTCCGGATCGGGGTCTGACCCGGGTCTGACCCCGGTTCAGGGGAGGGGCAGGGTGTCCGGAGCGCTGGCTTTCGGGTTCCAGCCGAGGCGCAGGACGGTGACGTCCGCGTCGCGACGGCCGAATGCGAGCGCGTCGTGGCAGCTCCACATGTAGAGGTCGAGGATCCGTCCCTGCACGGCCGGTCCCGTGTCCATGATCGTATAGATGCCGTTGTAGCGGGCGTCCGTGGTCGCCAGGCTCACGACGCTGCCGACCGGCAGCAGCGCGGGGTCTGCGGCGGCGATGCCGCTGCGCACGTCGACGCCAGACGCGGTTCTCGTGCCCTTGCAGTACGCCGTTGCGGTGAACCGCTGGCGTGCGCCGGGAACCGGGACGGTGGGATCGTGCAGCGCGGCTTCCCGCGCCGGGCGCGAATCGCGGATCGTGACCTCGTACAGCCACAGGAACCCGAGCATGACGACCAGCGTCGCCACCTCCTTGCGCACGATCGACCGCGAGATGAGCGGCATGCGACGTGAGCCTACCGGAAGTGCTCGAACCCGTCCGGCAACGGCACGTCGCCGGCCGGAGTCCGCAACACGACGTCGGGCGCTTTCGTCATGATCCCAATCCGCGTGATCGGCACCCCGAAGTGCCGCGCGGCGCCACGCAGCCGGCCCTGCCGGGATCGGGGCACGGTGAAGAGCAGCTCGTAGTCGTCGCCACCCGCCACGGCCTCCATCACGCCATCCGTCCCCCTGGCGCGGTGC
>VFZH01000114.1 GCA_016871255.1 Acidimicrobiia bacterium | reverse complement strand
TTCGCGCCCTTCCTCGACGTCCGGCGCCCCGGCCGCCGGCCGTCTGGCAGGCGCCGGCTCCCGGGCCTTCGGCCCGTCGCGTTTGCCTGCGGCAGCCGGCACGCGTTCCGGAGTGTCGTCCTTCGCGGAATCGTCCTCTGCAGGGGCGGGTGCGTCTTCCAGTACGGCCAGCGTGTCGCCGACCTTCACGGTGTCGCCTTCCTGGCGCTCGATGCGGCTGATGACGCCGCTGCGAGCGGCGGGCACCTCCACGTCGATCTTCTCGGTCTCGAGCTCGACCAGCGGGTCGCCGGTCGTGACCCGGTCACCCTCGGCCTTCAGCCACTTGACGATGCGCGCCTCGACGACGGATTCGCCGAGCTGGGGAACGACCACGTTGGCCATCAGATGATCCGCTTGGAGAACACCATGCCCTCATCGACGTCGGCGGTGGTGGTGGCCAGGGCCTGTTCGACCAGTGCCTTCTGCGTGAGGTGGTGCCACGCCGCCGACCCTTCGGCCGGACTGGCTGCCGAGCCCCGTCCGAGGTACCGGATGGGCCATCGCTCGGCCACGACGTCCTCGAGGAGCGGGCGGACGAACCACCAGGCGCCCATGTTCTCCGGCTCCTCCTGCAGCCACACGACCTCGCGGAGTGCCGGGTAGCGCTTGAGCGCCCGTGAAACGGCGTCGGCCGGGAACGGATACAGCTGCTCCAGCCGGCCGACGGCGATCCCCCTGGCGGCTGTCCCGCCGGCCTCCATCAGGTCGACGAAGACCTTGCCGCTGCAGAGGACCAGCCGGGTCACTTCGTCGACGCCGCCCTGCCGGGGCTCGTCGAGCATGAAGGCCCGGAAGCGGCCTTCCGCGAGGTCGCGGGGCGTGGACGCGACGGCAGGATGGCGGAGCAGGCTCTTCGGCGTCAGCACGACCAGCGGCAGCGGGTCGGTGGTGAGGAGCGCGGCCTGGCGGCGCAGGAGATGGAAGTACTGGGCGGCGGTCGTGCAGTTGGCGACACGCAGGTTGATGTCGGCTGCCGCCGCCAGGAACCGTTCCGGTCTGGCGGACGAGTGGTCCGGGCCCTGGCCTTCGTGGCCATGAGGCAGCAGGAAGACCATCGACGGGGTCAGGCCCCACTTGGCGCGGCCGGAGGTGACGAACTCGTCGAGTACGCCCTGCGCCATGTTGATGAAATCGCCGTACTGCGCTTCCCAGATCACCAGGCGCGTCGGTTCCTGGACGTTGTAGCCGAACTCGAAACCGATCACTGCCGCCTCGGACAGCGGGCTGTTGTGGATCTCGAACGAAGCCGCCGCCTGCGGGAACTGCTGCAGGGGGACGAACCGCTCCCCGGTCGCCGAGTCGTGCAGGATCGCGTGCCGCTGGCTGAACGTGCCGCGGCCCACGTCTTCACCCGTGATGCGGACGGGCACGCCGTCGGCCACGATTGTGGCAAGCGCCAGCTCCTCCGCGGTGGCCCAGTCGATCGTGCGCTCGTCCATGCCGTCCAGAGCGCGCCACCGGCGGTCGCGGGACTTCTCCAGCTTGCGGTGGATCGTGAAGCCGCGCGGACGGGTCAGCAGCCCCTCGTTGATCTCGCGGAGGCGGTCGATCGGCACCGACGTGTCCGCACGGGCCGCCGCGCCGGCGGGCGGTTCCGGGGCGATCGGCTGCGAGAAGTCCTGTTCGGGCTTCAGCGCTTCGAACGTGTCCTCGAGCACCTTGAAGTGCCGCCGCTCGATCGCATCCGGCGCCTCGGCCCAGGTGTGGCCGTCCGCTTCGGCCCTGCGGATCCAGATACGGCGCACCGTAGGGTGATCGGCGATCCTCCGGTACATGAGCGGCTGCGTGAACGCCGGCTCGTCGCCTTCGTTGTGCCCGTGGCGGCGGTAGCCGATCAGGTCGATCAGGAAGTCCTTGCCGAACCTGGCGCGGTAGGCCCAGGCCAGCCGGGCTGCCTCGATGCACGCCACCGCGTCGTCTGCGTTCACGTGCAGGATCGGGATCTTGTAGCCGCGCGCCAGGCCGCTTGCGTAGCTGGTGCCGTAGCTCTCCTCCGGCGTGGCCGTGAAGCCGAGCTGGTTGTTCGCGATGATGTGGATGCTGCCGCCGGTGTAGTAACCCTCGAGACGCGACAGGTTGAGCGTTTCGCCGACGATGCCCTGCCCCGGGAAGGCGGCGTCGCCGTGGATCAGCAGGGGCAGCGTGACGCGCGGATCGAAGGCCGGGGCGCCCGGCGCGGCGGCGCTGGTGCCCGCGGCGCGCGCCATGCCTTCCACCACCGGGTTCACCATCTCCAGGTGGCTCGGATTGGGCGCCAGCGTCACCTGGATCTGGCCCGGGCCTTCATCCGTGACGCGGACGCGAGCGCCGGCGTGGTACTTCACGTCGCCCGTCCAGCCGATGTCGATGCGCCAGATCACCGACGCGACCGGATCCTTGAACTCCGCCAGCACCTGCGAGTACGGCTTCTGGAGGATGTGCGCCAGCACGTTGAGCCGGCCGCGATGCGCCATGCCGACGAGCAGGTGCCGGACGCCGCCCGCCGATGCGTCGCAGACGATCTCGTCGAGGACCGGCACCAGCATGTCGAGCCCTTCGAGCGAGAAGCGTGTCTTGCCGGGGAACGTGCGGTGGAGGAAGCGCTCGAACACGTCGACCTGCGTCAACCGGTCCAGCAGCTCGTCGGCGTCGATCGCGTCGGTGGGTGGACGGAACGCGCCCATTTCGGCCGAGTCGCGCAGCCAGTGGCGCTCTTCGGGTACGAAGACCTGCGCCAGGTCGTAGCCGGTCGTCGAGCAGTAGACCTCGCGGAGCCGCTCGATCGCTTCGTACGCGTTGGCCGAGCGCTCGGCGGCCGGCCCGCCGACGAACGACGCCGGCAGGCGCTTGAGGTCCTCGTTGTCGATGCCGTAGCTCGACGGCGAAAACGAGGGGTCTCCAGTGGGCGGGGAGCCGAACGGGTCGATCGAGGCGCCGAGGTGTCCGTAGCGGCGGATCGATTCTGCCAGGTTCACGGCGGCCACCACCGCCCGGAAGCTGGCCCGAGACCCGGCCGGCGGCCCGGTGGCCGTGAGCCCGGCGGCGTCTGGTGGCGTCAGCCCTTCGAAGACCTGTCGCGTGTCGGGATCGACCAACTGGGGATCCGTCCTGAACCGCTCGTACAACTCGAGCGCGTAGCCTGCGTTGACGCCCTGAAACCGCTCCCAGCCCATACCCGGATAATGGTAGCCCACTAACCCGGATCTCACCTGGCAGTGACACTCGCAGCGGCCAGCTCAAACTGGCCGAGGGCCGGCAGGGGCAGGCCCAGGGACATGATCAGGCTGATAGCGGTAGACATCGACGGGACGCTGCTCGACAGCGCGGGGCAGGTGCCCGACGCCAACCGGGAGGCGCTCGCGGCCGCCGTGGCCCGCGGCGTGGACGTGGTGCTGGTGACCGGCCGCAGCTATCCCTTTGCCCGGCCGGTGGCCGACAGCCTGGCCCCCGGGATCACGCTGATTGCCAGCAACGGCGCCATCGAGCGGGCGCAGGACGGCACGACGCTGTCGCGCAGCCTGCTCGACCGGGAGGTCGCCCGGGCCGTCCTCGGCGCGACCGGCGGCTTTCGCCATGCGGCGGCGCTGATCTTCGACCGCGAGCACGCGCGACAGATGCTGTTCGAGTCTATGGACTGGACCGCGCCGAACCGCAAGGGCTACTGGGAGCGCAATCGGCGGCTGATCGAGCGGTGTGCGCCGCTCGAGCAGGCGCTGGTCGAGGACCCGGTCGCAGTGATGTTCAACGGGGGCGTCGAAGAGATGCGCGTGCTGGCCCGGCTGCTCGGCGAGGGCGGGGACGGGTTCGCGACGTCGGTCACCGAATACGAGGACCGCGATTTCACGCTCGTGGATGTCACGGCCGTGGAGGCGACCAAAGGGCGCGCCGTGGCACGGACGGCGGCACGGCTGGGGTTGTCTCCCGGCCAGGTGATGGCGGTCGGCGACAACTTCAACGACATCGAGATGCTGGAGTTCGCGGGGCGCCCGGTCGTGATGGGGAACGCGGCCGCGCCGCTTCGCGCCCGCGGCTGGGCCGTGACCGGATCGCACGACGAGGCCGGCCTGGCGCAGGCGATCCGGACGTTCGTCCTGGACGGGTAGGCGGGCCCGGCAGCCGGGCTGCACACGGCTGCACGCCGTTGCCCGCCCCGGCGCGCGAATCCACGCTTCTTCCTGCTGTTCGGCCCGGCCAGGGCTCTAAGGTCCGGGATCCTGGGGCCGATACCACTCGTTGGAACCATGGCCAACGGCAGCGGTGGGTTTTCGCCGTCCGGCAACCATCTGGGCGCGAACCTGGCCTTCACGAAGTTCCTCTTCGTGACGGTCGAGGACGAGGTGCGGTCGGGGGCGCGCGTGCGCTCGGCCGGCGCGTCGATCGCGCGCGGGTTCTTCAACGACTTCGACGCGGACGGGACGCGCGACGTCCAGCCGTGCGAGACGATCCAGTTCCTGCTCGCCGTCGAGGTGGCGCCCGGTGCCACGGGGCTGGCAGCCGCCCGCTTCGCCGTGCAGGTGTCGAGCAAGTACCGGCCGCGTCTGGACGACGCCGAGCAGGAGCTGCGGAGACGGCTCGGCGATGGCGGCCACGTCACGTCGATCGAGGGTGCCGAGCGCAGTCCGCGGTACAGCAGCTCCGAGCTGTACGACTACGCCTACCGGCGGGCGCAGCCCCGCCAATCCGGCCGCGTGGCTCGCCGGGCGTTCGTGCTGCCGCTCAGCAAGACCCACGACTGGTGGGCCAAGTCCTCCCTCGAGCGGCACACCTACTTCTACCCGCACGTGGATGCCGGCTCCGGGTGCCCGGTCAGCGGACACGCCCGATCGGCGGACGCGGGGATTTCGACCCTGTTCCGGCGGCTGTACCACAACCCCGACGGCTACGAGCGCGAAGGCGAGTTCGACTTCGTCACCTACTTCGAGTGCGAAGACGAGCACGTGGCCACGTTCGACCGGGTGTGCGCGTCGCTGCGCGACACGTCGAAGAACCCCGAGTGGCAGTTCGTGCGCGAGGGCCCGCTCTGGCGGGGCGCGCGCGTGCTCCGCTGGTAGTGTCTCCAGGCCCTGCCCGCACCGTCTGCCCATCCGTCCGCTGAGTCCGTCAGGGCGGCCATCGGCCGCACGTCACCAGCGGCTGCGCCGCCTCTGCCAAGGAGGCTCTCGACAATCTGTGGGGGCCGGCTTCCCTGGCCCGGGCGATGTCGAAGGCAGGCGGCCCGTCCCGTCGGCTTACAATGACTGCTCCTCGCAGGCATCTGCGAAAGGAGGCGGGCGATGGCTGGGTCGAGTGGCGAAGACGTGCTGGTGACCACCGAGTGGGTGGCGAAACACGGCGGCGACGCAGACGTGCGCGTGGTCGAAGTGGACGTGGATACCGCCGCGTACGGTCAGGGCCATGTGCCCGGCGCGGTGGGCTGGAACTGGACGACGGAGTTGTGCGACACCGTCGTGCGCGACATCGCCCCGAAGGAGAAGCTCGAGGCGCTGCTCGGCCGCGCCGGCATCGCTCCGGACACGACCATCGTGCTGTACGGCGACAACAACAACTGGTTCGCCGCGTGGGCCTTCTGGCAGCTCAAGATCTACGGTCACGCCGACGTGCGGATCATGGACGGCGGGCGCAAGAAGTGGCTGGCGGAAGGGCGCGAGCTCGAGACCGGGACGCCCTCGCCGACGGTGACAACATACGAGGCGAAGGCGCCGGACATGGCGCTCCGCGCGTTCCTGCCGGAGGTGCAGAAGGCGCTCGTGGATGCGCGCACCGTGCTCGTGGACGTCCGCAGCCCGCAGGAGTTCACCGGAGAGATCCTGGCGCCGCCCGGGCTGCCGGAGACCTGTCAGCGCGGCGGGCACATTCCCGGCGCGAAGAGCATTCCGTGGGCCAGGGCGTGCAACGAGGACGGCACCTTCAGGAGCAGGGAGGAGCTGACCGCGCTCTACGGCGGGGCCGGTGTCACGCCCGACAGGGACGTGATCGCCTACTGCCGGATCGGCGAGCGCTCCAGCCACACGTGGTTCGTGCTCAAGTACCTGCTCGGGTTCGAGCGGGTGCGGAACTACGACGGCTCCTGGACCGAGTGGGGGAACCTGGTCGGCGCTCCGGTCGAGAAGCCGTGACCGGGCTGCGGAGCGAAGAGTTTTCGGAGCGGCGGCTCGAAGTGGCCGGCTGGCCGATCAACGTGGTGACCTACCGGGTCGGCGAGCGGTACTACTGCACCGTGGACAACGTGAGCCCCGGCGCGCGCGTGGCGAGAGGGGAAGGCGCGTCGAAGGAGGAGGCCGAGGAGGTCGCGCTGGAGAAGGCCACGCGCTACCTGTCCCAGACGCGCCGGGTCGTGACAGAAGAGCCTGTGGAATGACGGCCGCTTCCGCGGCCTTGGACGCCGCACAGAACGCGGCGCCCACATTCCCACAGGCCCTCCGATCAGAGCGTTGACGTACGGTCTTTCCAATCAGAAGTCGACTGAAGCCCCCAGTTTCACGAACCGTGGCGACAGCACGCTGCCGATCCTGCCGTAGTTGACATTCGTGAGCACCGTTGACCGGTAGGTCTGCGGACTCGAGGCGTTGAACAGGTTGAAGATGTCCAGCCGCGGACGGATGCGCGTCGATCCGACCGTCAGCAGCTTGCCGAAGCGGAGGTCCACCTGGTGCTGACGTGGACTGCGCCCACGCGGAGTAGGTGACGCCAGAGCCGCCAGTGCCAGGACGAGCGCTCGCGCCCCGCCCACACTCCATCGCCGTTGAATCTTCGCCATCTCTGTCTCCGTTGAGAGAGGACCGGACGAGCCGACAGGATTGCGCGTGCGAGTCGAGGCAGCGAATCAGCGGGCAGCAGGCCCCGCCCCGGGCAGCGCGAGGGCGACGAGCCCTGCTTCGCGCCCGCCCCCCGCAGCCGCGACGACGAACTGCCTTCCGTGATGCATGTAGGTCATGGCTCCCGCGACCGAGGTGTCGAGATCGATCACGCGAAGCAGATCGCCCGATCGCTTGTCGAAGACGTAGATGGCCTTACGATCCGCATCGTCGTCGCCCCACCGGGCCCAGAGAGGCGGGGCCGGACCCCCGAACGGGCTCAACCGCGTCACGCCGACGAACAGCAGCGTCCGGGTGATCAGCACGCTGCCACCCTGGATGCCATCGCCGAGCGGCGGTAGCGCGATGTTCTTCAGGAGCGGATGATTGCGGGGGCCATTGCCGAGCGGCGCCATCCAGCTGTGCTCGCCGCGGTTCATGTCGATCGCGGTCACGCGCGAGTACGGCGGCTTGAAGATCGGCAGCCCCTCAATCGTCGTGGCCGTCGCGAGCTCGGGTGGGAGCCTGGCGGACAAGAAGAGCGCGGTGCCGAGCGCCGGGTCCGCCGGGCCGAGGCGGATCGTCGACGGCGCCATGCGCGAGGGGACGTAGAGAATCCCGGTCTCCGGATCGAACCCTGCGCCTCCCCAGTTGGCGCCGCCCGCGACTCCCGGCACCAGGATCGTCCCCTTGAGCGACGGCGGCGTGAACAGCGGCCCGTGGTCGAACCGTCGCAGCTGTTCCAGCGCCTGCGCGCGGAGCTCCGGCGTGAAGTCGACGAGGTTCTCCTCGGTCGCCCCCTGCAGGTCGAATGCGGGCGGCCTGGTCGGAAACGGCTGCGTGGGCGACGCCTGCTCGCGCGGCACGCTCGACTTCGGCACAGGCCGCTCGACGATAGGCCACACCGGCTCGCCGGTCCTCCGGTCGAAGACATACGTGAAGGCCTGCTTGCTCACCTGCATCACGGCCCTGATCCGTCGCCCGTTGACCGTGATGTCCCCGAGGATCGGCGCCGCGGGAAGGTCGTAGTCCCACAGCCCGTGATGGACCGTCTGGAAGTGCCACACGCGCGTGCCGGTCCTGGCCTCGACGCAGACAAGGCTCTCGGCAAACAGGTTGTTCCCCGGACGCTGGCCGCCGTAGTAGTCGTTCGTGGGCGTCGAGGTGGCGAAGTAGAGGTAGTCGAGATCGGCGTCGTACGACATGGCGGCCCACACGTTGGTGTTGCCCGTGTAGTCGGCCGAGCCCTCCAGCCACGTGTCGTAGCCGTATTCCCCCTTCTGCGGAATGGTGTGGAACTCCCAGAGCCGCTGGCCCGAACGCACGTCGAACGCCCGCAGATAGCCCGGCGGGTTCTCTTTCGTCCGGGCGTGATCGGACACCGAACTCCCCACGACCACGACGTCGCCGGCGACGAAGGGCGACCGTCCGGAGAGGAGGGCCGGGCGCACGACCCGTGGAATGCCCGCCGCCGCGTCCACCCGGCCGCCCGCGCCGAACGCCGGGTCCGGACGCCCCGTTCGCGCGTCGAGCGACACGACGTAAGCGTCGTGGGTCGTGTAGAGGATCCGCTCGGAGCGCCCGTCCGACCAGTACGCCAGCCCGCGGTTGACGAACCCCGCATTGTTCGGGCGGCCGGACTTGTAGCTCTCCGCGTCGTGCACCCACGTCTGCCGGCCTGTCCCCGGGTCGATGGCCGCCACGAGCCCGAGCGACGTGATGGTGTAGAGGACGCCGTTCGCCATGAGCGGCGTGTCCTCGTACCGCCCGGCATGAAGGCTGGGGTCCGCCGCCTGAATCGCGTCGTCGGGCGACGTCCAGCGCCAGGCGACGGCCACCTGGCCTACGTTGTCCTTCGTGATCTGGGCCAGGGGCGAGTATTTCGTGCTGTGGATGTCGCCGCCGTAATGGCGCCACTCGCCGGCGACCGCTCCACCCGGGGCGGACGGCCGCTGCGCGGCGGCCGCCGCGATCACAGAGAAAACTATCGCCGAGCCGACGATTCCGCGCCGCATACCAGCCCGCCCTTCACGAGTTGTCGAGGCAGCCGCCCGAGCCGTGGGCCGAGATTCCCGATGCCTCGGGTGCCCTGCCGGCGGGCCGCCGAGCGAGGATACGCGGCTTGAGGACCGGTTGCAAGACGATCGTTGAGCTTGTACCCGAGCGAGCGGTTGCGCCGGACTCCCGCCCGCCTGAAGAGCCGGGCCAGTCCGCCACGGTACCAGCAGCCAGCCACAGACCTATCGCCATGCCAGTCACGGCTCGACGCCCAACTTCTTCTTGAGTGGATCGGCGGTCAGGTGCTTTACGACGTCGAACGGCTCGCACTTGCCGCTCGCGGAGGTGAACTCAATCGGCCCTGCAGCCCGCGCTACCTTCAGGGCCGCCTGATTGAGGACAGCACTCCGCTTGCCGATCCCCATCAGCGCCGTGCCCATTGCCAGGCGGACCCTCTCCGACTCCGTCCCGATCGTGTCAGCGATGCGCTTGACACAGGCGAGGAAGAACGCATCGTCCGGCGCCCTCCTGCCTGAGAACTTCGACGCCTCGTAAAGAAGGCCGTAGCCGCAGTCGCGGCGGACAGGGTCGTCGCTCCTGACCCACCGGTCGGCAAGTTCGACCACGAACGACGTCTTGGCCAGCGTCGCGTCGCAGGATGCGAACACGTGTGCCAGCATGCCGCCGCCCAACTCCTCAACCTGTTTCTCGACCTGATCAGATGTGATCTGCAACGGGTCGTCGACGAGAAGCGCGATCACCCGGGCGTCGTAGACGTCGGTCTGCCAGAGCGCCTGCGCGAGTTCCCGATTCCGCCCAATCTCCCTGGCCAGCTTGCGCAGCCGCGTGAGGCCGATTCCGAAACTGCTCATCCCTGCGGTGCCCGAGCTCCGCTTCTTCCAGTTGCTCATGCCTCGCTCGTCGCGCTCTGCGTGAAGCACTTCGAGAACTTCGGAGACGGTCGTCGGAGACTTCCGTTTCGATTTCATGGACATCGCGCCTTGTAACCGGTCAGTACTCCCGGAACGCTCCTGTCGCCGAACGCCCCCGCTTGCCCGCGGCGCGCGCAAGTCAACGACAGGACTGCGCGCGAGGGCACGCGTGAACCCTGGCCTCGGCATCGCCCAGGTCGATCGGTTTCCGTTTCGTCTTGTGGCTGGTCGGCCTGACGCTGCACGTGAGCCGCGCGCCGCGGCGACATGATGGCACGAACGGCTGGCGCGAACGGCTCCAAGCCGTTGTCAGCCAGACGCACCTGTGGTCCCCTGTGGGCTCTGACAGCCGCCGCCTTCCGGCTAACGCGCCAACCGCAACACGCCGCGCATCGACGACAGCACGAGGGTGCCGCCTGACAGCGTCAGCGTGCTGTCGCCGCTCAACAGGCTGATGTACGCCTGTTCGAACGCCATCGTCGGGCAGGCGGCTCGCGTGCACGCCAGCACCGGGCCCGCAGTCAGCGTCTGCCCCGACAACGCGAACGCGCCGCTGCACGTGTTGCAATCCACCCGCGTCGACAGCCGGCCGTCGGTGAAGGTCAAAGTGTAGGTGGTGCCGGCGGGTGTCGCCTGTTCGGATTGACCGGTCGGCCGGATCGACACAACGTTCCAGGTGCCGGCGAGCTGGTCGGGCCTGACGGACGACGGCGACGTTGGCGTGGAAGACGACTCGGAGCACCCGATGGCGAGAGATGCGACGATGACGAAGGGAAGGAAAGAGCGGTAGCTGGTCATGACAAGACGTGAGCGATGCAATAAGTCAGCCAGATAGAGTGAACGCGCAGTACCCCTGAACCGTCGGTGGTCCCGTCGCACACGGGAGACACTGGGGTGTACTCGTTGGGCGACAAGCAGGTTCTTTACCCGCTGCACAACTCCGACTCGCCGACCAACTCCCGTTCCAGTCCCACCGTGACGTCCGCCTCCGTCGTTCCGCCGGATCTCCTTGCCATTGCGCACATCGCTGCAGTTCCGGCCAACGTGCGCGATGAGCCGCGGCGCTCATGTCCCCGCCAGCGCCGTCGGCTCCATCGCGGTGTGAGTCTAGCCGGATTTCGGAAGAGAGCGGCCCGAGGCGATGGGGCAATCAAGCGGTCTGGCAACCAGCCGCGGGGCTGTGGTTACGCAGCAGCCGTTGCCTCGAACTCGACCATCAACTCCGGGTAGGCGAGACGTCCAATGCCAAGCAACGTCGCCGTCGGGCGACACCCAGACTCCGCCAATCTACGTCCCCAGACTTCAGCGCCCTCCGCCAAGAACCGGTCAACGTCCGTTGTGTAGATGTTCAGTCGGATCACGTCCGCAAGCCGGAAGCCTGCCTGTTTCAACACGCCTTCCAGGTTGTCCATGGCGCGGGCGGTCTGCGCCTGCATGTCTCCTTCGTGAATTGGTGTACCGTCCTCGGATTGCGATGCCTGGCCGGAGCAAACTACCGTCCGCTGGGCTCCGGTGTACTCGATCGCCTGGACAAACCCGAACTGATCCTGCCACGTCCACGGGTTAACGACCTTTCTCTCCATGCATCCTCCACAGTCGGAGCGTATCAACCGACACTCAATCTGCCGTGCTCATGTCCGCCGTTCCGGCTGACGTTTCAAATGAGCCGCGCGGGCTCGTCGGCATGATGCCACGGACACCCGCCCGTGTCGGCTCCATTCGATGGTCAGCCTGTTGTCACGGCGTGGCCGAGCGCCTTGTACCAGAGGAACTGAGCCTCGCCTGGGCACGATGGATACGCCTCCTCCCGAACGGTCCGCAGCTCGCACCCGAGTGCCGCGTAGAACCGGCAAGCGGGAACGTTGATGTTCTGGGTTTCGACCTTCAGTTCGGCGCATCCATGCGCACGGGCCCAGACCGCGACTTCCTGGAACAGTGCCCGGCCGATGCCGCGACCGCGCACCGACGATGCCACGCGGATGTCCCACAACGCGGCCAAGTCGCTGCGACCTTCAAGCATGTCCAGCCCGGTTCCCCCCAACGCGCCCGTGGCGCCGCCGGTAGCGACTCCATCAATCCGTGCCAGCCACATTCGCCACTTCGACGTGTCGAACCGATGCGCCCACTCGTGCGGACGCTCGCCGATGGCGTCGTAGTCCTTGATGAAGTCTGGAGCCACCACGTGCTCGGTGAGAAGGAACGACCCGCCTGTGGTCGGCTGGGCAGCCAGTCTGGACGTCACCAGAAACGCGATCGGGATCGTGGCGTAGTCGGACAGCAGCCGACCCGGAACGCCGTCCGCGTCGATGGTCATGGTCAGCCAGCTTGTTTCTCCCACATCTCGCAAGTCATCACCCAATCCGTGGCGCTCCATCCTCGTTCCAGCATCCACGGCTCGCCCTGGCGTGGAACGCCCGAGACGAAGCCCAGTCGGCCTGCGAATTTCTTCACCGCTTCGTTCTCGGAGACCGCAACGCCACGAATCTCACGAAGGTCTAGTTCGGTGAAACCGAACCGCAGAATCAGCTTCGCCGCCTCGGACGCTACGCCTCGTCCCCACCAGTTCGCGTCGATGCCGATACCAAACTCCGCCTGACCATCCCTGCAACCCTTCCTGCGAACTCCGCAGCTCCCCAGCAACGATTTCGCCCCCGGATCAACGATGGCCAGCTGGAAGTTGTCGCGCGGGTTCTCGTTTGCCCAGTTGATGAACCTGTCGACCAGCATCCGCGCATGTTCACGCGTGGCCAACTCCAGGGCGTAGTAGCGCAACACCCGCGAGTCGGCGTGAATCCGCAGCAGGGCGCCGACATCTGCATCAACGAATTCACGAAGTAGGATTCGTTCGCCCTTGAGTTCCATCGTCAGGCCGTCCGACTAGTCCTCTGGAAACGTGATGAGTTGCACAAGTCCCGGGGCGCGGCGCCCGGATCGCAAGGCGCGACGACCGAGAATATCGGCCATATGTGAGGGAGGAGCAACGCAGCGAGCCGGGATGCCCCG
>VFZH01000113.1 GCA_016871255.1 Acidimicrobiia bacterium | reverse complement strand
CCGGCCCCGCCCCCCCCGCCCGCCCCCCTCCCCCCGCCCGCCCCCCCCCCCCCGCCCGCCCCCCCCGCCCCACCCGCCCCACCCGCCCCACTCGCCCCACTCGCCCTACTCGCCCCACTCGCCCCATCAGCCCCACTCGCCCTACTCGCCCCACTCGCCCTACTTCGTCACGGGATAGGGAATTGAGGATTGAAGATTGCGGATTGGGGATTGCATTGCCGATTGGGGATCGCATTGCCGATTGGGGATCGCATTGCGTATTGGCGAATAGCAGCGTCGAGATCTGCGTTGGGATTTGGCAGTTGGGATTTGGCTTGGGTTTTGGGTTTTGGGTTTTGGGTTTTGGGTCTTGACCAATGGCTTTGGGCTTTGGGGCTTGCAGCCTGCCCCATCCCGCCTGTCTACCAGGCAGTTAGAATCCGGTCATGAACCTGAACGACCTTGCCTCGGCGCTCGGCTGCCGGGTGATCGGCGACGCGGACGTGGAGATCACCGGCGTCGCCGCGATTGAGCAGGCCGGACCGGCCGAGCTGACCTTCCTGGCCAACCCCAAGTACGCGATGCGCGCCCGCCGCTCCCGCGCGGGCGCCATCCTGGTCGCCGAGCCGATCGCGGATGCGCCGATGCCGAGCGTCGTGTCCACCAACCCGTACCTCGACTTCGCCAGGGCGCTGGCGCTCTTCTACACCGCGCCGGTGCCGGAGCCCGGGGTACACCCGCTCGCCTGCGTCCACGACACCGCGGTGATCGGCGACCACGCGTCGATCGGCCCGTTTGCCGTCGTCGGCCGACACGTCCGGCTGGGGCGCAACGCCGTGCTGCACCCCCACGTGGTCCTCTACGACGGCGTCGAGATCGGGGACGACTTCGTGGCGCACGCCCACGCCTCGGTGCGGGAGCACTGCCGGATCGGACACCGGGTGATCCTTCAGAACGGCGTGGTGATCGGCGGCGACGGCTTCGGCTTCGCGAAGCGGGCCGACAGGTCGCACGAAAAAATCGTCCAGTCGGGCATCGCCGTCATCGAAGACGACGTGGAGGTGCAGAGCCTGTCGGCCGTGGACCGGGCCACCGTCGGCGAGACCCGCGTGAAGCGGGGCACGAAGATCGACAACCTGGTCCAGGTCGGACACGGATCGGTTGTCGGCGAGCACAACATCCTGTGCGCGCAGACCGGCCTGGCAGGCAGCAGTGTCCTCGAGCGCCACGTCCTGCTGGCCGGCCAGGTCGGCGTGTCGGGCCACCTGACGATCCATGACGACGCAGTCGTGTACGCGCAGAGCGGTGTCGGTGGCGACGTACCCGCCGGAGCGGTGATCTCCGGTTCTCCCGCTTACGACGCCCGCCGCTGGCGACGCACCGTGGCCATGCTCCCGAAGCTTCCCGACCTGCTCCAGACCGTCCGCCGTCTCGAAGCCCGCATCGCCACGCTCGAACGTGGCGCCGAGCCGGGCGCCACCCGCCCGCCGGACTGACGCGCGCCCGCCGGTTCGATCCATCTACCGCCGGTCTCCAGGGCCACAGCCTGGCGAATCGCGGGCGCGGCCGGCAGGGATCCAGACCACCGCGTCCAGACCGTCGAGCACCCAGCGCCGCTCGACGAACCGCCGCTGTCGCAGCCAGGCGGCCAGATCCGGCCACTCCCGTTCGAAGACCCGAACGCCGTCAATGAGGACGACCAGCGAGATCTGCTCGCGCGACATCTGAGCCAGCGCACGCTGCACGTCCCGTGGAGACGTGGCGTACCCGGGCAGCCATACCGGCTGCCCGCCGGCGAACGGGCGATCGGCCAGCACCGGAATCTGGGGCGAGAAACCGCTCACGAGCACGCGTTCGGACGGCGCGGTGCACTCCCGCAGATACCGCAGGAGCGGCAGGTGCTCCGGTGCCGGCACGACATCGGGGGACGCCTGCTTCAGGCGTGACGCCACCAGCCACGGCCTCCGCGCGAGGTCTCCTGGTGACGCCGCGATCAGGCCGCCCGCCACCGCCACCCCGGCCACAATCGCCGCCGCCAGCGAGAGCCCCGCCACCCGGCGCCGCGACATCGCCGGCCGCCACCACTGGCCGGCAATCCACGCCACGAGCACGACGGGCGCGACGATCGCGTCCGCCAGTCGTGCCACGAAGGCGTCGCGCAGGAACACGACGGTGGCCACCAGCGAGAGCGTCGCGACGAAGAGCATGCGCGCGGCCGCGATCCGCGAGTGCCCGCGGAAGGCCATCCACACGGCCACCAGCGGCAGGGCGAGGAGCAGGTAGAACGCGATGGCATCGCCGCCGGCCGCGCCATCTCCCACGCCGGGCCAGCCGACAACCGTGCGCCGACTCTCGCTCTGCACGAAGCTGGCGGCGAAGTACCAGTAGTCACCCAGCCCCGCAGCCCACTGGACGTAGGCCAGCCACGGCAGCAACCCCAGCGCCAGCCAGGCGACGTAGGCCACCATCGGCCGCCCCACGACCCGCGGCCGCGTCACCTGCTCGTACAGCACGAGTGCCATGGACGCCGCCGCCATGAACACGCCCAGGTCGTGCCGCCACAGAAAGGCGCACGCGGTCCAGCCCCCCAGCGCCGCAACGCGCCCGTGAGAGGGCCTGGCCGTGTACCGCCACGCGAGCAGGATCCCGACGGCCGGGAAGAACAGCTTGCCCGCGTTGTACAGCCGCGGATAGGCGACCACGATGGCCGCGGCCGCAAGCACCGCGATCACCGGGCTGCCCGACGCATCGCGGGCGATCACGAAGACCACGCCGGCCGCCACCGACAGCAGCAGGATGAGCAGCACCACGTCGGTCAGCAGCGTGGGCCCGAACAGGACCGCCGCAACGGCCGAGGCCAGGTAGGCCAGCATCTGGCCCGGATCCGCGAAGTCGCGGATCGGCCACGCACCGTGCCGCACCTGATACGCCCGGGCGAGGTGCACGAAGTGATCGTTCTCGATGGCCCCCAGCGGCAGGAACCGCGCCAGGAAGGCCCCCGCAGCGACCGCCGTCGCCGTGCCCCACGAGCGAATGCCTGAAGAGGGAATAGAGGTGATCATAGCCGCGGCCACCCCCGCCGAGGTCGTCGAATTGTTGAGGCTGGCCGCCTCGCCATCGCGTACAATACTGGCTGCCTGCGCGGTGGGCATCGAGGTTCCAGGCCTGGTCGCGGAGACCCCGGACGCAGGGGGAACGAGCATGTTCAGAGCCCTCAAGGGAACACCATCCGCCGCCCTCCTGACCGCCGTCGTCATGGCGGCATTCGCTGCGGGTATCGGCGCGCAGCAGCCGGCTCCTCCGGTGTCCGGAAGGCCGCCAGACACCGCCCCGTCCCAGGTGGAGGCACGAGCCCTTCTCGACAAGTACTGCGTCGGCTGTCACAGCGACCGGGCGAAGACCGGCGGGCTGTCACTCCAGAGCATCGACGTGGCCGCCGTCGCCCAGCACGCCGAGACGTGGGAGAAGGTTGTGCGGAAGCTGCGGGTCGGCCTGATGCCGCCGATCGGGATGCCGCGCCCGGACGCCACGACCTACGACGCGTTCACGGCGTGGGTCGAACAGCAGATCGACCGCGCCGCCGCGGCCGGCGGGCCCGATCCCGGGCGCCCCCCGATTCACCGCCTGAACCGGACCGAATACACCAACGCCGTGCGCGACCTGCTCGGCCTGGAGATCGATGCCCGCGCGCTGCTGCCGCCGGACGACTCCGGCTTCGGCTTCGACAACAACGCCGACGTCCTCGCCGTGTCGCCCGCGCTGCTCGATCGCTATCTGGTGGCGGCGCAGTCGGTGAGCCGTCTCGCAGTCGGCGACCCGACCATGCGGCCGATCATCGGGATCTACCGCCTGCCGTACCTCACGTTGCGCCAGGAAGACCGGGTGGGCAACGACCTCCCGCACGGGTCCAGAGGGGGCATGGCCGTCCGCCACTACTTCCCGGTGGACGGCGAGTACGTGATCAAGGTGCGGCTGCAGGCCAGCTCCGCGCAGGCGGACATCCGCGGGCTCGACGAGACCAACGAAGTGGACGTGCGGCTCGACGGCGAGCGCCTGCGCCTCTTCAGGGTGGAACCGGTCACCAACTACGTCAGCAACCTCATCGCGGACGAGAAACAGGCCCTGGACTCGGACTGGAACATCCGGCTGCCGGTGAAGGCGGGCCTCCGCACGGTGTCGGTCGCGCTCGATCAGAAGAACTGGTACGTGGAGGGCGTCGGCCCGCAGCGGTCGCCGGTCTCAAGCTTCGGCTACTCCAACGCCCACCGCACGAACCTCGGGATCGGGCGGATCGAGATGGGGATCGACGAGGTCACGATCGAGGGGCCGTTCGATGGACGCGTACCCGAGGCGTCGCCGACCCGCGAACGGATCTTCATCTGCCGGCCGGCGTCGCAGGCCGACGAGAAGCCGTGCGCGCAGACGATTCTGTCCGCGCTGGCGCGGCGGGCCTTCCGGCGCCCGGTCACCGCGGCCGACCTCGACCTGTTGATGGGGTTCTACGAGGACGGCGTGGCCAGGCGTGGCTTCGAGGGCGGCATCCAGGCCGCGATCGAGGCGATGCTCGTGGATCCCAACTTCCTGTTCCGCGTGGAGCTGGACCCGCCAGGCCTCGCCGCGGGGACCGCCTACCGGCTCAGCGACCTGGAGCTGGCGTCGCGGCTGTCGTTCTTCCTCTGGAGCAGCCTCCCGGACGAGGAACTGCTGGCGCTGGCCGAGTCCGGCCGCCTGGCACAGCCGGCGGCGCTCGACGCCCAGGTCCGGCGCATGCTGACCGATCCCCGCGCGGACGCGCTGCTCGACAACTTCTTCGGCCAGTGGCTGCTCGTGCGCAACGTCGGCTCGGTGTCGCCCGACCCGAAGGCGTTCCCGGACTTCGACGAGAACCTGCGGGAGGCGTTCGAGGAGGAGACGCGGCTCTTCCTGCACGCGCAGCTGCGCGAGGATCGGAGCGCGCGCGAGCTGATGGACGCCAACTACACGTTCCTCAACGAGCGGCTGGCCCGGCACTACGGCGTCACGGGGGTCTACGGCTCGCACTTCCGGCGCGTCACGCTGCCCGACGCGCGGCGCGCCGGCCTGCTGGGCCACGGCAGCGTGCTGACGGTCACCTCGTACGCCAACCGGACGTCGGTCGTCCAGCGTGGCAAGTGGATCCTCGAGAACCTGCTCGGCTCGCCGCCGCCGCCGCCGCCGCCCGACGTCCCCCCGCTCGAGAACACGAAGGTCGAAGGCGGCCTGCGCAAGCGCATGGAACAGCACCGGCAGAACCCGGTCTGTGCCGCCTGTCACGCACAGCTCGACCCGCTCGGCTTCGCGCTCGAGAACTTCGACGGCGTCGGCACCTGGCGCACCACGGACGAGCGCGCGCCGATCGACGCCTCGGGCGTGATGCCGGACGGCACGAAGTTCACCGGCCCGATCGACTTCCGTGAGGCGCTGCAGTCGCGCCCGGAGGCGCTCCTGCGCACGCTGACGGAGAAGCTGCTGACGTACGCCACCGGGCGAGGCGCCGAGCACTTCGATATGCCCGAGGTGCGCCGGATCGTCCGCGAGGCCGCCCCCTTCGACTACCGATGGTCGTCGCTGATCCTGGGCGTGGTGAAGAGCGCCCCGTTCCAGATGAGGAGATCCGCATCATGATCCTGACCAGACAGAGCCTGCCCCGCCGCACGGTGCTCCGCGGCCTCGGCGTCAGCCTGGCGCTTCCGCTGCTCGACGCCATGGTCCCGGCCATGACCGCGGCCCCCGCCCCGGTCAAGCGGCTCAGCACCGTGTACGTCGGGATGGGGATGAACATGGATCTCTGGACGCCCGCGAGCGAGGGCCCGCTCGATCTGTCGCCCATCCTCCAGCCGATCGCGGCCTTCAGGGACCGCACCCTGGTCCTGAGCGGGTTCGACTCGAAGGAAGCCGACGCCCACGACGGCGGCGTCCACCCCCGCTGTCAGACGGCGTGGCTGACCGGCTCGAAGCCGTTCCCGACCGAAGGCCCCGGCATCCGCGCCGGTATCTCGATGGACCAGATCGCCGCGGCCGAGTTCGAGAGCGAGACCCAGCTCGCGTCGATGGAGCTGGCGCTCGAGTCGTTCGAGCTGGCCGGCGCCTGCAACTTCGGCTACAGCTGCGCCTACAACAACACGCTCTGCTGGCGCAACGCGACCACGCCGATTCCGATGGAGGTGAACCCGCGCGTCGTCTTCGAGCGGATGTTCGGCACGGCCGACAGCACGGACCAGGAGGCCCGCCTGGCGTACGTGAAGAAGCGCCGGAGCATCCTCGACGCGGTGAGCGCCAGAGCGGCAGCCCTCAACGCGCGTATCGGCGCCTCTGACCGGCAGAAGGTGGACCAGTACCTCGACGCCGTCCGGGACGTCGAGCGGCGCATCCAGAAGGCCGAAGAGCAGATCGACCAGGAGATCCCGGTCGTGGATCAGCCGGTTGGCGTGCCTGGCCGCTTCGAGGACCACGCGCGCCTCATGTTCGACCTGCTCGCGCTCGCCTACCAGACCGACCTGACGCGCGTCGGCACGTTCATGGTGGCCAAGGAACAGAGCAACCGCGCCTACCCCGAGATCGGGGTGGCCGAGCCGCACCACCCGCTGTCCCACCACCAGAACAACCCGGAGAAGCTTGCGAAGCAGGCCAAGGTCAACGTGTTCCACATGCAGCTCTTCGCGCACTTCCTCGAGAAGCTGCAGGCCACGCCCGACGGCGACGGCTCCCTGCTGGACCACACGGTGGTCCTCTACGGCTCCGGCATGAGCGACTCGAACCTGCACCTGATGTGGGACGTGCCGACGATGGTCGTCGGCAGCTCGACGTTCGGCATCGCCGGCGGCCGCCACGTGCGCCATCCGAAGGGGACGCCGCTGGCCAACCTGCAGCTCACGCTGCTCGACAAGATGGGCGTCCGGCTGGATCGCTTCGGCGACTCCAGCGGCAAGCTGAACCTCGTGTCCCTGTAGCGGCGGGACTCAGGTCGCGGGCCGGCTGAAGCCGGACCCCTGCGCGAATCGTCCCCGATCTCCCGATGTCTGGGGGCCGGCTCCAGCAGGGGCCGGCTCCAGCCGGCCCTGGCCTCCGGGCCCGGCCGCGCTACGCGAGCGTGGCGAAGAAACCCGCCACGTCCGTGGCAAAGGCCTCCGGCTGTTCAAGCGCGGCGAAATGCCCGCCGCGCGGCGGCTCCGTGTAGCGCACCAGGTTGTACGCGGGCGCCATGGCTTCGCGCGTGGCGCCGAGCGGCACCGCGCCCTGGAAGCGCGCGTAGGCGGTGGGCACGGTGACCCGCCGGAACGGAGCGGGGGCGGCGTTCGTGAACGTCTCCCAGTACAGCCGCATCGACGAGAGCATGCGGCCGGGCAGCCAGTACAACATGGCGGTCGTCAGCACGTCGTCGCGGCTGAAGACCTGCCAGAGGTCCGCGTCCGCGTCATGATCCGACTGGCTCCAGTACCGCATGAGGATCCAGGAGAGGCATCCCACCGGTGAATCCTCGAGCGCGTACCCCAGCGTCTGTGGACTGGCGGACTGCAGGGTGTTCCCCGCGCGCCATCCGTTGTCGCGCTCGCGCTGGTCGGGCCGGACCGGGTCCGGCTTCGCCGGCTCGGAGGTCCGGAGGGCGGCCGGCGCCGCCGACGCGAGCGTGAGGTGCAGGCCCACGACCGACTCGCCGTGCTCGGCGGCCTGGATCGTGCCCACGAGCGCGCCCCAGTCGGACCCGTGAATCCCGTATCGCTCGTGACCGAGGGCCTGCATCAACGCGTGCATGCGCCCGGCCATGCTTCGCGTGTTCATGCCCGGCTCGCGCGGGACATCGGAGAAACCGTAGCCCGGCAGCGACGGCACGACGAGATCCCACCCGGCCTGCGCCAGGCGGGGCGCCGCGTGGATGAACTCCAGGAACGATCCCGGCCACCCGGACATCAGCAGGAGCGGAAACGGCTTGCGCTCGCCGGCGCCCGCGTAGGTCACGCAGTGCAGCGCCTCCCCGCCGACGGGGCCCCGGAGGTGGGTCAGGCGATTGAGGCCTGCCTGTACCGCCTCCCAGTCGTAGCCATGCCTCCAGTACCGCACGAGGTCGCGCAGCACGCCGTCGTTCGTCCCCTGGGTCCACCCGGTGTCGAACGGCATCTCGGGCCAGCGTGTCGCGTCGATCCGGCGATGCAGGTCCTGAATCGCGGCCCCGGGCACGTCGAGCCGGAACGGCCGCAGGCCGGGTTGCGCGGGCCCGGGTCGGTCCTGGGGCCCCGCCATGAACGCAGCGGGGCGTATCGACGACAGGGGCGCCGCCGCGATCGCCACGGCCGAACGGAGCACGTCTCGGCGTCTCACGCACACCTCCCGGAACCGGGCGGCCATCGTCCATGAGCACGAAGACGGCCGGATGGCGCAGCCGGCCGACGGCCGGCCGCGATCATCGGGGATTGTAGCGCTGCGGCATGGCGGTGGCCGGGCCCGGGACCTGGTTGCGCGCGGGGGGCGGTCACGCCGCGCCCCCGCGCGCCGGTCTTCAGAAGTCGAGCTGCCCGCCGACCTTGATCAGGCGGCCGCCCAGCACGCTGGTCGGGCGGAGCCAGACCGGTCCGTAGGTGGACACGACGCCGAGGATGTCGCGCGAGTTGAACAGGTTGTACAGATCCAGGTCCCCGCGCACCCGGACGCGTCGGAAGCGGAACAGCTTCGTCACGCGCAGGTCGAACTGCGTCACCCGCCCTTCGCGCCGGGTGAACGGCTCGAGCAGGTCGACGGTCGTGACGGCCACCGCGCCAGCCAGGTTGCGGCCCAGCGACGGCGCCACGACGGCGTTCGGTACGTTCCAGGTCGCCTGGATGTCCGGCCCGGCGAGGTTCTGGAAGACGCCGCTCAGCTGGATGCCGTACCAGGGCAGCGGATACACGGCCGAGGCCTTGTACTGTGTCTGCGACGCGAAGGGGATCGTCGTCTTGCACAGATCGGCCGGCAGGAACCGCACCGGCGCCGGCACGAACGAGATGACGTTCGTGACGCCCGGACGCGGGGACATCGGCGTGTCGCCCAGCCCCGTCAGGCAGTTGCCGTACGTCGTCCGGCCCGACGCGACGCCCCCCTGGACGAGCCCACTCTCTCCGAACCGCGCGCGCATGGCGACGTCGAACCCGTTGTAGACCTGCGTCATGTCGCCGAAGTTGTTCGCGTGGGTTACCAGGTTGTCCACCTGGCCGAACTTCTGCGGCTTGATGTTGTAGAGCCCGCACAGCTGCTGCCCTCCCCCGCCGGGCAGCCGCGTGTCAGACGGCACGGTGATGCAGAACGGGTCGAAATCCGCCGACGTCACCGCGCGATTGGTGGTGATCGGGAAGTTCCCGTACCACGTGCGGTAGTAGCCGGCCATCACCGCCAGGTCCGGGCGCAGCTCGTGCTGGACGGTCGCATCCGTCTGCCAGATGTACGGCCGCGCGAACCATCCCTGGAGGAACTCGTCGTCGTAGGTCGTGCTCGGGATGGTCTTGCCGAGGTTCAGGTTGCTCAGCTGCCCGCACTCCCCGTTGGCCAGCGGGTTGGTGAGCGTGCACTCGGGCACGTAGTTGCCGTTGGCGTCGTTCCAGGAGCGGAACGCATTGGTCGTGATGCGGTAGGCCAGGTTGTTCTCGTTGGCGATCGAAAACGTCGTGTTGCGGACGTAGCGGCCGACGCTCGCCTTGAACGCCGTCCGGCCGTTCCCGAAGACGTCGTACGCGGCGCCCACCCGCGGGGCGAGATCCTTCCAGTTCGGCACGTTCGTGACCTCGGAGAACGTCCGCTCCGGCACGAACGGTCCTGCCGGAATGGAGAACGCCGGGTTGCCGGCGTTCAGGAAGTCGAGCCGCACCCCCAGGTTCAGGGTGAGGCGATCGAGCGTCCACTGATCCTGCGCGTAGATGCCCAGGTTCGCCTTCAGACGGCTCCGGTACTCCTGCGGCATGGCCCACAGACGGATGGCGGCCGGCGTCGCTCCGCGGAACTGGTACTCGATCGGGGAGATGTCGTAGTTGTAGTGCTGCCACCCCTGCACCAGGTGGAAGCCGGTCTTGAACGCGTGGGTCCCGGTGACGTAGGACACCGCCACCCGCTCGTTCAGGATGTGGTTGTAGAACGTGCCGTAGGCCAGGAAGTCCGGCCCGATCGACCCGCCGTACGAGTTGTAGGCGCGCCCGGTCAGCAGGTCGGTGACCGGGATGTCGGCGTGCGTCACGCCGTCGTGGCGCGGGACGAAGTCGTGGCCGTAGGTGCCGGCGACGCCGGCCTCGAACAGCAGCCGGTTGGTCGCGGGGTAGTTCCAGGTGCCGTGCCCGACGACCGGCCGGTACGTGATGTGGCCCGAGGCCTCCGGCGCGCGCAGGAAGGTGACGCCGAGGTAGCAGTTGCAGTCGCGCTGGTAGCTCACGTACCCGGCCACCTTCTGCTTCGCCGAGACCTGCCACGTCACGCGTCCGCTGTAGTCCTCGTTCGGCAGCCAGGAAAACGCCGGCCGGTCCAGATCCGGCACGTAGATCAGCCCGCCGCGCGCCGCGGGATCGTCCCGCTTCTGGTAGTAGTTGCCGGGAGCGAAGTTCTGGGCGCCCCACAGCCGGAACGACCCGTAGAACCAGATCCGATCTCGCTTGATCGGGCCGCCCACGCCGGTGCCCCAGTCGTACACCTTCTTCAGCGTCGGGGCCGACGTCAGCCCCCGCGCACGCAGTTCATCCGTCAGGGTCTTGCTCTGGAACGAGGAGTTCGCCCCGTTGGCCGCGAAGGAGAACGACAGTGTGTTCCCCCCGTCCTTGAGCACGTGGTTCATCTGCACGCCGCCCGACTCTCCCTCGGCCGAGATGCCGCGCGTCGCCAGCGACACCTCCTGCACCGCCATCTGGCTGATCCAGACGATGCTCCCGCCGTTGCCGGCGCCGAATCCGTCAATGTACATCCCGTCGATCATCACCTTCGTGTCGGAGCCCGCCGCGCCATGCAGCCCGAAGGTGCCGGCGCTCTCCCCCTTGTCGCCCCCGACGTCCTGCGACGTCAGCCCGCGCGTCGCTCCCAGGGTGAGGGCCGTGTACCCGGCCAGCGACTTGTTGGTGGGAATCGTGTCGAGCACCTGACGCGTCAGCACGGTCTGGGTGCGAGAGTTCTGGACGTCGACGACCGGGCTCGCGCCGGTCACCGTCACCGTCTCCTCGAGCGAGCCGACCGTCAGGTCGCCGTTGACCGTGGCGGTGAAACCGGTGGTCAGCTCGATGCCTTCGCGCCGGTAGGTGCTGAACCCGGGCAGCGTGAACGTGACCGCGTACAGGCCCGGCCGGAGGTCGACGATCTTGTACTGGCCCTGGGTATCCGTCACCGCCACCCGGACCCGTTCGATCAGCGCCGGGCTCGACGCCTCGACCGTGACGCCCGGCAGCACGGCACCGGTCGCATCCCTTGCCACTCCCGCGATCGTGCCGCTGAGCGCCTGCCCCCGCGCGGAAGGCGGAGAGCCCAGCGCCAGGGCCACGACTACGAACGACGATACGACAGCAGCGAAGATCCGATTCATCTCCACCATGACAGCCCCCTTTGTGCCACCTGGCAAACGAGAAGCCCGACCCCATGGTGCCGACGCCCAGGATTGATCCGGCTACATGCGTGTGCGCCTCGTTCACATGCGTCGCGGATGGCCCGGACCGGCTACTCGACGCCGCCCAGGCTCTTGAGCAGCGCGGCGGTCTTCGGCTGGCTGTAGAACATCCCGCTCATCGGGATGCCGCTCGCGATCTTGTACGGCGTCTCTTCTTTGGCGTTGCGGGCGTTCAGCTCGACGCCCGCGTCCACGAGGAACTGCGCGATCGCGTTGAACCCGACGTACGCCGTCGCGTGCAGGGCCGTCGTGCCGGCGTTGTTGGCGGCCCTGATGTCGTTGCCGAGCGCCATGGTGAGCCTCAGCGCCTCGAGCAGCCGATCCTCGGTCGTGCTGGTCTCCGCCTCGACAATCGAGATGCCCGCCGTGGCCAGCAGCGGCGTCGTCCTGTCGGCGGTCGCCAGCAGGGGGTCGGCGCCATGGGCGAGGAGCAGCCGCATGACGCCCATGTCGCCCACGGTGCTCGCGAGGAAGAAGGGCGTCGCGCCCACGTAGGATCCGCCGCCGATGATCGACCCGCCGCCAAGGCTGTAGCCGAATCGGGGCATCCGGCCCGTGACGCGGGCGTTGACCTCGGCGCCGTGGGCCAGGAGCGACTTTATGAAGCGCAGCTTCACGTCGCGCACGGGAATGCCGGCCAGCGCACTCCACTCGCCCTCCTCCGGCGTGTACTCCCTGGTCGACATGGTGTCGAACGTCCCGGAGGCCCAGTGCAGCGCCGCGTAGCCGATGTCGGCCTTGTTCGGGTCCGCACCGTGATCGAGGAGCCACTCCGCCAGGTCCACGTGCCCGCGCACCGTGGCGGCCATGAGCGGGGTCGTGCCGTCGGCCGATCCTTCGTTGACGTCGCCGCCGAGACCGAGGAAGTACTCCACCAGGTCGCGATCGCCCATGCGTGAGGCGAACAGCAGCGCCGTGAAGCCGTCGTTGGAGCGCGCGCGGAAGTCGGCGCCACCCTCGACCAGCGCGCGGGCCGCGTCGAGATGGCGCTCGGCCGCAGCCCACATCAGCGCTGTCTGTCCCCTGGCCGCCTCGGTCGCGGCCGGATCCGCGCCGGCCCGGAGCAGGGCCCGCACCACGGCCAGGTTCCCCGTCCGCGCGGCCGTCATCAGCACCGTTTCCCCGGACGGCTGCGCCGCGCCCGCGTTCGCGCCGGCCTCAAGCAGCAGGTCCACCATCCGGGCGCTGCCGTTGAGCGCCGCCAGCATCAGCGGGGTCA
>VFZH01000112.1 GCA_016871255.1 Acidimicrobiia bacterium | reverse complement strand
CGCGACCGCGATGGAATCCTTGTGGACGTCAAGACCGACGAACAGTGGAGTAGACTGCGCCATGGCTGACCTCCGGGAACACACCGCCGCGGACCTTGCGGCGTTGCGGCTCTGGCCGACAGGCTAAGGGCCCTGGCAGAAATTAGTTGCTCCACTCGGCCGTTTGTGATCTAACAGTGGTCGTTGAGGCGCGACACGGATCTCGAGGCGACGCTCGTCGCGAAGTATGCGGCGTTGTCGCCGTTGTTGCACGAGCGGGCGCGCCGCTTGTGGGCGGCGGCTGAGTCGGTCGCGATTGGGTACGGCGGCGATGCCGTGGTCTCCTCCGCGACCGGCTTGTCGCGCAACACGGTCCGCAGCGGCCGCCGCGAATTGGCCGCGGGCGGCGCGGCGGCGGGTCGCCTCCGTCGGCCAGGGGCCGGTCGGCCTCCCATTGAGTCGCGGCAACCGGGTCTGACCGCGGCGCTGGAAGCCTTGGTGGATCCGGTGACGCGCGGCGATCCGACGTCGGCGTTGCGGTGGACGTGTAAGAGCAAAGCGAAGCTCGCCGCGGCCTTGACCGCGCAAGGGTGGCACGTGAGTGCCACCACCGTGGGCCTCCTGCTGCACGACCTCGGGTATCGACTCCAGGCGCTGCAGAAGACCCTGGAAGGCACCTCCCACCCGGATCGCAATGCCCAATTCGAGCACATCAACGCCACGGCCACCACATTTCTGCGGCGGCAGCAGCCGGTGATCTCGGTCGACACGAAGAAGAAGGAACTGATCGGGGATTTCAAGACCGCGGGGCGCGAATGGCAGCCGTCGGGGCAGCCCGAGCCGGTGCGCGTGCATGACTTTCCCGGCGACGCGGTCGGCAAAGCGATTCCGTACGGGGTGTACGACATGGCGCGCAACGAAGCGTGGGTGAGCGTGGGGCGGGACCACGATACCCCGGCCTTCGCGGTTGCCGCGATTCGCCAGTGGTGGACGACGATGGGCCGCCGGGCGTATCCGGCGGCGACCGACCTCTATATCACGGCCGATGCGGGCGGGAGCAACGGCTATCGGTCGCGCGCCTGGAAGGCCGGTCTCCAGCGCGTGGCCGACGAGCTCCGACTGACCATTCACGTGTCGCACTTTCCGCCGGGCACGAGCAAGTGGAACAAGATTGAGCATCGGCTCTTCTGTCACCTCACGGAGAACTGGCGGGGCCGCACCCTCGTGACCTTTGAAACGCTCGTAGAATTGATCGGCCACACCCAAACGGCCACAGGGCTGCGCGTGAAAGCGAAACTGGACAAGCGTCGGTACAAGACGGGTGTCGTGGTCACGCCGGCGCAGATGCGCGCCCTCGCGATCGATCCCCACCACTTTCATGGCGACTGGAATTATGCGGTACGGCCCCGAGCAACTTGATCACTCAATTTCGATCGGGGCCCTTAGGGGGACATTTCTAACGAGTCCGCGAGGGGACATTATCAAGGAGTCACAACAGGTGGACACGGCCTCCGAACCGCCCACGTGTACAACGCCCCGGAGTCTTCCCCACGCCCCTGAAAAATCGCCCGTTGCTGGGTCGTGGACACACGGCCGATTCAGCGATTCCACGGCCGGAAGGCCGGCATCCCGGTTGCACGGTTCGGTGACGCACCTGCGCTCCGTTCACAGCGGGTGCGCCAGCCTGCCAGCGGCTCGCCTGCTGCAGCAGGGAGGAGAGGGACGATGGCGACAGTGAGGGTTTCCGCCGAAGTGAACGCACCGGTCGAGCAGGTCTTCTCGCTCTTCACCGACATCGAGCACGCCGCCGGGCGCGTGTCCGGCATCAGGAAGATCGATGTCATGTCCACTGGTCCGTTCGACCTCGGCTACCGCTGGACGGAAACGCGAGAGGTCCTGGGCCGTCAGGACGACGCGCTGATGGAAGTGACGTCGTTCGAGCGGAACCGCGCCTACACGATCACGCACCACAAGGCCGAAGGGCTCGGGACCGGCGTCCGGATCGACGTCAGGTTCGCCTTCGAGCCGGTGGCCGCCGGAACGCGTGTCGGCATCGAGTTCGCGCTTCGCCCGGAAGGGCTGCCCCCGGGCCTGCTGCTGCCGCTCGAGTGGGCGATCGGCGGCAAGGTACGCCATGTGCTCAGTGACGATCTCGACGACCTGAAACGCGCAGTCGAGCGGAGCGGGGCGCTGGTGGCGCAGTCTGCCTGACTGGCCACTCCGGGAGCAGACGGGGTGCACCCAGGCGTGCCGCTGCCGGAGTCAGTCTCCGTGCACCCGTCGACGAGCGCTGCCGCCGTTCGACTCCCGACGCGCGCCGAACCGTCTGTGCCGAAGAGCCAGCGACAGGAGGCCGGCCCCGACCAGGCCCACCGACGCGGGCTCCGGTACCGCCGACTCGTCCATCGGCGCGAAGTCGAGCCTGACGTCGTCCACGCCGATCGCACCGCTGCCCGTCGCCAGCGCGAAGACGGTGAAGGTGTCCCCGATGACCATGACAACGACCCCGATTTTCGTCACCGGCGGATGATGGCGCAGAGCTGGATCGGCCGCGCCGGAACCCTGCCCTGGCGCCGCCCGCGAGATGCCGGCCGGAACGGCCGGTAGGCGCTTCACTGCCTGGAAGGCGGCAGCGCGTAGCCGTCATACGACGGTGGCGAGCCGTACGACGGCGGTTCGCCGGCCGGCGGCCCGGACGTGGGCGGCGCCGGGGACGGCGCGGTCGTCGCGGGTGGCGCCGCCGCTGTGCCGAGTGTGCCCACCATCGAGGGGTGCAGCGTGCAGTGGTACGAGACGCCTCCGCTCGCGAGCGTGAGCGGCGCGCTGCTCTGGCCGGGCTGCAGCGTCCCGATCACGGTGGACGCGGCGTCGTTCAGGACCAGGTGGTGCACACCGTGATCCTGGTTCGTGAACACGACCCTGTCGCCCGCCACGGCCTGAAGCGGGTTCGGTGTGAACGCGCCGCTGCCGAAGGTGCCCACGATGCGAACCGTCAGCGGCGCAGCCGAGGGGGGCGCACCGGACGCCGGCGGCTGGACGGGCGGCGCCGGCGCGACCGGCGTGGGATCGGGGCACGTCGACACGTTGATCGTCCCGCCGACCAGCGGATCGAAGGTGCCGTAGTACAGCAGGACCGTCCCGTCCGTCTGCCGCAACGCGTCGGGGTCGTTGCCGAAGGGCACAGCCAGCGCTTCCTCCGCGAACGTGAGGCCGTCGGCGGACGTGGACAGGTACACACCCTCCGCGTTCGGCGAGCCGGTGTTGCCGAACTTCCCGTAGTACAGCGTCACCGAGCCGTCTGGATTGGAGAGCGCGAAGGGGTGCTCGGCGGACTCGCCGAGCAGCGGCGGCGTGTCGCCGGGCGCCGGCGGCGTGACGTTGGCCGACTGCTGGCCGACCACGCCGAGCCGGACGCCTGACTCCACCGTCCACGTGAGCTGGTCGATCGAGACCGCGCTCTTCACGAGGTGGCCTCCGGGCGTCCCGCCGGGGCGCGGGAGATCGCTGAAGTACATCCGGAACCGGCCGTCGGCCAGCGGCACGATGGTCGGACCGCTCGTGGCGCCGTCAGCCGCACCCGGCATCGCGCTGCTCGGAGCGCCAGGCACCGGGCTCGCGGCTTGTGCAAAGCCGGCGTCGACCGCGGTGAGCCGGAAGCCGGACTCGTCGACGAAGGTGAGGCCATCGAGGCTGGTGGCCGAGCGGATGCCGTTGCCGCTCGTGTAGAACAGCCGGACGCGGCCATCGGCCAGGACGACCGCGCGCGGCATGCCCGATCCGTCGGGCAATCGCACGCCTGGTTCGGCCACGAACGACACGCCGGCCGGCGTCAGCGACACCGCACTGACGATCCCGAGCCCCTGCGCGAACGCGTAAAGGCGGACGCGGCCGTCCGCCAGGCGCACGGCCGTGGCATCCGCAACCGGCTGCCCCGCCGGTACGCCGAAGTCGGTCGGGCGGAGCACCGGGCCGACGATCGTGCACACCCCCACGGGCGCGGCCGGTACGGCGGGTGGCGTGGGGCCGCCGGGGGATGGGGTCGGAGCCGCGGGCGGCGCCTGGGCAGCCGCGACCAGCGGCAGCATGCCGAGCAGGGCCGCGGCGCGTACGAAGGTCGAGCGTGGTGTCATGGCTCCCCGCAGTGCAACCATCGATCCACGGCGCCTTTCGACGCCATGCGCAGTTTCCGGCGCGATCCGGAGAGAACCGCCGGTCCTCGCCTCGGCGGCCTTTCGAACCACGTAAAGCGCATTCGTCGTTCGTGCGGAGCAAGCCGTCCAATCGCGCGAGGACCGCTCCCGCAACGGGTCAGCAGCCGGTCAGGGTGATCGGGAAGCTCTGAATCAGCGAGCCGCTCGAACTGCCGGCGGGTGCGTTGTAGACGCTCAGCGTGGTCGTGCCCTGCGACGAGGGGCAGAAGCGCACGTAGTCGGCCACGAGGTTCACGCGTATCGCGCCCGGCGCGCGGCCCACAGGCACCTGGGCCCGATGTCCCACTCGCTGCGGGTGGCAACGGCTTCGCCGAGGGAGATGGCGTCGGCCTTCGACACAACCTCGTCGAAGGCCATCGGCGCGAGGGTGGTGGCTCCGCGCGCCCCGCGCAGAGCAGGAAGATCGCCGCCAGGGAGGCGCGCGCAAGTGGACGCATCGCAGTTCGGAGCCGGAGCAGGTGCCCCGCCGCCTCAGTTCTGCCCTATCGGAGCCACGGTCCAGCTTCTTTATACCCGAGCTGCATCACCCCGCGTGATACCCTCGCCCCGCGACCCGTGGCGCCCACCAACTCCCAGGACTGGCGACGGCGTGCCGCCGGGCCTGCGTTGCTGCTGGCCGGGCTGATCGTCGCCACGTCGCTGCTCCCCCTGCACGGGTGGCTCGTCGGCCTGCTTCCCCTGGCAGAGGACTTCATCCGCGCGTATCCCGTCGCCGGCGTGTCCGCGTTCGTCGCCTACGCAGCCGCCTCGGCCATGCTCGCGTTCGTGTCCAGCGCGCTCGTCGTCCCGGTTGGCGTGTACGTCTGGGGCAAGGCGATCAGCCTGCTCCTGCTGCTGCTCGGATGGGTGTTGGGCGGCATGTGTACGTACACGCTCGGCCGGTTCTTCGGCCGTCCGCTGGTCGAGGCCATCGCGACAACGGCCACCTTCCAGCGGTATGTCCGCCGCTTCCCGCACGGCCCGCCGTTCGGGCTGGTCGTGCTGTTCCAGCTCGCGCTGCCATCGGAAGTGCCAGGCTACGTGCTGGGCCTGACGCGGTACGACCCGCGCAAGTTCGTCGCAGCCGTCATGCTGGCCGAACTCCCGTACGCGGCCGGCGCGATCTATCTCGGCGAGAGCTTCGTCGAGCGCAACATCGGTGCGCTTGCCGGTGTTGGCGTTGCGGTCGTGGCGCTCAGCGCGTTCACCGCCGCACTGCTCCACCGCCGGCTCCGTGCCGGCCGGGCCGAGGCACGTGACACCGGATCGCAGTGACGGGCATCGGCGCGCGTGTCCGGTGCGGTCCGGTCTCAGCGCACGCGGGCCGCGACGACCGTCAGATCGTCCACCTGCTCGCCGTCGCTGAACGCCTGTACGGCGGCGTGCACCGCGGCGACCAGCGCCGCGGGCTCGAGGTGGCGGTTCGTCCGGACGGTGTCCGCGAGCCGCTCGGGGCCGAACTCCTCGTGGCGCTCGTTGACCGCCTCCAGCACGCCGTCGGTGTAGAGCACGAGCGTGTCGCCCGGCTGCAGCTGGACTTCCTCGATCCCCGCGTCCCACTCCTGGAACAGCCCCAGTACCATGGCCGTCGGCATCAGCGGCTCCAGCGTGCCGTCGGCGCGCACGAGGAGCGGCGGGAAATGCCCGCAGTTGGCGAAGCGGAGCCGGCGCGTGTCGTCCGCGTATTCGGCGATGACGAGCGTCGCGTACTGGTTCTCGGCGGTGTTCTCGTAGAAGAGCCGGTTCACGGACGTGAGCAGGCGGCCGAGATCGCCGGCGGCCGGCCCGTACTGGCTGCGCAGGTTCGCCTGCAGATTGGCCATCAGGAGCGCGCCGGCGATGCCCTTGCCCGAGATGTCCGCCACGACGAGACCCACGCGGCCCGGACCCAGATCGAGGAAGTCGTAGTAGTCGCCGCCGACCTGCTGCGCCTGCACGCAGCCGCCCGCGTACGCCAGCGTCGCGAGCGCCGGCTGCCGCTGCGGGAACAGCCGCGACTGCACCTGCCGTGCGATGTCCAGCTCGCGTTCGACGGCGCGCTCCGCATCGAGCCGCTCGGCCATCTGCTCGGCGAGGCGGATGTTGTCCAGCTCGATCCCCGCCTGGCCGGCGGCCGACCCGAGCAGCCGGCGGTCGTCACCGGAATACGGCTCCTCGGAAATCCGGGGCCCCAGGACGATGACGCCGGTCAGCCGGCCGTCGCGCCCCAGGATCGGCACCAGGCACTCGGCCTGCGTTTCCCGCAGGACGGCAGGCGTGGCGGTGGTGGACGCCGGAGGCACTTCCCACGGCTTGCTCCGTCCGGCCAGGTCGACCAGCCAGGGCGCCGCGGGTGACAACGGGTCGAGAGGCAGGGCACCCCGCACGGCGACCGGTCGCAGCTCGCCGCCGGCCGTCTCGAGGTACACGGCCATCTTCCTGGGATGGAGCGCCTGCACGATCTGCCGCTCGAGCAGCGCGGCCAGCGCCTCGCGGCTCGTCGCCGTGCGGATGCGATCGGCCAGCTCCTCGAGGATCGCCGTGGCGTTGTAGGCGCTCCGGAAGAAGGCCCGATCGATCCGCCGGGTGGCGCGGCGCAGGAACGGCGCAGACCCTGCCGACAGCAGGATGCCGAACGCCACCCCGACGGCGGTGCCCAGCGTGGCCCCCACGTCGAAGAGACGGGAGAAGAGCAGAGCGAACACCGCGGCCACCGACGCCGCCATCAGCAGGATCAGGACGTAGAAGCCGCGCAGCACCAGCAGATAGCGCGCGCTGCGCTTGAGCAGCACCGGGACGTCGAGCACGCGGTGCTTCACCACGGCGTAGGCGACCGACATCGGGAACACGAACGAGATCAGGATGGTGGCCGGGAAGAGCCATGTGGGCGGACGCAGCCCGGCGAAGATCTCGGCCGCCGTCTCGGCCGCCGGCATGACGACGCCGAGCGTGCCCCACACGAGCAGCCGTGCCTTCCGGCGCGCGTGGCCCGCCGACGCGCTCGCGTTCCACAGCAGCGACACCAGCCCCAGCCCGAGGAACCCGAACAGGTAGGTCTGCATCACGCTCGTCGCCAGCTCCGCGCCGAGCACGCCGGACACGACATCGGGCATCCGCGGGCCGCCCGCCCCGATGCCGCTGATCGCCAGCGTGGCGCTGGCCGCGAAGCCGGCCCACTTCAGCCACGGCAGTCCCCGGTCGATCGGCGACCGCACGGGGAACACCGCGAACAGCCCGTAGAAGAGCGCGGGCGTGAAGCTGACGCAGACGGCGCGGTACCAGGCAACGAACGTCGCCAGGTCGCCGGGCAACCCGGCGAGCGACCGCGGGAACGAGGGGACGGCGATGAACGCGCCGAGCAGCAGCGCCAGCCGCCAGGCGTGCGCGTCTTCGAGACGCAGCGCCAGCACAGACAGGCTGACCGCCAGGAACACGACCGGGAAGAGGGCCAGCAGGTCGCGCAGGGGACTGCGGATCAGCCCCTGGACGGAGGTCGGCGGGCTGGTGCGCGGCAACCGGATGCTGATCGGGATCATTCCCGGCTCACCGGCCCGCTGCACGTCGACGCCCACCACGGACTGGGCCCGGCGCTGTTCCCAGGCCTCGAACTCCCCCACGGTCCGCACCAGCTGCCCGTTGATGCGGACGATCCGGTCGCCGACGTCGAGACCCGCGGAGGCCGCCGGCCCGCCGGCCTGCACGCTGACGACGTCGAGCGCGTGCTCCGCCTCGTCGAACCGGGCCACGAGGCCCAGCTCCGCGCTGGCGCTCTGCAGGCGTGCGAAATAGAACCAGGCCGACCCGTAGGCCACGGTCGCCATGGCGAACAGGAGGGCCGCAATGCGGACGAAAGCTGTCATCGAGGACTGGGGTGCACGGACTATATCTGACTCCAGGCGGCGCCTTGACGCCGGGCGAGAACTCAGCCTTAATATCGACAGGCCCGCACATGGCTGGCGTGCTGTTCAGCGATCACATCCTCCGGAGGGCCGGCCTCGGCGTCGGCCACAGGGAGCGGGCGCTCGCCGCCGCGCTGTCCCCGACCGCACTGATCGACCGGCTGGTCAACTTCGACCGCCTTCCGGACGACGTCGACACGCACATCGGCGAACCGGGCTATGCCGGCGTGACCGCGCGCGGCCAGTTCTCGCCGAACACCGTCATCGACGACGCCCGCCAGCGCTGGCTGTTTCGGATGGTGCACACCGACCGCCCGCTGCAGGAGCGGATGGCGCTCTTCTGGCACAACCACTTCGCGACCGCCTACTCGAAGATCGCGGGCACGTTCGGCGCGCCCGCGGCGACGCGCATGCTGGCGGGAAAGCCCGGTGAGGTCGCCGGTCCGCCGGGGCAGTACGAGCTCTTCCGCCAGCACGCGCTCGGCAGCTTCCGCGACCTCCTGCTCGCCGTGGCCCGCGACCCGGCCATGCTGGTCTGGCTCGACGGCCGGTTGAACACGCGTGCGCGGCCGCAGGAGAACTTCGCGCGCGAGATCATGGAGCTGTTCACCTGGGGCGTTGGCCACTACACGGAAGCCGACGTGGTCGCGGCGGCGCGGGTGTTCACCGGCTGGAACCTGCGCGCGAACGGCAACGCTCGAGATCCGGCGACCGGCTACTACGAGTACGTGTTCAACAGCGGCCAGCACGACACCGCCGCCAAGACGTTCACCTTCCCCGTCTACCCGGATGGCAACCGCACCATTCCGGCGCGCAGCGGAGCGGCCGGGGAGCAGGACGGGGTGGACTTCATCAACGCGTTGGCCACGCACCGGGAGACGGCGCGCAGCCTGGCCCGCAAGCTGTGGGGATTCTTCATCTCGGAGTTCGTCGAGCCCCACCCGACGTTCGTCGAGGAGATCTCGGACATCTACCAGCGCAACGACACGCGCATGCTGCCGGTGGTGTCCTACATCCTCAGCGCCGGCTGGTTCCCCGCGCAAGGCCACTACTACGCCCGATACAGCTGGCCGGTCGAGTTCGTGGTGCGCGCGATCAAGGAAGTCGGGTGGGTCGGCTTCTCGGTCGACGCGGCCCGCTCGCCGCTCACCAACATGGGGCAGACGCTCTTCGAGCCGCCCGACGTGGCCGGCTGGAGCCTCGGACCCGCCTGGTTCGGCACGAGTGCCATGCTGGCGCGCATGAACTTCGCCGCCACGCTCGCGGGCAACCAGAAGTTCAATCTGGGGCGGGAGGCCGCGGCGGCGCGGTCATCGCCCGAGAGCCTCCTGGCGTTCTTCCTCGACCGGCTGACGCCCACCCCCCTCCATCCGGACCAGGAGGTGGAGCTACTCAACTACGTGCGGGCCGGCGGCGCGTGGACCGGCAGTGAGGCGCAGCTCAACACGAGGGGCTCCGGTCTGGCGCGCCTGATTCTCGCGAGCGGCGAGTACCAGTTCATTTAGGACGGGAGCAATGCGGATTTCGCGTCGCGCGTTCATTCGCGAAGGAGTCGCCGCTGTCACGGTCGGCGTGGCGGCGCCCGCCTTCCTGTCCGATCTGGCCAGGGCGCAGGGCACCACCTCGCGGTCGCTGGTGGTCCTGTACCTGTCGGGCGGCAACGACGGGCTGAGCACGCTGATCCCGTACACCGACTCCTTCTACTACAGCCGCCGGCCGACGCTCGCGGTGCCGGCCGGAAGCGTGCTCCAGATCGGAACCGACGCGGCGCGCACACCGCTTGGGCTGCACCCGCGTCTGACCGGCCTGCGGGAGATCTTCGACGCCGGACACCTGGCGGTCATCCAGCGCACCGGGTACGCGAACTCCAGTCGGTCGCACTTCCAGGGCACGGACATCTGGGGTTCGGCCAGCCCGGCGTTGAGTCAGAGCGACGGGTGGCTGGGTCGATACCTCGACACGCTGCCCCGGCCGGTGGACGCGCTTCGCGGCTGGAACACGACCCGGGAGACCCCGCGTGCGCTCGCCTCGCGTACCGTCGCAGTACCCGCGATTCCCGATGCCCGGGCATACAGCTTCAGCAGCCCCAACAGCGGCACGGCTGCGACGGACGAACGGACGGCCGCCCTGCGGATGGCCGGGCACCTCCCGGCAAACCGCCCCCAGCTGGCGTTCGTCAACAGCACCTCGCTGTCGGCGCTGGCCACGCTCGACCGCGTGGCGGCCGTGGCGAACTATCAGGGCACCGTCACCTACCCGAACAACGGCCTCGCGCTCGCCCTCCGGACCGTGGCGGGCACGATGGTCCGCGGCACCGGCACGACCATCTTCTGGGTCCAGACGGGCGGCTTCGACACGCACGCGCAGCAGGGGGCGAACGCGGGCGCCTACGTGACGCTGATGGCCACGGTCGGCGACAGCGTCCTCGCCTTCTACAACGACCTGCGCAACCAGGGCCTGCTGGGCAGCACGCTGGTCGTTCTGTTCTCGGAGTTCGGCCGGCGCATCAGCGAAAACGGCAGCCAGGGGACCGACCACGGAGCCGCCGGCGTGATGATGACGATGGGCGGGGCCGTGCGTGGGGGTCTCTACGGCACCGCGGCCTCGCTCAATCCCGACCCGCAGAACCCCCAGCTCGAGAACAGCGGCGGCGACGTCCGCTTCGAGACCGATTTCCGCGCCGTGTACGCACGCGTGCTGGAGCAGTGGCTCGGAACCCCGTCGGTCCCGATCCTCGGGGGCGACTTCCGGGCCGGCGCCCCGACGTTCCTGTGAGAGGACGACGAGGACAAGACGGGCGCGCCGCCTGGGCGGCGGGCTGCGTGCTGGCCGGCCTGGCGCTGCTGCCATCCGCCTGCGGCGGAGGCAGCGGAGGCGCGGCGCCCACGGCCCCTGGGGCCCCAACGGCCTCGACACCAACAGCGGGCGCGACGTTCACGATCACGGCCGCGGGCGTCACCCCTTCCTCCGCAACCATCACGCCCGGATCGCGGGTGACGTTCGTCAACAACGACACCGTGTCCCACGACATGTCGTCGGACCCGCACCCTGACCACACGGATTGTCCGGCCATCAACCAGGCAGGCTTCCTGCGGCCGGGCCAGCGCCGCGAGAGCGGCAACCTGAACGAGGTCCGCACGTGCGGGTTTCACGATCACGACGATCCCACGAACCGCCGTCTGCAGGGAACGATCACCATCCGCCAGCCCTGAGCCCTGTACCCCCCGTCGGACAGGACTGACCTCAGCCAGTTCGTCGCCTCGTCGCTCGACTGCTTCATCCACGGCTTCACGCGAACGGCGGTGTGGACCGAGTACCACATGGCCAGGCACGAGGTGCGGCTGACGCTTGCCGCCATCATCGAGCGGCGCGGCGCCGGGATCGCCTTCCCGACGCGGACGCTGCACATTCCGAACGAGGTGCGCCTGGCGAACGAGTCGCACGGACTCACGGACGGAAGGAGCGGCCAGGACGAGGGACGGATGGGACGAGCGGGGCGGAACGGAACGCGCGAGAGGGCGAAGCCTCGCCGAAGCGCGGAACGCGCGAAGGAGGGATATACTGCGGCGCTGAAAGGGGTCCAGATGATGCGTATCGCAGCCCTGCTGACCGTGGGCATCGTGCTCGGCCTCGGCATCGATCGCGCTCCGGTCCATGCCCAGGGACGCACGGTGTTCGACGGCGTCTACTCCGAGGCCCAGGCCGCGCGCGGCGAGGCCGCCTATGCAGCGCACTGCTCGTCGTGTCACATGCCCAGCCTCCGCGGCTTCTTCGACGGCGGCATGGCGGCATCGATCATCGGTGAAGGGTTCGTCAACAACTGGACCGCCGGCACGCTCCTGGATCTGTTCGCGAAGATCAAGGACACGATGCCCTACGAAGCGGCCGACACGGTGAGCGACGCCGACAAGCTCGACATCATGACATACGTCCTGAAGCGGAACGCGTTTCCGGCCGGGGATGCGGACCTCGCACTGGACGAGGGGGCGCTCTCGGACGTCCTGGTCGCGCCGAAGGGTGGCCTCCCACCACCCGCGTCAGGCCAGATGGTCCGCGCGCTCGGGTGTCTCAGCCTGGGTCCGAACGGCACGTTCGTGCTGACGCGCAGCACGGCGCCGAAGCGGATCAAGAACCCGCTGGCGTCGCGCGGGGCCGCACTCAAGGCTGCTGCAACCGAACCACTGGCCGATGCCAACGTGCAGTTGCTCGATGTGTTCCCCAAGCCGACGAACCACGTGGGTCACCGCGTGGAAGCCAAGGGCCTGCTGATCACCGAGCCCTCGCTGGGCATCAACGTGATCGCGTTCACGATGGTGGCTGAGAACTGCGGCAGCTGACAGGCAGATGGGGCGAGTGGAACGGTCCCGCTCGCCCCACCGCCCTACTCGCCGAGGACCGCGTAGGAGGGATCCGTCCGGTCCCGCCGGCCGGCTGACCGGAACGGGCTGGCCGTCAGGTCATTGGTCGAGAAGTCCACGATGATCTCGCGGTCGGTGATCGCCCACCGGCCGTCGCGACGAGCCCACCGATCGAGGTAGCGGCCGCGCACGAGCGACGTGTGCGGCGCGTTGGCCGCCCCGCTGTCGGCGGCCGCATGCTGCGAGACGATGAAGTACGTCTCGCTCCCGGCGCGATCGGCGTCCACGGTGATCAGGATGTTCGTCATCTGGTGGGAGCTGGCCGTTTCACGCTCCAGCGTCCGCCGCGCCGCGTCGATCCACCCCTTCGCCGTCCCGGTGAACACGCCACGCACCTGCGCGTCGGCGTGATACGGCGACAGCGCCAGCGCCCAGTCGGCCCGGTCGAGCCCGCGCCCGTACGTGTACAGGCGTTCGCGGATCTCGTCCTTCGCGACCACGACGTCCATCGCCGCGTCCGCTGGCGTCGTCGCGGCCTTCTGGCCCGCCGCCGCGTCGGTCATCCACACACCGGCCAGTACTCCCGCGGCGAACACCCCCGCAACGGTCGCGGTACGCTTCAGCAGTGACGTCATGACGCTCTCGCCTCCTTTTCCGTGCCCGATGCCCCGCCCCACTCGCCCGACTCGCCCGACTCTCCCCACTCGCCCGAC
>VFZH01000111.1 GCA_016871255.1 Acidimicrobiia bacterium | reverse complement strand
GTGGTGCGCCGCCTCGCGCGGGAGCACAACGTCGACATCTCGCGCATCGCCGGCACGGGGCAGAACGGCCGCGTGACCAAGGCCGATCTGCTGGAGTACGTCGAGTCCCGGCCGGCCGGCGCGAAGCAGGAGGCGCCCGCCGCCTACCCCGTCGCGATCATGCCCGGCGACCGCACGGAGCCGCTCGGCGTGATGCGGAAGAAGATCGCCGAGCACATGATCCTGAGCCGGCGCACGTCGGCTCACGTCCACACGGTCTTCCACGTCAACTTCTCGCGCGTGGAGAAGATCCGCGATGCGACGAAGGCGGCCTACGAGCAGGCGGGCGCGAAGCTCACCTTCATGGCGTTCATCGCCAAGGCGGCGCTCGACGCCATCCGCCGGCACCCGGTGCTGAACGCCTCACTGGACGGCGACACCGTCGTGTACCACCGGGACGTCAACCTGGGCATCGCCGTCGCGCTCGAGAACGGGCTCATCGTCCCGGTGATCAAGAGAGCCGATGAGAAGAACATGCTGGGGCTGACGCGCGCGATCGCGGACGTCGCCCAGCGGGCGCGCTCGAAGAAGCTGAGCCCGGAGGAGGTGCAGGGGGGGACGTTCACCATCACCAACCCCGGCCAGTACGGCGCCCAGTTCGGCCTGCCGATCATCAACCAGCCACAGGTCGCCATCCTCGGCATCGGCGCGATCGAGCCGCGGGCGATCGTCATCGACGATGCCCTCGCCATCCGCACCATGTCGTACCTCACGCTCGGCTTCGACCACCGCCTCATCGACGGCGTGGTGGCCGATGCCTTCATGGCCGACATCAAGAAGGGCATCGAAGAGTTCGACGCCGCCGAGGTGTAGTCCGTTCAGGCCGGAGCGCCGCAACCAGACCACTGCACCCGTCTCCGGGCTTGCAGACGCGCCAGCTCATGCGCAAGAATCGCTGCTTCATGACGCGGATGTGGCAACGTGGCGGCCTGGCGCCGGGGTTGTGGCTGGTTGCCCGCGCTGCGGGGGCGGCTCTCATAACGTCCCCGAGCCGGCGACGCTCCTGCTGTCGGCGGTGGGCATGGGGATCCTGTGGCGCCGCCGTGGCCCTGGGGCGGACGGCGCCTCACCCCGCGTGTGAACTTTGACGTCCGGCGCCTGGGGCTGATCCCGTACGGCGAGGCGCTGGAGATGCAGCGGGCGCTGGTCGAAGAGCGCCGCGCCGGGCGCGTTCCCGATCTCCTGCTCCTGGTGCAACACCCGCCCGTGCTGACCGTCGGCGTCAAGGGCGACGGCGGACGGTCCAACATCCTCGTCCCAGCCGAGCGGCTGGCGGAGCTCGGCGTCGAAGTGCACAAGACGGGCCGCGGCGGGGACGTGACGTACCACGGGCCCGGGCAGGTCGTCGGCTACCCGATCATCGACCTCCGTCCCGACCGCTGCGACGTGCACCGCTACGTCCGCGATCTGGAAGAGGTGATGATCCGCGTCTGCGGGGACTACGGCGTGGACGCGGAGCGCGTGAAGGGGATGACGGGCGCCTGGGTCGGGCGCGACAAGATCGGGGCCATCGGCGTCCGCATCTCGCGCTGGATCACGAGCCATGGGTTCGCCTTCAACGTCAGCACCGCGCTCGATCACTTTGATCTGATCGTGCCCTGCGGGATCCGCGATCGCGGCGTGACGTCGCTGGCCCGGCTGCTCGGGCGCGACGTGCCGATGGCGGAGGTGGAGGACGCCGTCGTGCGCCGGTTCAGGGAGGTGTTCGCGCGCGAGCCGTCATGACGCCGGCTGCGCGGGCCCGGCTGCGGGGTCCTGCCCGGCGCTCGACAGGACCGCTTCCGCCACACCCTTGCCGCGCACGGACACCACCTCGAACCGCACCCCACCCCATTGCACCGTGTCTCCGGCCACCGGTGGACGGCCCAGCTCGGTCAGGACCAGTCCGCTCACGCTCGTCGCCTCGGGGTGCTCCAGCGTGACGCTCATCGCGTCGCCGGCGTCCTTCAGCCGCACGGTGCCGCGCACGTGCAGCCGGCCGTCGGCGCGAATCGAGATCTGCAGGCGCGCTTCGCGGCCTTCGTTGATCTCGCCGACGACCTCCTCGAAGAGATCTTCGATCGTCACCATGCCGGCCGTGCCACCGTGTTCGTCCATCACGACGGCCATCTGCGCGCGGTCTCGGCGCATCGCAGCCAGCACGGCGTCCAGCGGCGCCGATCCGGGCACGCACGGCAGCGGCCTGGCGTCGGCGGCGGCGATCGGCCGTTCCTCCACCAGGTGGCGCAGCAGGTCCTTGATGTGCACGCTGCCGATGATCTGGTCGAGGCTGCCCGCGTGCAGCGGGTAGCGGGTGTGCGGGGTGTCCCGTACCACCTGCCGGATGTCCGTCGGCGCGGCCCCGACGGGAATGCTGATGAGGGCGACACGCGGGACCATGACCTCGCGGGCCTTCAGGTCACCGAACTCGAACAGCTCCTTGAGGATGAGACCCGACTCGCCCCGGAGGAGCCCGCCGACGCGGCTCTCCTCGATGATGAACTGCAGCTCTTCGGTCGTGTGGTAGCGTTCGGCGCCGCCCTCCTGGCGCTGCACGCCCATCAGTTTCAGCAGGCCGTTCCCGAGGCCGTTGAGCACGACGACGAGCGGATGAATCGCCGTCTGGATCGCCAGCATCACCGGCGTGACGTAGAGCGCCGTCAGCTCCGCCTTCTGGAGCGCCATCGCCTTCGGCACCATCTCGCCGATCACGATGTGCACGGCGGTGAGCAGCGTCACGGCGATGACGCTCGCGATCGCGTGCACGGCCAGCCACGAGACGTCGTCCCACGGGCTCAGCCAGCCCGCAATCAGCTCGGCCAGCACGTGTTCGCCGTACATCCCCAGCCCGAGACTGGCCACGGTGATGCCGACCTGCGCCGTGGCGAGGTAGCGGTCCTGCCGGCCGGCGTCTTCGAGGATGCCCAGCACGCGCCGCGCCAGCCGGTTGCCGTTGGCCGCCAGGTGCTCCACACTGGCACGGGACGTACCCACGATCGCGAACTCGGCTGCGACGAACAACCCGTTCAGCAGCACCAGCGCCGTGATGATCGTGAAGACGATCACGGCGACGCCTCGTCTTCCTGCGGCGCGGGGCCCAGTCGGGCCAGGACGCTCGCGATGGCGTGACCCGACATGCGCTCGACGACCAGCTCGCAGCCGTTCAGGTCCACGCGCTCGCCTTCGACGGGAAGGTGGCCCAGCGTCGCGGTGATCAGCCCGCCAATGGTGGTGGCGTCGCCGTCCCACTTCGTCCCCAGGATCGCCGCGGCGTCGTCGGCAGCCATGTCGCCCGGCAGGCGCAGTCGTCTGTCGGGCAGTCGCTCGACGGTGGGATCGCGCGGCTTGAACTCGTCGCCCACGTCGCCGAGCAGCTCCGCCAGCACGTCTTCGAGCGTGACGATGCCCGATGTGCCGCCGAAGTCGTCCACGACCAGGCCCATGTGGACGCGGCGCTCGCGGAACTGGCGGAGGACGCGGTCGGCGGCAACGCTCTCGTGGACGCTGGCGATCGGGCGCACGAGGGAGCCGACTGTGGTCGGGCTGCCGTCGTTCACGAGCCAGCGCACGACGTCCTTCGTGTGCAGCACGCCGACGATGTTGTCGATCGTCTCGCGGTAGACCGGCAGCCGCGAGTACGGGCTTCGTGAGACCAGATCGATCACCGTCTCGAGGGGCGTGTTGACCTCCACCGCCGCCGTACGGCGGCGGGGCACCATCAGCTGTTTGGCCTGGCGCAGCGTCAGCCTGAGTGCGCGCTGCAGCCGGCGGTGCTCGTCGGGCTCGAGCAGGCCGCCGTCGCGGCTCTCGGCGATCAGCAGCTCGATCTCCGCCGGCGAGTGCACATGACGGTGCGAGTGTTGCGGCATGCCGAGCACCCGGAGCAGCAGCGTGCCCAGGCCGTTCAGCCAGTTGATCAGCGGCCGGTAGATCCAGAGCGACGGGACCATCGGCACGACCGTGTACAGGGCCACGCGCGTGGGGTATTGCAGGGCGAGCGACTTGGGGACCAGCTCGCCGAAGACGACCTGTCCGACGGTCAGCGCGATCAGAACCAGCGCCGCAGCAGTGGACTCTGCCGCGACCGGCTGAAGGCCGCCGAGCCGCTCGAAGATCGGCGTGAGTTGGACGGCCATGGTGGCCTGTGCGTAGGCGCCCAGGACCAGGCTGGACAGCGTGATGCCGATCTGGCAGGCCGCGATGTAGCGGTCGAGCGCGACCGGGCTCTCCAGGACCGGGAGCAGCCATGCGGCGACCGGGTTGCCGTCTCCCGCCACCTGCCGGATCCGGCTGCGGCGCACGCCGACCGCGGAAAACTCGGCAGCCACGTAGATGGCGTTGACCAGGACCAACCCGGCGATGACGACGAATGCCACGCGAAACTCAGTATAGGGGTCAGACCCGGGTCTGACCCGGGTCAGACCCGGGTCTGACCCTCGTAGTGGTGCGAGGGAATAAAGCCACTGGCTGTGGTGTTACTAGTGTCATGAGACGGGAACTGACAGCGGGTCGGACCGAAGACCGGAAGCTGGTGGCACGGCTCCGCGCACACGACAGCGAGGCGGTGGCCGAGTTGGCCTCCCGCTATGGCCTCCGGATCCACCAGCTTGCGTTCAGGTACATGCGGAACCGGGAAGACGCCCAGGAAGTTGCCCAGGACGTGCTGCTGAAGGTGTCGCGGAAGATCGGCGCCTTCCGGGGCGACGCGGCTCTGTCCTCCTGGATCTACCGGATCACGTTCAACACGGCGATGTCCCGGCTGCGGACGTCCAAAGCGGCCCGGGCCGCAGATGCGGAGCGGGACCGGACCCGCGCCGACAACGATGAGCGGCGCGCGGCGCGCACGGCACGGCTGGCCGACTGGTCGGCGCTGCCGGACGAGGCCGTGCTGAGGCGGGAGCTGATGGCGACGCTGGCAAAGGAGATCAGAGCCCTGCCCGAGATCTACCGCGTCCCGATCCTGCTTCGAGACGTCGAGGGGCTGTCCACAGAGGAGGCCGGCCGGAAGCTGCGCCTGAAGGACCAGACGCTCAAGTCGCGGCTGCACCGCGGCCGGCTCATGCTCCGGGACCGCCTCCGCTTGTTCGAAGGCGGTCTGGCGCTGCACCGCCGCGCGATCGCCCGACCCACGCGCGTGGCAGACCACGCTACGGCCGCGTAGTCAACAGCACGGTCGCGCTGATCGTCCGTCCGTCGCGGACGTACTTCACCTCGATTGACTCGCCGGGATTGTGCTGCCGCAGCGCGAAGGTAAAGTCGATCAGCGTCTTGATCGGCTTGCCGGCAAACTCGACCAGGACGTCGCCGGCGAGCAACCCGGCCTTGCCCGCCGGCCCTTCCGGCCGCACATCCGAGAATCGCACGCCGGCGTCGGACTGGCCGAAGTCCGGCACGGACCCGAAGTAGGCGCCGTACCCGCCGACGCCCGAACCGGCCGCGGCCGAGCCGTGTCCGCCCGGGGCCTCGCGCGCCACGAACGCGGGCCGCTCCGCGCCATCGGCAATGCGGGCGGCCAGTTCGTAAGCCACCGTCATGACCTCGACGGCGCCGCTGGCGTCCACCTTCTCCCAGTCGTCTCCGGGCCGATGATAGTCGGCATGAAAGCCCGAAAAGAAGCCGATCGCGGGGATCTGCTTCAGCGCGAAGGAGGTGTCGTCGCTGGCGCCGACGCCGGCGCCCTCCGCGAAGCGCTTGATCGCGAGACCCTGTGCTTCGGCGGCCGCCGCGTCCATCTCGTCGGACAGTGACGGTGCGGTGTCGAGACCACTGACCATCACCTGGCCGTTCGCACGGCCCACCATGTCGAGGTTCAGCATCGCCACTGTCTGCTCGAGCGGCAGCGTCGGGTTCGCCACGTAGTGGGCCGATCCCAGCAGCCCGATCTCCTCCCCGGCGAACGCGATGAACACCATCGTCCTCGGGAACCGTTCCCTGTTGCCGGCCGCCACGCGCGCCATTTCGATGATGGCAGCGGTGCCCGAGGCGTTGTCGTCCGCGCCGTTGTGGATCTGGCCGGCGAGATCCGGGTTCATCGCGCTGCGGCCGCCCAGACCCAGGTGGTCGTAGTGCGCCCCTACCACCACCGCTTCGGACGCGCGGGCGGGATCGCTGCCTTGCAGGACGCCAACCACGTTGCGGACGGTGCTGCGAATCCGGGTCAACCGCTCGGTGTAGTCGGCGGTCGCGTCCGGCAACGGCCGTGAGCGGGGTGCGAGGTCGACGTCGATCTCCCGCGCGACGGCGTCCAGCCCCCACGCGGCCAGCAGCGGCTCGACGGCCGAGCGCTCGACGCGCAGCACCGGGACGCCGTAGTTGTCCGCCTGCGGATCCTGCGCGAACCCCTCGTAGGCGCCGGCGTCCCGGTCGTGCGTCGGGTCGGATACGACAATCAGCATCGCGGCGCCGTGGTTCCGGGCCGCCATCGACTTCTCCAGCAGCGTGGAGTACTTCGACAGTTGCGCCCCGTTGAACACGCTGTCGGCGTTGGTCTCCTGCGGCTCGTGCGTGAAGGCGAGCACCGCCTTGCCCTTCACGTCGATCGACGCGTAGTCGTCGTAGCGCAGGTCCGGCGCCGAGATGCCGTAGCCGCCGAACACCAGCGGCACCCGCTCGAGAGATGCCGGGGAGCGACCATCACCCGCGGCGGCAGAAAGGGGGTAGTACGTCCTGCCGATCTCAAGGTCGACCGTGGCGTTCCCGCCGCGAAGCCGCAGCACGTTGCCCTCGCCGATGTTCAGGCCCGTCACCAGATCGAAAGGCTGGAACCAGCTGCCGGCCGTACCTCCGGGCTGCAGGCCCGCGGCCCTGAACTGCGCGGCGATGTATTCAGCCGCCCGCTCCAGTTCCGGTGTCCCGTTGCCCCGTCCCCTCAGGTCGTCGGACGCCAGTTGCCGCACATGGCGCATGTACGGATCGGGAGCGAAGAGATCGCGGGTGGCGCCGGCCAGGCCGGCGGCCGACAGCGACACGAGCAGCAGCGCCCAGCGGGCGGTTCGGGTCAACGGCATGAAGACATTCTACGGCTCATGGGAGCCGGCCCGTGCGCCGGCTCAGACCGTGGACTGCCTTCGACTACGCTCAGGCCTGGACGGCTGTTTCCACGCGGATCCGTTCGCGGGTGTTGAGCGGGGGAAGCCGGATCGCATCGATCCCGGCCGGCGAGAGCGCAACGGGTACGGCGCCCACTCGTCCCCTCGCCCCGAACTCGTGGTCCAGCACGGCAAACACCGTTGGCCGGATGCGGCCGACGCCGACGACCGTCCTGGCGACCCGGGCCGCCGCTGCACCGAGCGCGTACGGTCCGGGTGGCCACAGGCGCGGCAGCCGCGCGTCGAGCCGGGTGATCTGGGCGTGCGACAGCACGCGGTCGATCGCGTGCCCACCGACGGTCGCGTCGCTCCAGGGCACGACGAATCCGGCGGGCGTGCCGAGCACGGTGAGCGCGACGTCCCCGGGTGAGCAGTCGGCGTCGAGCGCCACCAGTGCCCGAAGAGCCGCGATCACCGCTTCCGGCGCCGACCCGATCAGCCGCGGTCGCGCCCAGCCGAGCTCCTTGTGCACACGTTCCATCGCGGCCAGCGGATCCGCTTCCGCGAACACCATCGGCACGCCGTTGATGAAGCCGGCGTAGCGCGCCAGGGCCGACAGGCCATCCGTAGACGCCCATCCTCCCGCCGGTGCACTGTGCCGGTCGGCGACGATGCAGAGGGCAGCCGTGGTGGCAGCGGCCGGGTCGGCCGTCCCGGCGATCGTGGTGTGGAAGTGCTGCACGGCGCCCGACTGCTGGATGTCGAGCGCCTTGCCCGCGGCCACGCCGCGCGCGTCGTCAACCAATACGACGCGGGACACGACGTCGAAGGTGGCCAGGGCCTGAGCCGCGGCACCGCCGAGCTCTCCGGCCCCGAGGATGGCAACGGTGGGCATCTGAATGCCGGGGTATTGTAATAGGCGGTATGAGCCTGGCAGGGAAGGTGGCGCTCGTCACGGGTGGCTCCCGGGGCATCGGCTTTGCCATCGCCCACGCGCTCGTGACACGTGGCGCTAGCGTCGCAATTTCCGGCACGAACGCGTCGCGGCTGGACGAGGCGGCACGGGCGCTGGGCGCGGCCGCTGAAGGCACCGAGGTCCTCGGCGTGGCGGCGGACGTACGGGATCCTGCCGCGGTGGACCGCCTCGTCGCGCGCGTCGTGGAGCGGTTCGGCGGCCTCGATGCGCTCGTGAACAACGCCGGCGTCGGCCGCTTCGGTCCCGTCGCCGAGCTGTCGATCGACGACTGGCAGACGGTCATCGGCACGAACCTGAGCGGCGTCTTCTACTGCTGCCGCGCCGCGCTGCCGCACATGCGTCGGAAGGGCGCCGGCTGGATCGTCAACATCAGCAGCCTGGCCGGCAAGAACCCGTTTCCCGACGGCGCCGCCTACTGCGCATCGAAAGCCGCGCTCAACGCGTTCAGCGAAGCGCTGATGCAGGAGGTCCGTCACGACGGTGTGCGGGTGGCCTACGTGCTTCCCGGATCGGTCAGCACCGAGTTCGGCGGCAGCGCACGCCAACGGGCGGACTGGAAGCTGCAGCCCGAAGACGTGGCCGAGGCGGTGGTCGATCTCATGGCGCACCCGTCGCGCAGCTTGCCCAGCCGTGTCGAGCTGAGGCCCGCGCGTCCCCCGAAGAAGTAGCGGGACCCCATGGCAGCGAAGTCGGCCTTCGACAAGCACCACTCGGCGCTGGAAGTGCACGAGACGATGTACGGCACGGCCAACGGCCGACTGGCCGTGGCGCTGGATCTGCTGACCGACGCCCTCGCGCTCGTCGGCCAGCACGGCGTGTACTGCCAGACCGCCCGGATTGGCGGCGGTCCGAAGATGGACATCGCGCTCGTGCTGGAGCAGATCGGCGACGCGAAGGAGCTCCTGCAGAGCGTGCTGGAGCGCGACACGCCGAACTGATCCCGGGCTTGTGTCCCAGCCTCTTCCAGTCCCGATCGGCGCCATCGCCCATTACAACCTGCTGCAGCAGCTGCCCCCGTCGGGTCCCGGCGATCTGTACCGGGCACGCGACACGATCGCGGGGCGCACGGTGGTCGTTCGCGTCCTGCCCGCGTCGTTCTTCGCCGATGCGACGGCGCGCGGCCGGTTCATGGGGCACATGGAGGCCGCGCAGGCCGTGTCGCACCCGAACGTCGTCACCGTGTTCGACGTCGGAGAGCGCGAGGGGCGCGCGTATGTCGTGTTCGAGTTCCTGCAGGGACAGCCGCTTCGGACGGAGCTCGCGGACTCGCCGCTGCCGGTGCGGCGCGCCGTGGGGTTGGCGATTCAGGTCGCCGAGGGGCTGGCCGGGTCGTGGGTCGAGGGGCAGGGGCGCGCGAGCCTGACACCGGAAGCGGTGATCGTGACCGCCAAGGGGCACGCGAAGATCCCGCTGCTCGATCTGGCGTCGCTCGGCAGCCTCGACGCCGATGGCCGTCGGCTGTCGGACTGCCGGTCGCCGGAAGAGGCCGCCGGCCGGCCGCGCGACGAGCGCGCCGACGTCTACGTGGCGGGGGCGTTGCTCTACGAGATGCTCACCGCCTCGCGTCCGGTGTCCGCGGGCACGCCGGCCAGGCCATCGTCGATCAACCCGCGTGTTCCATCGGATCTGGACGACGTCGTGCTGCGGGCGCTGGCACCGGACCCCGGGCAGCGGTACCAGAGCGTGCCGACGCTGGCCGCCGAGCTGCGGAGCGTCGCGGCGATTCTCGACGTGCGGGCCGCGGGGCGCGACCAGAAAGCAGCGGCGCAGGCCTCCCGGCCGTGGCCACGGCTGCTGATCGCGGCTGCTGCACTTGGGGCGCTCGCGGCTGCCTGGTGGTTGGCGGGGTGATCGAGAGCCGGAAGGCGCGCGTGGAGCGCATCAGCCCGGCAGCCTGCGGGGGGGCCGGCTTCAGCCGGCCCGGCTGCCGGTAATGGACAGGATCGTTCCCAGCTGTTCCGTGAACGCGGAACGGGCGAGCACCTCGTCGATGCCGGCGTCGCGGGCCGCGGCAATGACGTCGGTCTGCACGTGCGACACGTAGCCGACCGTGCGGGTGGCGGACCGGAGAGCTTCGTCGGCGCGAATCGCCGCGATCGCCTCCATCGGGCGAAGCTTCGTGGCGTTCAGGTCGAAAATGACGAGCGTCGGGCGCTCGCCGCGCACGCGGGGAACGATGCGGTCTGCAGACCGTTCGAACTCCAGCGCGACACCCAGCGCCTTCGCTGCCGCCCGGATCCTGCTGGCGAACATGAGGTCATCAACGGCACACAAGATCATCAATCGAACCCCGCATCACCAATCACCAATCACCAATCACCAATCGCCAATCGCCAATCGCCAATCGCCAATCGCCAATGAAATCGTCAATCCCCAATCCTCAATCGCCAATACGATAGTCGCAATGCTCCTCGAATCCCGCTCCGCTCCTCCCTTCTTCGAGAACGGCTTCGTCGTCGCCTGCGAGCGGACCCGCGAGGCGGTCATCATCGACCCGGGCGATCAGGTGGACGAGCTGATCGCCGAGGTGGACCACCTCGGCCTCACGGTGCGGCACATCCTCCTGACGCACGCGCACATCGACCACGTAACCGGCGTGCCCGCGGCGAAGCAGGTATTCGGCGTGGACGTCCACCTGCACCAGGACGATCTGTTCCTGTACCAGATGGCGCCGCAGCAGGGCGCCATGTTCGGCGTTGCCGTGGGCGCCTTGCCGCAGATCGACGCGTTCTACGAGGGCGGCGAAATCCGCTTCGGGGACCATCAGGTGCACGTGCACCACACGCCCGGGCACTGCCCGGGCGGCGTGTGCCTGCAAATCGCAGATCGAGCAGGGGGCGAGCACCTGTTCGTCGGCGACACGCTGTTTGCAGGGTCGATCGGCCGGACCGATCTGCCGGGCGGGGACTACGAGACGCTGATGCGATCGATCACTCGCGTGCTGTTCCCGCTCGGGGATGGCGCCATCGTGCATCCGGGCCACGGTCCGGATACGACGATCGGCCGGGAGCGGAAGACGAACCCGTTCCTCGTGGAGTACCTGCGGACGCGAGGTCGTTCTTAGGGCCCTGGCCGGCTGAAGCCGGCCTGGCCGCAGCGCCGAAGGCGCGGAGGCGGGTCAGTCCGCGCCGCGCAGCGCGATCAGCTCCACGCGGCCGACGCGCAGCCGATCGCCGGTAGCAAGGCGGGCGGTCGTCACACGTGCGCCGTTGACGAACGTGCCGTTGGTGCTGTCGAGGTCCCTGACCTCGAGCTCACCGCCGGCCAGCGCTTCGACCCGGCAGTGCACGCGCGAGACGAGCGACTCGTTGACGATGAAGTCGGCGCCGGTGGCGCGGCCGATGGTTTTGACCGAGTTCGGCAGGAGCCGGAACGTCTGCTCGTCGTCGCCGAGCGTTCTGAGAATCCACACGATCAGGAGAGCCGCACGCGCGAGAGCTGGATCGGAGCAGGCCCGGGCCCGGCCCGAAGGGACGCCGGCCGCAGGGAACCATCCCGTGCAGCCGGCATCACGTGCTCGCGAACCGTTGCTACTGGTTGAGCGCCCTGTCCAGCGCCGCCCGCAGTTCAGCCGAATCGGGGGTCGTCTTGCTCGGGAAGAACGCCACGACCTGGCCGTTTCTGTCGATGACGTACTTGCTGAAGTTCCACGCCGGCAGTCTGCCCGACGCTTTCCCCAGCCACGCGTAGATCGGCGACTGCCGATCGCCCGGCTTGGTCTGCAGCTTCGAGAACAGCGGGAACGTCACGTCGTAGGAGTTCCTGCAGAAGGTGGCGATCTCCTCGGCGGTGCCGGGCTCCTGGCCGCCGAAGTCGTTGCTCGGGAAGCCGAGCACGACCACATCCTTGTTCTTCATTTCCCGGTAAAGCGCTTCGAGGCCCTCGTACTGCGGCGTGTAGCCGCATTTGCTGGCGACGTTGATCACCAGCGAGACCTTGCCCCGGTACTGGGCCAGGTCGGCGGGCTTGCCGTCGAGCGAGGTGGTCTTCAGGTCGTAGAACGATTTCACGGCACCCCCGGAGGACTGGGCGGCCGGCAATGCCACCGAGGCGGCGACGAGGGCCACGGCCGCGAGCCACGAGCAGACGATGCGCACAGGATTCGTAGTCACCGCTCTCTCCTTGCCGCCGGCCGGGTGAGGCGGAGGGCCGGCAGAACAGAAACACGCCATTCTAGTGCACACAGGCAGCCCTCTCGCGCCGGTCGCGCGCCCGCTGAAACCGAACCGGTCCGCGACTCGTTCAGGGGTATGAGACCGTGACGGCCGAGCGGACGGGCGTACCCGGCGATGCCGAGCTTGTGGCGCGGGCCCTCCAGGGGTCCCAGGACGCCTGCCGTGCGCTCGTGGAACGGTACGCGACGCCGGCCGTGAACATGGCGGCGCGGATGGTCAGGGACCGGGCGCTGGCCGAGGACATGGCTCAGGAGGCGTTCGCGCGCGCGTTCGACCGGCTCGACACCTTCAGCGCCGGGGGCCGCTTCTCGGCCTGGTTCTTCCAGATCCTCCACCGCGTCACGATCGACCACCTGCGCCGGAAGCGGGTGCCGGGTGTGTCGCTCGACGAACTCGAGGCCGCCGGCCACCCCGGGCTCGCCTCTCCGGCGGCCGGCCCCGCGGAGCTGGCCGAGCGCGGCGATCTGCGCGCGGCGCTGGGGCAGGTGTTGCAGCGGATCCGGCCGGAGTACCGGGAGGCCGTCCTCCTCCGCTACCGGGAAGAGCTGTCGGTCGAGGAGGTGGCCGGCGTGATGGGGATCCCCGTGGGCACGGTGAAGACGTTCCTGTTTCGCGCGCGGAAGGAGATGGCTGCCGCGCTGGCGGGCCGCGGATGGGGGACGGGCCCGGAGGCAAGACAGGCTGTTGAAACCGGCGCTCGCAAGGGCCCGTAGAGGGGGTGGCGATGGCTGGGAAGCTTCACGACCCGGCGCGGGAGTGGCTGGAGGCCGAGCAGGCGGGGCGGGACGAACTCGCCGAAGCGATGTTCGCAGGCGCCCTGGCAGGGCTGCCGGCGTGCGAGCCGTCTTCCGGATTCGTGGCCCGGGCGGCGCGTGTGGCGTGGCGCCGCAGGCGGCGGCGCCTCATGGTGGGACGCCTGGCCCGGACGGCCGCGGCGCTGCTGGCCGGCACGTTGGTCGCAGGCGCGGCGTACGGGTTCGGGTGGCTGGCGTTCGACCTCGTGGCGC
>VFZH01000110.1 GCA_016871255.1 Acidimicrobiia bacterium | reverse complement strand
CAGGCTGGCCGGCTGTCCGCCCGGTGGGGCTGGCGTCCACTCGCCGGTCGATGAGCAGATCGTCTGTTGGCACCGCATGCCGTGTCCCTTCCGAGACTTCGAGCGAAGACTCCGGACAGGCCCGACTATACACGCTCCATACGATGCTCGCGGCACCACGCCGCCCGTGCACCGCCGACGGACGCCTGGCGTCTAATATAGAAGAGCGGCCGCGCGTAGCGTGCGGCCGCGGAAAGGGCAGTGGCGCTGTGAGCAGCAGGCACGGGATCATGCTGGGGGCCGTGGCGGTCGGTTTCGCCGCGCTCGTCTGGGCGTCGGCCGAATACGCCAGCCGCGTGCAGCAGGAGCCCCAGGCGGGCGAGGCACCGGACGTCGTGTTCCTGTTCCGCGATCCGAAGCCGATCGGGTCGTTCACGCTCGAGTCGCTCGACGGCCGGACGTTCACCGCGGCGTCGCTGAAGGGCAAGGTCGTGCTGGTGAACTTCTGGGCGACATGGTGTCCACCCTGCCGTATCGAGATCCCTGATCTGATCCGGTTGCAGGAGACCTACGCCGACGACCTGGTCGTGCTGGGCGTCTCGGCTGACGAGATCGCGCCCGACGAGGTGGGGACGTTCGCCGAGTCGGTCGGCATCAACTACCCGATCGCGATGACGAGTCCCGAGATCGAGCGTGTCTTCAGCGGCGTGACCGGACTGCCGACGACGTTTCTCCTCGATCGCGACGGGCGCGTGGTCCAGAAGCACAGCGGACTGGTGCCGGCGTCCATTGTCGAGGCCGAGATGCGCGTGGCCGCAGGGCTCGAGACCAGTGCGCGTGTGGAGTACGTGGATCCCGACCGCCCGCTCGGCCTGGCCAACGCCGCGCAGGTGAAGGAGATTCCCGGCGTCGATCTCGCCGCCCTCGCCCCGGCCCAGCGGGGGCAGGCGCTCCAGGCGCTGAACGAGGAAGGGTGCACCTGCGGCTGCGGGCTCACCGTCGCGCGTTGTCGCGTGGACGATCCGGGCTGCGATGTCAGCCTCCCGAGGGCGCGGGAGATCGTCGAGAAGATTGCCAGGGGACGGTGAGGGGACGGACCCAAATCCCGAATCCCAAATCCCAAGACCCAAGCCAAATCCCAAAACCCAAGCCAAATCCCAAGGCCCAAAGTGTCACGCTGTCGCGCTGCCGGTGCGGTCGGCGGATGGCCGCCGACCACCGCGCTGGGCCTGTTCCGACGACCTCACACGCTGCGGAAGGCGACTGAGACGGCGTAGAAGGCCGAGCCGAAGGGCCCGACTCGAAGGCAGCACCGTCGTTCAGGTGCCTCCGCTGTCGTTCCACCTTTCGGTTGAACCTCGCTCGTACCAAACTCCAGGCAGAACTCAGAATCAGCAGCTGCCCGCGGGGACGAGAAGGCCGCGGAGCGCGTCGAACAGGTCGCTCCTGGGCTTCGGAGAGGTGGCTCAGAAGACACCGACCAGCGCTGTGTCGTACACGTGCCGCTGGAGTTCGTGTTCGATGAGGTCAGTCTGCACAAGGGAGCACGTGTCGAGGACAGCCAGCCGGCTCGTCTTTGGCCGCGCCTCCGTCAGCATCACGCTGATCGACGAAGCCGATCAGCTGGTGCGCATCGTCAGCACCATCATCCGCAACGCCTCTCGACCGTGAAGCGTGACGCGCGTGGGCGAGGAGCGTGACCCGTGGAGGAGTCGCAGCGTGACCCTTTGGGATTTGGCCCTCGGGATTTGTCTTGGGTTTTGGGCTTTGGGTCTTGGGATTTGCCGCTCTACATGTTCCTTCTGTACTCCCCCCCCACCTCGTAGAGCGCGTGGCTGATCTGGCCGAGCGAGTTGTACTTCACCGCGTCGATGAGGCTCTCGAACACGTTCTTCCGGTCGCGTGCCGTCTGCTGGAGGTGCGCCAGGCTGCCGGACGCGTGACGGTCTGATTCGTCCAGCCGCCGGTTCCGGATGCGGCGGAACGCCTCGACGTTGGCGATCTGCTGCCCCTTCTCCTCTTCGGTGGAGCGGATCAGCTCGATCGTCGTCGCGACCTCGCCGCCGTGGTCCTTCGGCAGGTAGGTGTTGACGCCGATGAGCGGCAGCGAGCCGTCGTGCTTCTTCTGCTCGTAGTACAGGCTCTCTTCCTGGATCTTGCCGCGCTGGTACATCGTGTCCATGGCGCCCAGCACGCCGCCGCGCTCGCTGATCGCCTCGAACTCCTTGTACACCGCCTCTTCGACGATGTCCGTCAGGCGGTCGATGATGAAGCTGCCCTGCCAGGGGTTCTCGCAGTAGTTGAGGCCCAGCTCGCGGTTGATGATGAGCTGAATCGCCACGGCGCGGCGCACGCTCTCTTCCGTGGGCGTGGTGATCGCCTCGTCGTATGCGTTGGTGTGGAGCGAATTGCAGTTGTCGAACAGCGCGTAGAGCGCCTGCAGCGTCGTGCGGATGTCGTTGAACTGGATCTCCTGCGCGTGCAGCGACCGGCCGGACGTCTGGATGTGGTACTTCAGCATCTGGCTGCGGGGACTGGCGCCGTAGCGCTCGCGCATGGCCCGCGCCCAGATCCGGCGCGCCACGCGGCCGATCACCGTGTATTCCGGGTCCATGCCGTTGCTGAAGAAGAACGACAGGTTGGGCGCGAAGTCGTCGACGTCCATCCCGCGAGCCAGGTAGTACTCGACGATCGTGAAGCCGTTGGCCAGGGTGAACGCGAGCTGGCTGATCGGGTTCGCGCCGGCCTCCGCGATGTGGTACCCGGAGATCGACACCGAGTAGAAGTTGCGGACCTTCCGCTCGACGAAGTACTGCTGGATGTCGCCCATCATGCGCAGGGCGAACTCGGTGCTGAAGATGCACGTGTTCTGCGCCTGGTCCTCCTTGAGGATGTCGGCCTGCACCGTGCCGCGGACGACCTGCAGCGTGTCGGCCTTGATCCGCTCGTAGACCTCGCGCTCGACCACGTCCAGCCCCGTCACGCCCAGCAGGCCGAGCCCCAGGCCGTCGTTGCCGTCCGGCAGCGGCCCGCCGTAGACCGGCCGCTCACGGTTTCTGAACAGATCCGCGATGACGGCCTGCGCCTTGCCCCACCGTGCGGAGTCTTCGCGCAGGTGGCGCTCCACCGCCTGGTCGATGGCGGTGTTCATGAACATGGCGAGGATCATCGGCGCCGGGCCGTTGATCGTCATCGACACCGACGTGGTCGGTGCCGAGAGGTCGAAGCCCGAGTAGAGCTTCTTCATGTCGTCGAGCGTGGCGATCGACACGCCCGAGTTGCCGATCTTCCCGTAGATGTCCGGACGCGCGTGCGGGTCGTCCCCGTAGAGCGTCACCGAGTCGAACGCCGTGGACAGCCGCGCGGCCTTCTGTCCGCGGGACAGGTAGTGGAACCGGCGGTTCGTGCGCTCGGGCGTGCCCTCGCCCGCGAACATGCGGGTGGGATCCTCACCGGTCCGGCGGTACGGATACACGCCGGCCGTATAGGGGTACGCGCCCGGCAGGTTCTCGCGCATGAGGAACCGCAGCAGTTCGCCCCAGTTCTTGACCGTCGGCGCCGCGATCTTCGGCACGCGCTGGTGAGACAGCGACTCCACGTAGTTGTTGCCCTGGACCGCCCTGCCGCGCACCTCGTAGGTGTAGTGCTCGTCGGTGATCGCCTTCAGCCGCGCCGGCCAGGCGCGCAGCAGGTCCACGGCTTCGGGCGACAGCGCCTTCAGGGCGTCGTGATACCGCTGGCGGAGCGTCAGCGTGGACCGGTCCCCGCCCGATGTCAGGTCCTCCGACTCGTACGCGTCGAGCGCCCGCGGCAGCCGCGGGTCGCCCACCTCGTGCAGGGCCGTCCAGAAGGCCTGCGCCCGCGAGGCGGCCTCCACCTGGCGGTCCACGTCGCCGTTGACGTGCCGCCCCTGTTCGGCGATCTCGGCCAGGTACCGGACCCGGTTGCCGGGAATCAGCACCGTCGCCCGCGGTTCGCGGACCGTCGTGTTCACGTCGGGCGTCCAGTGCGCCTCGTCCAGCTCCAGCCTGTCGCGCAGCAGGCGGCAGAGGTTCACGAACATCCAGGTGACGCCCGGATCGTTGAACTGGCTGGCGATGGTGGGGTAGACCGGCACGTCCTCGTCTTTCATCGAGAAGGCCGTGCGGTTCCGCTTCCACTGCTTCCGGACGTCACGCAGCGCGTCGTCCGCTCCCCGCTTGTCGAACTTGTTGAGCACGACGAGCTCGGCGAAGTCGAGCATGTCGATCTTCTCGAGCTGCGACGCCGCGCCGTATTCGCTCGTCATGACGTAGACCGGGAAGTCCACGAGGTCCACGATCTCGGAATCGCTCTGGCCGATGCCCGCGGTCTCGACGATGACCAGGTCGAAGGCCTGCGCGCGCAGGCAGGCGATGATGTCCTTCAGCACGGCACTCGTGGCGGCGTGCTGGCGGCGCGTCGCCATCGATCGCATGAAGACCCGGGGCGAGCGCAGGGAGTTCATGCGGATGCGGTCGCCGAGCAGCGCGCCTCCCGACCGCCGCCGGGTGGGATCGACGGCGATCACCGCGATGCGCATCTCCGGGAAGGCGTGCAGGAAGCGGAGGACCAGTTCGTCCTCGACGCTCGACTTGCCCGCGCCTCCGGTGCCCGTGACGCCCAGCACGGGGGTGCCGGCCCCCAGCACCTCCCACTGCTCGCGCAGCCGCGCCAGCGTCCGGGCGTCGAGGCGCCCGTCCTCGATTGCCGAGAGCATCCGGCCGATCGCGATCTCGTCCTCCGGAGGAAGCGAGGCCTTCGGCGACGCGTCCGCCTCCGAGGCGGCCCGCGCGGCGGCGCCCTCGCGGGCGCGCTTCACGACGTCCTCGATCATCGGCACGAGGCCGAGGCGCATCCCGTCGTTCGGGTGGTAGATCCGCTCGACGCCGTAGGCCTCCAGCTCGGCGATCTCTTCGGGCGTGATCGTGCCGCCGCCCCCCCCGAACACGCGGACGTGCCCCGCACCCCGCTCGCGGAGCATGTCCACCATGTACTTGAAGTACTCGACGTGGCCGCCCTGATAAGACGACACGGCGATCGCGTCGGCGTCTTCCTGCAGCGCCGCGCGGACCACGTCCTCCACGGCCCGGTTGTGGCCGAGGTGGATGACCTCCGTGCCCTGCGACTGGATGAGACGCCGCATCACGTTGATGGCGGCGTCGTGCCCGTCGAAGAGGCTCGCGGCCGTGACGAACCGCAGGGGAGCGCCTTCGGCCGCGCCCGGGAGATCGCTCGAGACGGTCGGGGTGGTCACTGTGCTCATGTCGGCTCCGCCCTCGGACACGTGGTCCGAAACGCCCCAATTCTATCGTGGAGGCCGCCGGAACGGCCCGCAGGGTCAGTAGCGTCGCTTCTGCTGCCGGACCAGGTCGAAGGTGGCCGTGTCGGCCACGGCCATCACGGCCATCACGCCGGCCTGGATCGGATCGCTCACGACGAGGTCGGCCGCGTCGGGCACGCTGCCGGCCATGTTCAGCGAGATCACGTAGAGGCCGTTCTGACGCACCTCTTCCACGGCCTTCGAGATGTCGCCTCCCATCAGCGAACCGGCCAGCACCAGCAGCTTCACGCGCGGCAGCCGCACGACGGCGCGCACCGCGGCCGCCAGCGCCTGCTCGCCCACGAGCGGGATGGTATCCACCGAGATCCGCTCGCCCCGGATGTTGTGCCGGTCCGCCTCGGACACGGCCCCGACCGCCACCTGGCCCACCTGCGCGCCGCCACCCATGATGACGATGCGCTTGCCGTAGATCTTCGAGAAGGAGGGGGTGTCCTCCACCCGGGTCACCCCGTCCACCGCCCGGAGGTCGGCGATGACCCGGTCCCGGACGCCGTCGTCCACGCGGAACTCGAAGTAGATGTCCGTGGCTCCGTCGCCCCCGTGGATGTCCACGTACGTGATGTTCGCGGCATGTTCGGCGAACACCTTGGTGAGCGCGAACAGCATGCCCGGCCTATCGGAGGCGGTGAGCAGGACGGCGTACGGTGTCATGGGCAGCGGGGCAGACCCGTGACGGTATTATCGGTCGCAGCCGTCTTCAGTCCACCGTTTCCCGCCGACCGCGGACGCGCCCGGTCGCCGGCGCCCGAACGCCCGCGGTGGTGCGTGCCATAATGGCCGACTGACAACAGTCCAGCCTCGAGGTTGCTGCCACTCATGTTCCAGACCGTCGATGCCGCTCCGATCACCATGGCCAAGGGCCGCCTCAGCGTGCCCGATCACCCGATCCTGCCCTTCATCGAAGGGGACGGCACCGGACCCGATATCTGGCGGGCGAGCGTCCGGGTGTTCGATGCCGCGGTCGCGAAGGCCTACGGTGGCCGCCGATCGGTGGCGTGGACGGAAGTGCTGGCCGGACAGAAGGCGTTCGACCAGCGGCAGACGTGGCTGCCGGACGAAACGGTCGATGCGTTCCGGCAGTACCTGATCGGGATCAAGGGGCCGCTGACCACGCCGGTCGGCGGGGGCATGCGCTCGCTCAACGTGGCCCTGCGCCAGATCCTGGACCTGTATGTCTGCCTGCGGCCAGTGCGCTGGTTCAAGGGCGTCCCCTCGCCCGTGCGCACCCCGGAAAAGATCGACGTGGTCATCTTCCGGGAGAACACCGAAGACATCTACGCCGGCATCGAGTGGGAGGCGGAATCCGACGGCGCGACCCGTGTGCTGACGTACCTGGAGCAGACGTTCCCGGACCTGTACCGGAAGATCCGGTTCCCCGGTTCCAGCGGCCTGGGGCTGAAGCCCGTGTCGCGCGAAGGCAGCGAGCGGCTCATCCGCGCCGCCATCCAGTACGCGCTCGATAACGGACGGAAGAGCGTCACGCTCGTGCACAAGGGCAACATCATGAAGTTCACGGAGGGGGCGTTCCGGAACTGGGGCTACGCCCTCGCCGAGCGCGAGTTCGGCGGCCGGACCTACACGTGGGATCGGTGGGAGCGCACGAAGAGCGCGCAGGGCGAGGCGGCGGCCAACGCCGAGCAGAAGGCGGCTGTGGCCGGAGGCGCGATCGTCGTGAAGGATGCCATCGCGGACGTCGCGCTGCAGCAGCTGCTGACGAGGCCGGACGAGTTCGACGTGGTCGCGACGCCCAACCTCAACGGCGACTACTTGTCCGACGCCGTCGCCGCCCAGGTCGGCGGGATCGGCATCGCCCCGGGCGGCAACGTGAACTACGACACGGGCCACGCGGTGTTCGAGGCGACGCACGGGACAGCCCCGAAGTACGCGAACCTCGACAAGGTCAACCCGTGCTCCGTCATCCTGTCTGGCGAGATGATGTTCCGCTACATGGGGTGGACGGAGGCGGCCGACCTGATCATCGCGGGCATCGACGGCGCGGTGTCTGCGGGAACCGTGACCTACGACTTCGCCCGGCTCATGCAGGGCGCGACGGAGGTCTCGACCTCCGAGTTCGGGAACCGCCTCATCGCGCACATGGGGTAGGCCCCGGTGAACGGCGTTCCTGACGTCGTCAGTGTTCCAGCCGTGATCGCCTGCTTGTCAGCGCGCTGCGGACGGCGTCCGCCAGCGCGGTGACGGAAAACGGCTTCTGCAGGTAGGGGAGGCCCATCTCCCTGATGCCGTGCCGCACGACGGCGTCCTCGGTGTAGCCCGACACGAAGAGGACCTTCAGCTCCGGGCGGGCGACCGCCAGTTCCTCCCATACCACCCGGCCGCCCTTGCCCGGCATGACCACGTCGGTGACCAGCAGGTGGATCGGCCCGTCGTGGCGACCGGCAAGGTCGAGGGCGTCATGCCCGTTGGCGGCCTCGAGCACGTGGTATCCCTCGCGCGTCAGGACCTGGTGTGCGAACCGCCGCACGCTGGCCTCGTCCTCCACCAGGAGGACCGTCTCCGACGCGCCCCCTTCCGCACGGGGGACGTCCGACGCCGTCACCGCGGGTGCGGCCGCGGCCTGCGGAAACAGGATCCGGAAACAGGTCCCGCGGCCGGGCTCGCTGTCGACGGTGATGGTGCCCCCGCTCTGCTCGACGATGCCCAGCACCGTCGCGAGTCCGAGGCCCGTGCCCGCGCCCGCTTCCTTCGTCGTGTAGAACGGCTCGAAGATGTGCGAGATCGTCTCGGCGTCCATGCCCATGCCCGTATCGCGGACCTCGAGCAGCACGCGAGCAGCGCCCTCCTCGGTCACGTTGGCCAGCCGGATCGCGAGCTCGCCGCCGGTGGGCATGGCGTCCCTGGCGTTCACGGCCAGGTTCAGGATGACCTGCTCGATCTGGCCCGGATCCGCCTTGACGCGGGCCAGCTGGCCCTCCGACGTGACCGACAGCGCGATGTCCTCGCCGATCAGCCGCGTCAGCATCTTCTGCATGCCGCGGACGATCGTCTCGATCGAGACGATCTGCGGCGCCAGGATCTGCTTGCGGCTGAAGGCCAGCAGCTGGCGGGTCAGCGAGCCGGCCGAGTCGGCGGCCTTGACGATCTCGGCGGCGTCCTCCTTCTTCGGATCGCCCTCCGGCAGGTCGTAGACGAGCAGTTCGGCGTACCCGCGGATGGCGGTCAGCAGGTTGTTGAAGTCGTGCGCCACTCCGCCCGCCAGCCGGCCGACCGCTTCCATCTTCTGCGCCTGGCGCAGCTCCTGCTCGCGCAGCCGGAGCGCGTCTTCGGCCTGCCGGCGGGCGGTGATGTCCCGGACGATCGCCGTGAAGTTCCGTTCCTCGCCCGACTGCCACGTGGCGAGCGACACCTCCACCGGAAAGGTGGTGCCGTCGCTGCGGAGCGCCGTGAGTTCACGGATACCGGGGGCGGTGTCTCCGGCCCGGAGACGGGTGGTCAGATCGCGGTATTGCTCGCGCGACGGTTCGTCGAGCAGATCGAGGATCGATCGACCCGCGGCGTCTGGCGCCTCCCGTCCGAACGTTCGGCCGGCGCTGAGGTTCCAGAAGTGAATCCGTCCCCCGTTGTCGGTCGAGATGATGGCGTCCTGCGCCGTCTCCGCGACGGCGTGGAAGCGCTCGTATGCGTCCAAGAGCTCCGCGGTCTTCGACTGCGCCTCCGCATGCCAGTGGCTGAGCGACGTGGTCATGTCGTTGAAGGCTGCGGCGAGCAGGGCCGTTTCGTCCTGCCCGTCGACCGGTACCCGCCGATCCCATCGGCCCGCCGCCACGTCCCGCGTCACGGCGGCCATCTCGCGCAGCGGGCCCGTGAGCCGGCGGCTGACGACGAGGCCGGCGGCGAGGGCGAGCACGAACATGGTGCCGCCGGCCTGCAGGATGCGCACCTGGACCTGGTCGATGAAGGCCTGCGTGGGGGCCCAGTCCTGCAGGAGCACGAGGCGGCCGGCCGTGCCGTTGCTGTCATCCCGCGTGACCGGATAGGTACCGCTGATGTAGCTGGTCTGTCCCAGGGAGCGGAGGTCGGCAGGGTCACGCAGGCGCCCGAGCGCGTCGCCATCCCGGTCCAGCATGTCGAGCAGCGCCTGCTGCGCACCGGGCGGGAGGCTGCTGCCGCTCGGCCGCCCCTCGACCAGGAGCGTCACCTCGCACCGGCTCGCCAGCGCCAGTTCGCGCGCCACGTTGTCGTCGAGCCGGTAGCCGGCCGTCAGCGTGCCGAGCACTTCGTCGGCGAACAGCGCCGGCTCGGTCACGGTGAGATACAGGCGGCCGTCGTGCATCACGATGCCGCGACCGGGCTGACCGTCATGCGCCCGGCCGATGCTGCCCGCGAGCGGGCCCGGCGTGCCGGACCCCGGCGACCACCCGGGGCTGGCGATCCAGGCGCCCGCCGAGTTGGTGACGACCGCGAACTCGGCGCGCAGTGAGCCGCGGTACCGGTCGGCCATCTCGTAGAGCGACGCCGGGTCCCCCGCCAGCAGCTCCGCGTCCGCCCGCGCGTCGTCGGACGGCGCGGCCGCCGGCAGGTAGGCCCGGAAGACCGGCAGCTCGGTGACCAGGCGCAGCTCGGCGGCCGCCGACTCCGCGCGGTCGTCCACGAGGCTGTAGAACGCCGCGCGTGCGGCCTGGAAGTCGGTCGTGGCCCGGCCGAGGGCGTTGGCCTCGACGATCTGCGCGGTGGCGAAGAGGACCGCCGCCAGCGTCGTGCCGACCAGCAGAGTGATGCCGATCGCCACCCGGACGTCCAGCCGCTGGTGCCACCGGAGGCGGAGCGCCGGGCGGGCCGAGTCCTCTGTCATGGCACCCCCTACATGGGATATCGGACCACCCACGTCACGGCAGCATCGAGGGCGGTTCTCTGCGTGTCGCCGAAGTAGCCGCCGGGCTGATGGCTGAGCGCCACCTGCGCGACGAGCTGGCCGGGCAGCCGGATGCGCGCAGCGGCGGTGAAGCGCCGATCGAAGCGGGAAAAGCGCCCGGCCTCGTAGTCGAGCGCTTCGGCACGCGCCAGGAGCGTGAACGGTCCGAGGACCCGCGGATGGATCACCCCATCGAGGTACCAGCCCGTTGTGGTCGTTCCCGCGAATGGCCGGCCGGTGATCCATTCGCCCCGAAGCTGCACCCCGCCCGCCATGTAGCGCACGTCGATGCCGGTGAACTCCAGATCGCCACGCACGAACGCCCGGCGATCGTAGGGCCGGCTGCGGAGGTAGCTGGCGCCGTACACCAGCCCGCCGTAGTAGCCTTCGACCCGGACGACCGGGTCGAAGCCCGACGCGCGGACCGCGCGGCCCACGTCCTGCGGCACACCGAGGCTGACCTCCGCATGAAGCGCGGCCACGCCGGCCACCACGTTCACGCCGCCTTCGAGGAAGTTGTTCGACAACCCGAAGTAGTTGTCGTAGCGGATCAGGGGAGGGCGCAGGAAGCCGGCGTACGCGTGATCCGCACGCTGGTACAGCCCGAAGGGCGTCCGGTACCGCCCCGCCCGCACCCCCAGCAACAGCGTGTCGCCGGGGAGGAACGCTTCGGCGTAGGTTTCCACGGCGCGCAGGCGTCCGTCGTACGGGTAGGCCCCGCCGAAGGCGTCCGACACCTGGCCGCCCTGATCGGCCCACGCCACCTCGAGCAAGTAGCGGAGGTTCCGGAGCGGCTCGCCCGAGAGCGCGAGCTGGGAGGAGACGGCGCCGGTCGACTGCGTGGACCCGCCCGCCGTCACGGTCATCTCCACCTGCGCCGGCTGGGCGTCGAGGCGCCCGGGTGTCGCGACGAGCAGAATCGCCAGCAGCCAGCCGCGCGTCATGGCCACGACACGGCGAGTGTCGCGCCCGGCTGGACGCGCACCGTGCCGGCCATGTCCTTCCGGCCCGCGCGCCACGCGCGCCACGTGTAGGTCCCCTCCGGGACCGCCGGCAGGACGAAGGAGCCGTCCGCTCCCGAGACCGCGAAGTACGGCGAGTTCACGGCGACGACGTAGGCGGCCATCTGGGGGTGGATGTTGCAGAAGATCCGGCTCACGCCGGGCTGATCGAAGCGCACGAGCTTGCTGGCCCCGATCGGGTAGAGGCCCAGGTCGAAGCGCGTGCCGTCCCGGAACGAAAACACGTTGTGAAACACGCGGTCGTTGTTCGGGAACTCCACGGTGGAGCCCACCTGGACCGCCAGAACTTGCGGCAGGAACCGCAGGTTGCGCTGGTCCATGACGGGACGCGCGTCTGCGGCGGGTGGAGCTGGCGACGCCGCTTCGAGCCACACGACGACGTTGGGCTGGCCCCGGCCGGCGGCGAGCGCCGTGCCACGTACCTCGACGTTCGCAGTCACTGCGGCGTGGGCCGCGAGGATGCCGAGGATGGCAACGGCCAGCGGTCCCCGCGGGCCACACTCCGACCCGTCCGGCGGACGGGCCGGTGCGGGCGCCACGCGCCGGCACATCCCGGATCAAGGACCATGGGCTGCTAGGATACGGGTTGCGGGCGTCCGGGAAGAGGTGGATCGACGGACGCTGGATCCCAACGATGGAGGAGCGCATGCGTACGAGCGAGCGAGGGCCGGCCGGCCGTCGACTGTGGGGTGTGGCGGTCTTGTCGGGTGTGGTCGCGATCGCGGGTTGCGGGTCCGGCGAACCCGCCGGCGAGGCGCCGGCCGAAACGGAGGACGTGGATCACGCGGAGCACGCCGCCGACCCCGCCTCCAGGGTGTTCTTCGTCGAGCCGGCCGACGGCGCCACCGTGCGGAGCCCGGTGCGCTTCGTGTTCGGGATCGAGAACTACACGATCGCGCCCGTGCCCGAGGGGACCGTCGAGGAACCCCGCGCCGGGATGGGGCACCACCACCTGGGCGTGAACACCGGGTGCCTGCCCGCTGCCACGGAGATCCCGCGCGGCACGCCGGGCTGGGTCCACTTCGGAAAGGGCGACAACACGATCGACATGCAGCTCGAGCCGGGGACCCATCGCTTCGCCCTGCAGGTGGGCAACGACCTCCACCAGACGGTGGACGGGCTCTGCGAGACGATCAGCATCACCGTCACGGAGTAGGAACGCCCGCCGGCGGGCGGTCCGGAATCAGCCCGTGGCCAGCGTGGCCCGGCGCGCCTGGTGGTAGGCGCGCAGGGCCTCGTTGGCCGTCTCGATCGTGTCGAGTTCCGCGATCACGCGGTGGAGCGTCCGCCCCGCGAGCGCCACGTACAGCTCGTCATCGCCGAGGTCCGTGTAGACCCGGTTCCCGATGCAGCCCAGGCTCGACGCCAGCCCCTGCGCGAGGGCTGCGGGAATGGCCATGCAGGTCGGGCGGCCCAGGAGCGGCGCCGGGCCCGCCACCTGCGCGCGGAGCGCGGCTTCCTGGAGCCGCATGACGGCGGACGGCGGGCCGCTGACGATCACGACGTCGGGCGCGACCGGCGACGAGGCAAGCGGCGCGTAGACGATCACGTCGGGAGCAGATTCCAGACGCGGGATGCCGGGCACCTCCGCCATGCGCAGGTAGCCCAGCTCCGTCATCAGGCCCAGCGTCGTGTCGAGTTCCCCCGCCCGGTCGGGCGGCAGCGAGTAGCCGTGCGTGTAGCTGCCGACGGGGCAGTTGAAGTGGTCCGGCGCCACCGTGTAGAACGTTGCGCCGTCTGCGGCCAGCCGCCAGAAGCTGCAGCTGGACGGCACCTGCCCTTCGAACTTCGGGACACCGTCCGGCGGTGAGGTGAGGGTGGCCAGCGCCACCGGGCGGCGGGGCAGGCGCAGGCGGGCGACGAGCTGCTCTTCGGCGGTGGCGAGCGGGGTCATGATGGTTCCTCCGTGCGCCGGCTAAACCGGCGAGGTGTAGTGAATGAAAGAGTCATACGGTGAAGGTGTAGCGAGCCACACCGACCCCGAGTCATGCGGAGTCACCCGCGAGGGTGGCGTCGAAGCGTTGACAG
>VFZH01000109.1 GCA_016871255.1 Acidimicrobiia bacterium | reverse complement strand
GCGGCTTGGCGTCATCACCTGAGGCAAGAGCCGGATGCGGAAAATCCGCTCGTCCGGATCTGTGGAGGGGGTGATGGGTAACCATGATTCCTACTCCGACGTTGCGCGGCCCGTGCATACGTGCGGAAGCAGTGGTCATGATGAAGTCGTGCCCTCGACCGTGGAGCGAGCGGAAGACGATTGTAGTGCAGGTGCCACCAGCCGGAGCAGCGGCACGGTTCCGAGCGTCGTCACCATGGCCATCACAACCATGAGCGTGAACAGCGTGGGCGAGATCACCCCCAGGCTGAGACCCAGCTCCAGCACCACGATCTCCATGAGTCCGCGCGTGTTCATCAGCACGCCCAGCGCAGCGGCCTCCCTGGTGCCCAGGCCGGTCATCCGGGCCGCCGCGTACGTCGCGCCCGCCTTCGACACCGTGGCGAGGACGATGATCACAACCGCGACGCCGGCGTGGCCCGGCGCGGCCGCCACCACCAGATCGGTTCGCAGACCGACGAGAGCGAAGAAGGCGGGGAGGAGCAGCAGGGACACGGGTGGTTCCAGCAGGTTGCGCAGCGTCGCGGCGAGCCGGCTGTTCACGGGTACGACAGCCCCCGCCAGGAAGGCCCCGAACGCGGCGTGTACCCCGATGGCCTCGGTGGCCAGTGCGGCCAGCAGGGCGCCGGCCACGGCTGCGGCGACGCCGCTCTGGGGCGCCGCAGCGTCGTCCAGGCGCGCCAGCAGACGTCGGATCAGCGGGCGCACGACGACGAGCATCACCAGGACGAACGCCGCGGCAAGGACGATCGTCCAGAGGGCGGCATCGATCGACGCATGCGCGGTTCCCACGGCCAGGGCCAGCAGACACCACGCCGTGACGTCACCGGCCGCGGCCGAGGTCAGCGCCATGGCGCCGAGGCGTGTGTGCGACAGGCCGGTGTCGGCCAGGATTCGGGCCAGTATGGGGAACGCGGTGATCGACATCGCGACGCCCATGAACATCGCGAAGCCCGGGAGGTCGACTGCACTTCCGGCGTAGCGCGGGAAGAGGGCGGCAGCCAGCGCGACCCCTGCCGCGAAGGGCACCACGATGCCGGCATGCGAGATTGCCAGCACGCTGCGGGTGCGCCCCCGGAGCGCATCCATGCGCAGGTCGAGGCCGACGACGAACATGTAGAGGACGATGCCGAGGTGTGCCAGCAGCTCGAGGTGCGAGACCGCGTCGGCCGGGAGCAGCCACGACGAGAACCCCGGGGCCAGTCGCCCCAGCAGCGACGGACCGAGGAGCACGCCGGCGACCACGTCGCCGATCACTGGAGGCTGGCCGGCGCCAGCCAGCAGGCGGCCCAGCAGGCGGCCGAGCAGGATGACGGCCGCCAGCGTCAGCAGGACGTGTGGCAGGGGCGAGTCCAAGGGCTGTCCGGCGAGATCGGTGGACCGTTTCGGCGGCGTGCGTTGACGGGTGGCTGCGCTAGACGATCCGGCGGCTGAGATCGTCGGGCAGATAGAGCTCGTTGGCGCGCGCTGGCGCGTCAGCGACCGCAGCGGCTGCGTTCCAGGAGGGGATGGGACGCTTGTCCGCCTCGTAGAGCGATTCGAGCGGCTCCCAGACCTCGTCGACCCGGTCGGTGAACAGGTCGCCGATCAGCAGGTCGGTGACCGTGTTGCGCAGGTGCGGGTACTGCTGGATGAACCGGCCGAAGCTGAAGCCGTCGTAGTACTCGCAGACCAGGCGGCGCATCCGGTCCACGCCGCGGTTGAAGCCGGGGCCCCAGGCGCCGAGCCGGGCGGCGGAGGTATCGCCCGCGGCCAGCCCCGCGGCGATGGCGTCTGCGGCCAGTTCGCCGGACTTGAGGGCGAGGAGCACACCGGAGGAGTAGAGGGGGTCGAGGAAGCCCCATGCGTCGCCGACCAGCACCCAGCCGTCGCCGGCGACTTCCTTCGCGCGGTACGAGTAGTCCTTCGTGGCGAAGTACCCCGTGGCGCGACGCGCGTTCGCGACGCGATCGCGGACGGCGGGACAGCGGGCCACCTCCTCTTCGTAGGTCTGCTCGAACGGGCCTCGGCCCTTGAACAGGTGGTCGAAGGGGGCGACGACGCCGACGCTCACGATGTCGTCGTGCTGCGGGATGTACCAGAACCAGCCCTTCCTGTCCGGCGTCTGCAGCACGATGGTGGCGCCTTCGTCCCGGCCCTCGTCGCGGTAGGCCCCCTCCCAATACGTCCAGATGGCGCCCTTGTTCAGCACCGGATCCCAGACGCGGAGCTGCAGGCGGTTCGAGATCAGCCCGTTCTGGCCGCTGGCGTCGACGACCACCTTCGCGCGCACGTCGCGGAAGGCGCCGTCCCCGGCCCGGACCGTCACGCCCACGGCGCGGGCTCCGTCGAACAGCACGTCGTGGACGCGGGTGCCCTCGTGGACCGTCACGCCATGTTCGCGCGCGTTGTTCAGCATCATGGTGTCGAACTCGCTGCGGACGACCTGCCAGGTCTGGGAGCACTCGTGCGGCTTGTTGTCGTGGAAGTAGAACGGCGCCGACTCCTTGCCGCGGGCGTTGACGAACTGCACGCTGTACTTCTTGACGAAGTGGCTCTGCTGCATTTTCGGCAGCATGTTCAGCCGCTTCAGCACCCAGTAGGTTTCGGGAATCAGCGATTCGCCGATATGAAAGCGGGGAAAGCGCTCGCGCTCGAACAGCTCGACGCGGATCCCCTGCTGGGCGAGCAGGGTTGCCGCCGTCGAGCCTGCCGGCCCCCCTCCGATGACCACCACATCAACGCTGGACATTCGTCTGATCTCCGATCCTCGAACCCGGCCAGGTGACCGCCTTCGCCAAGGCTGCGGCGGTCCGCCGACGCTTCAACGGAGGCGGAGGCTGGCCGCTGCGAGCGCGTCGACGCGCGGTCGCCAAGCCTACCCGTCGCGACGCACGAAGCGTCTGGCCTTCATCTCGAAGCGGGGCAGCGAACCTGGTTGGACCGGGGTCACGGCCACCTGCAGCCCGATCGCGGCACTCAGCGCCCGGGAGACGCGGTCCGCCACCTCGCCGGGCCGGGTGGCGCCCTCCGCGATCTCGATGTCCACGGCGAGCGACCCTAGCGTGCCCGACGACGATACCGTGGCCCGGAACTCCTGCACCTCGTCGAACCGGCGGACGACCGCTTCGACGGCGGCCGGGTACACGTTGACGCCGCGGATCGCGACCATGTCGTCCACGCGGGACCGGATGCCGCCGGCGAGGCGCCGGAACGATCGCCCGCAGGGACACGGCGTGCTGTCACGGACCACGATGTCACCGGTGCGGTACCGCAGCACCGGGCTGGCCCCGCGCCCGAGGTTCGTGATGACGAGCTCGCCGGCCGAGCCGTCGGGTACGGGCGCGGCCGTCTCGGGATCCAGCACTTCGCAGAGGAACTCCGCCTCGTTCAGGTGCAGGAACCCTGGCGCCTCCCAGCACTCGTAGCTCACCGGCCCGACTTCCGTGAGCCCGTGGTGGTCGATCACCCTGGCGTTCCAGGCGCGCTCGATCCGCTCGCGTGTGGCCGGGATGCTGCCGCCCGGCTCGCCTGCGACGATCAGCACCCGCACGCCGCGCGAGCCAAGCCACCCCTCGCCGTGCAGCCCGGCGGCGACCTCGGCTAGCCGCAGGGCGTAGGTCGGCGTGCAGCAGACGGCCGTGGGGCGGACCGCATCGACGAGCGCCAGCCGCTGTTCGCTCGACATGCCGCCTGCCGGCACCGAATGGGCGCCGATCCGCGCTGCCGCGTCGTACGCCGTCCAGAATCCGAAGAACGGCCCGAACGAGAAGGCGAAGAACACCCGGTCGGCGGCGGTCACGCGTGCCGCCTCGTACACGGCCACCCAGCAGCGGACCGCCCACGCCCAGCTCTCGGCCGTGTCGATCCAGCGGAGCGGGTGTCCGGTCGTGCCGGAGGTGTGGTTGTAGCGTGTGTAGCGCGCGAGCGGTTCGGTGATCACGGAGCCCCAGGGCGGGCACCTGTCCTGGTCGGCCACCAGATCCGCCTTGGTGGTGAAGGGCAGGCGGGGGAGATCGTCCGGAAACCGAAGCGGCGTCGCCGGCCCGATACCTGCAGCAGCGAGTCTGGCCTGGTAGAAGGGGCTCTTCGCCTGCACCAGCGCCACGAGCGCCGACAGCTTCCGCGCCTGGAGTTCGGCGAGGGCGGACGGGTCCTGGCGATCCATCGCCGCACGGTCCACACCGGCCGGCGTCATGCCGGCTCCGCCGCCTGGAAGCACGCCGCGACCTCGGACGGGATCTCGACGGCCCGGACCGTCTGTCCCGGCCTTCGCTCGACGCACACGATTGTCATCGAGCCGCTGGCGATCCGCTCCCCGCCGCGCACGATGTCGCAGGTGTAGCGGATCGACGTCCGGCCGATGTCCGCGATTCGGATCACGGCCTCGAACTCGTCCTCGAACCGCAGCGGCGCGTGGTAGTCGAACGCGAGCGCCACGCGGGGCCAGCCGATCTCGCCGCCTCGTTCGTGGATCGTCAGGCCGACCGAGCGCCACAAGGCGTGTTCGGCCTCCTCCATGTAGCGGGGGTACCAGCTGAAGTGCACGATCCCGGCGGCGTCGGTCTCGTAGAAGTTGACCCGCCGGGCGTGGCGGTACTCGCCGATCACGGCCGGCCCCCGGCCGGCCGCCCCTGGTCGAGCGGCGGCTCCATCATCGTGTGTGACGCGATCATGCCAGATCGGGTTGCGGCAAGAGGCTAGACCAGCGGCAGGATCTCGACGATGTCGCCGATCTTCTGGCCGCCTTCGAAGAACTCCGTCTGCCGGCCGTAGAGGGTGCGTGGCTCGCGCATCCAGAAGACACCCATCATCTCGGGGTTCGGGTCCACGGCGAGGAAGGCGCGCGGCTGGCTCTTGAAGTCCACGCCGCTGTCGCGCAGCAGTCGGCCGATCGGCACGATGTTGCGCAGGATCTGGTTGCGGATGCTGGGGGAGAAGACATCGAGCCGCAGCCGGATCGCGCCCATCTCGACCGGACGGCCGGAGTACTGCTGCACCAGCAGGACGCGCCGCAGATACCACTTGCCGTTCAGCGTGGTCGAGAGCGTGCGGAGCATCACCGGGCCGCCGAAGTGGCGCTCCAGGGTCAGCGTCATGTCGTTCTCGTGCACCAGCAGCGACCGGTAGGGGAACGGGATGTCCTTCGGCGACACTTCCCGGACCCCGGGCTGAGGCACGCCAGCCTGCGAGTAGGCGAGGTCGAGCGGGAACAGCACGCCGTTCTCCGACAGCTTCGTGCGGCGTGCGCCCGACGGCGTCCGCCTGGCAGCCTGCGGCGCCGCCTTCCGGGCGACGGTCGTCCTGGTCTTCACCCGATGGCCTCGTTGGCTCCCACCTCGACTCCAGCGGACTAGGTGTAGCGGATGCCCGCGTGCTCCGGCAGGAAGAAGCGCGGGAGCAGTGTGTCCACGCGGAGGAGGCCGCCGCGGGTGAGGGCCACCTCGGCCTCGCTGAGGACGCTCAGCCAGCCATCGCTCCTGAGGGCGTCGAGGGCGCCGCGGAACCGGTCGAGGATGTCGACGCCGTATTTCTCCTGGAAGTACGACGGACGGATCCGGCCCAGCTTGAGCTGGAGGACCAGCTCGCGGATGAGTCGTTCCTCGTCCGTCGGCCGGTACGCGCGGCTGAGCGGCAGCTCGCCCCGTTCGATGGCGGCCGTGTAGGTTTCCCACGTGTCGAAATTCTGCATGTGGACCCCGTTCACGTGGCCGAAGGAGGCGACGCCGAGCGCGGCCATGTCGGCGCCCTGCCACAGCCGGTCGCGGTAGATGAACTTCGTCCGGGCGGGATCCTTGACCGCCGTGTAGGCGCTGCCCACGTGGTAGCCCGCGCGTTCGAGCGTCTCGAACGCCTCTTCGACCCACCGGCGCTTCGTGGCCCAGCTGGCGACGGCGTCTTCGAACCGGTGCGTGCCGTTGATCAGGTCGCGGCTGATCGTCGTGTTGTAGGGCAGTTCCATCTGGTAGACAGTCACCGAGTCCGGCTCCATCTCCAGCGTCTTCCGCACCGAGCGGTGCCAGCCTTCCTCGGTTTCGCCGAGCATCCCCGCGATCAGGTCGATGTTGACCTGCGGGAAGTCGAGCGAGCGGGCGAACCGGTACGCGCGGTCGATCTCACCGGAGCGGTGCGCGCGGCCGTTCAGCTCGAGCACGTGGTCGTCGAAGTTCTCGACACCCAGGCTGAGGCGCGTGACGCCGAGGCGGCGGATGACCCCCAGCTTCATCTCGGTCAGCGTGCCCGGCTCGCACTCGAACGTGATCTCCTCGGCCTGGTCCCACGGCGTGGAGGCGGTCAGCCGCGTGACCAGCCCCTCGAGCTGCGAGGTCGAGAGGAACGACGGCGTGCCGCCGCCGAAGTACACGAAGTCGAGCGGGCGGCCGGCGATGGCCGGGTACTCGAGGTAGCGCTCCCATTCCCGGGCCAGGACGTCGAGGTAGTGCACGACGTCCTGCGAGTTCTTGTCCGTGTAGACGCGGAAGTAGCAGAAGTGACAGCGCTTCCGGCAGAACGGGATGTGCAGGTACAGGCCGAGCGGAACACCCGGCGTCGGCGCCCGTCCGAGCGCCGGCAGCGCCTTGGCGGCGACCGCGTCCGGTGTCCAGACGGAAAACGGCGGGTAATTGGCAACGAAGTAGCTGCCCACCTCGGTCTGATCGACCACGGCGGTCCCCGTCTCGGCCATCTTCAACATCCGCGGATCGTCAGCCATCGCTCCTTCCCGCTCGCCCCGCTCGCCCCACGCGCCCTACGGTGTCTTGAGCATCGCGCCTTCCTGCAGCGCGAACAGCTTGTTGCGGTTGTTGAAGAAGAGCATCCCCTGCGCGGGTGTCGGCGTGGCGTACACCGAATTGCCCATGTTCGTTTCGAACACGAGCTTGCCGCACGGCTTCTCGGCACCCGGGTCCTCGCACTTCGTCGTCTCCTTGCTCGCCTCCAGCACGACGACGTCCCCGTCCTCGTCGCCCAGGTACACGTAGCCGTTGATGACTATCGGCGACGCCCAGACCGCCGAGAAGGCGTCGTACACCCAGTACTCCTCGCCGGTGTTCGCATCGATGCAGTGGAGGAACCCGCTGAAGTCCGAGAGGAACACCAGGTCGTTGTAGATGGCTGCCGTCGAGATCGAGCGCCGGATGTCGTCGAAGTGGAAGATCAGGCCGGACTGGGTGATGTCGCCGCGCTTGGTCGCATCGATGGCGTAGAAGTGGCCAAGGCCTTCTCCGTGCTCCGGGTCCTGCCCGTTCGCGATGTACACCCGGTCCTTGTAGATCACCGGCGTGGCGATGATCTCGTTCCGGGTCTTGGGCCAGACCGAGTCCTTGGGGTTGGTGTCGAACTCCCAGAGCTTCTTGCCGGTGAGCGCCTCGTACCCGCGCACCCAGCCGTCGCCCTGAGCGCTGATCACCTGGTCGACCCCGCCGATCGTGCCGACCGTCGGCGTGGACCACTGGCCGTGGAGGATGTTTCCCTCGACCGAGTTGTCCTCCCACGTCAGCTCGCCGTTGGTCTTGTTCAGGGCGATGACGGACGGCGCCCGCGGCGACGGCACGTTCACGTGGCTCTCGTCCTGGCCGTTCGAGGTGCTGAGGTAGATCAGGTCCCCCCAGGCGACCGGCGACGAGTTGGCGAGGTTGTGCGGGTAGGCGCCGACCTCCTCCATCATGTCGAACGACCAGATCACGTCCGGGTCGTGCGGGCCGGTCAGCGCCTCGTCCGTCACCGGTCCATCGTTGCCGTTGGCAAACCCCTTGAGGTCGAGGCAGTACACCACCGCCCGGTTGCTCACGTAATAGACGCGCCCGTTCTCGATGAGCGGCGAGGAGGCGATGCCCTGGAACGGCCAGTCGTTGGCGCGCCCGGACTCGAGCTTGGGGTGCGTGTGCTGCCAGAGGAACGCACCCGTCTCCACGGCGAACGCCATCAGGACGCCCCGGTCCCCGCTCTGCTTCGGGTCGCGCGGCGCCTCGTTGTTGGTGCCGACGAGCACGACACCCTCGGCCACGACCGCGTTCCCGTAGCTCTGTGAGCCCAGGTCGGCGGTCCACTTGATGTTCTTGCCGGTTCGCGAGTCCCACTCGGTGGGTATCCCCTTCATGTTCGACACCATGTTGCGGTCCGGTGTCCCGCCCCACATCGGCCAGTCGCCGGTGCCCGGATCGGACGCCTGGAGGCCTGGAGACGTGAAGGTGGCCGCGCCGAGCGCGAACGAGAGGGCGATCACGAGAGAACGCGTGTGCATGATGAGGACACTCACTTTCCGGCCGCGCCGCCGTTGGGCGTCACCTGGAGGTTGTCGATGAAGGCGCCGAACTCCGCGTCGATGAAGAACCCTGGCGCGCCCTCGCGATTGCCGATCGGATCGACCTTCTCGATCGTCCACGGGCCGGGCTCCGGCGTGCCGGTCCGCCACGCCTTGCCCTGGATCTTCACCTGGCCGTCCGGCAGGTTCTCGACCCGCAGCTTCAGCGTCTGCCACGTGTCGGCCGGCCAGTCGAAGTCCGTCGTCACCGTCCGCTCGGTTTCCGGCTCCCACGATTCGAGCTTCAGCTTCTGGTGCGTGCCGTACAGGACGAGCGAGTAGGTCTGGGCGGTGATGCCGACGTCACCCTGCTGCCGCCGCCGCGTGGGCGCCTGGATGTCGGCCTGCACGGTGTAGTTCGACAGCGTCGTGGGGCCGTAGAAGGCCCGGATCCGCTTGAACAGCGTGTTGACCGGCTTCTTCTGCAGCGCCTTCTGGCCGTCGAGCGTGGCGACGGCGAACTGGCCGGCGCCCATGCTGGTCCAGCCCGGCGGCGTGGCGCCCTCGTCGTAGCCGGCGAACGTCTCGGTCCAGGGCAGGGCGCGGGAGACCCGGGCGCGGGCGTGGCCGCTGAGCGATCCCGCCGTCGCCTTGATCAGACCCGCCTGATCGATCTGCGCGCCGGCGATCGTCAGCGTGCCGTTCGCGATCGTGCCCTGCAGCCCCTCGAGGCTCCAGGACACGTCCGTGGCGTCCCGGAGGTAGCGGCCGCGCGCGTCGAACAGCCTGGCGCGGAGCGTGGCCGACTCGCCGGGGCGCAGCATCAGCTCGGTCGGGACCACCTGCACCCAGGCCGGCTCGCCCTGGCCGGTGACCGCCGCCTCGTCCACCGCGTAGCCGCTCGGCGTCTTCGCGGCCTTCGGCCCGATCGCGTAGATCGCGTCCACGGACTGGAAGAAGACCCGTCCGCGTGACACGGCCGCGCCCGCCAGCACCTGCTCCGGGACCCCTTCGGAGGAGCAGCAGCTGTTGGTGCTGTCCGGGAGCGTGACCTCGCTCAGGACTTCGGCACCGGTCCGGCTGGGCCGGATGATGAAGAACTTGCCGTTCGACGTGCCGACGTACAGCTTGCCGTCGGCCAGGACGAGCGAAGCCTGCTGCCCGGAGATCGCGATCGGCTTCTCCCAGAGCTCCTTGCCGGTTCCGGTGTCGAAGGCGAAGAGCTTCGCGCCCGTGTCGAGGATGTACAGCGTGCTGCCGTCCACGACCGGCGAGGAGAAGAGGAACTCGATGCCCTTGTTGGCCCAGATGGGCGCGGCGATGTCTCCCGTGGCGGACCCGTCGAGCGCCGCGACCATGCCGAGCGTCGGCTGGTCGACGTTCTCGTCGCCGTGCGAGACGAAGACCTTGTTGTCCTGTGCGACGACGCCTGTGTTGATGCCGCGTTTGGCCGCGACGAAGCCCCACACGCGTTCGCCGGTCTGCGGCTTGATCGCGTACACGCCGCCGTCACCCAGGCCCTGGATCAGGAGGCGGGTGCCGCCGATCGTCGTGATGAGGGGAGGCGCGTACGCCGTGTCGTACGGCCGGCCGCCCGGACTCGCCACGTACCTGACGTCGCCCGTGCGCTTGTCCATGGCGACGAAGCGGTGCTGACGGTTGCCGAACTCGCCCCAGTTCGAGAGCGCGTGGCTGACGATCACCAGGTCGCCGTCGATGAGCGGTGAGGGCGTCCGGCCGCCGTGCGTCGTGAACGCCGCGAACTCCTCGCCGATCGAACGGTGCCACAGCAGCTTCCCGTCGCGTGACAGCGCCAGCATCATGCCGCCGCTGCCGAACGCGTAGACGTTGCCCGTGTCCGGGTCCACCGCCGGCGTGGCCCACGCGAGCCGGTGCGGGGGCACGTCGCTCTGGAAGTTGGAGAAGGTGTACTCCCACAGCACCTTGCCCGTGTCCGCGTCGAGCGCCATCACGCGCTCCTGCAGGTCCTCGCCGTGCCCCTTCGGGTTCTGCACGAACACCCGGTTGCCCGCGACCAGCGGCGTGGAGCGGCCCCCGTACGGCGCGCGCCACAGGAAGTTCTCCCCGTTCAGCGCCCAGCGCTCGGGCAGCCCGGTCTCCGGCGACCGGCCGTCGCGCGTGGGGCCGCGCAGCTCCGGCCAGTCGCCCATCGGCACGCGCCGCGGTCCCTGCGCGTCGATGGCCACGCCGAGGGCGGCGATCGACGCGACGGCGAGGGCAATGCGGAAGAGGCCGGAAGCCGTAGGACGTGTCAGCATCGGTGCTCCGGAAGTGGAAAGAGAGGACGAGGACGAATCCGGCGAACGGGTCATTGTAGCGCGCGGCCGGCGGCATCCGGCGGGAAATCCAGTCCGTCCCGCTGGCCCGGGCGGCGTGACGACACACTTGTGTTGCGAGATGCAACACTCATGTGGCATGCTCCGGACCGTGCTGGAGTATCCGGTCGTGCTGGAACGGGACCTCGACGGCCGCGTCGTCGCCACCTGCCCGGACGTGACCGGTGCGAGCGGTGTGGGTGAGTACGACGACGACGCGCTGGCCCGCGCCCGCGCGGCACTGCTGGAGGCGCTCGGCGTCCGCATCCGGACCCGCAGACCCATTCCCGAGCCCTCCGATCGCGGCCGGGCGCTCCGCGTGCGCGTGCCGCCGCTGGTGGAGGCCAAGCTCCACGTCTACAGGGAGATGTGGCGCCTTGGGCTCACGCGGGTCGAGCTGGCCAGACGGCTGGGCTGGCATCGGCCCCAGGTGGACCGGCTCCTCGACCTGACACACGCATCCCGGCTGGAGCAGCTTGACGCGGCCCTGGCGGTCCTGGGGTTGCGCCTGGACCTGGTCGTCGAGGACCTCGAGGGCAGAACGAGCCGGCCCCGCGGTTCCGTCCGGTAGCGCGGCGTCCGCGAGGCCGGAGCCGCCTCAGCGGCACTCAGGGTGCTGGCATTCGCAGTGCAGGACGATCCGATCGCCGGCCTGCCTGCAGTGGTCGCTGCAGTACTTCCCGAAGCGCCCTCCGGGCTGGACGGTGCACGAGCACGCCGGATGGGCACATTTCGCAGGTTCCGCCATCACGCACCTCCATGAGCACGGAGTCTACGCTCCTCGGCAGGACGTCTCAAGGCGATTCGCCGGCCGGAAGGGTATGCTTCCGTGCAGGATCGAAAGCCGCTCATCCATGCGCCTGGCGCTCGCCCAGCTCGACTTCACCGTTGGCGCGTTCGAGGAGAACTTCCGGCGGATGCGTGACGCGGTCGCGCGCGCGGCCGCCGCGCACGCGGACCTGGTGGTGTTCAGTGAGCTGGCCACGACCGGCTACCCGCCGCGGGATCTGCTGACGCAGTCCGGCTTCGTCGATCGCAACCTGGCCCTGCTCGATCGGGTTGCGGCCCTGTCCACCGGCACGCTCGGCATCCTGATCGGCTTCGTTGACCGGAATCCGGCGCCGGGCGGCCGCCCGCTGTTCAATGCCGTGGCGCTGTGCACCGCCGGCCGCGTCGCGGAGCGCCGGTACAAGAGCCTCCTGCCGACCTACGACGTGTTCGACGAGGACCGGTACTTCGAGCCCGCGGCGGCGGTGTCGCCCATCGAGTACCGGGGCTGGCGGCTGGGGGTCACGATCTGCGAGGACCTCTGGAATCCGCGGGAGTTCTGGGCGCGCCCCCGGTACCGGCGGGATCCGGTGGCCGAGCTGGCGGCGGCGGATCCCCACGTCCTGATCAACGTGTCGTCGAGCCCTTTCGAGCTCCGCAAGGCGGCGCTCCGGCGCGACCTGGTACGCCAGGGGGCCAGGACTCACCAGCGCTATTTCTTCTACGTGAACCAGGTCGGCGGGAACGACGAGCTGGTGTTCGACGGCCATTCGGTCGGCATCGCGCCCGACGGGTCCGAGGTCGTCCGTGCCGGGGCGTTCGTCGAGGACTTCGTCCTCATCGACGTGCCCACGGAGTCCGGGGCGCCATCGCCGGACCGGGTGCTGCGTCCCGTTGCCGATGGCGAGGAGGCCATGGCACACCAGGCCCTCGTGCTGGGCGTGCGCGACTACGTGGGGAAGTGCGGCTTCCGCACCGCGGTGCTCGGCTTGTCCGGCGGCATCGACTCGGCGGTTACCGCCTGCCTGGCAGCCGAGGCGCTCGGCCCCGGCCAGGTGACCGGCGTGCTGATGCCGTCACGGTATTCCTCGCGCCACAGCGTCGAGGATGCGCGCGCGCTGGCGGAGCATCTCGGCATCCCGTCTCTGCTCCTGCCGATCGATGGCGTGGTGCAGGCGTACCTGGATGCGCTCGGGCCGATGCGGGCGGCTGCCGATGCCAGTCCGGACGGGCTCACGGAGCAGAACCTGCAGGCACGCGTCAGGGGTGCGCTGCTGATGGCGCATTCCAACACGTACGGCTCCATGCTGTTGACCACCGGCAACAAGTCGGAGCTGGCCGTGGGGTACTGCACTCTGTACGGCGACATGTGCGGGGGGCTGGCGGTGATCAGCGACGTGCCCAAGACGCTGGTCTACCGGCTGGCCCGGTACATCAACCGGTCGCGCCCGGTCATTCCGGAGTCCACGCTGACCAAGGCACCCAGCGCGGAGCTGAAGCCGGACCAGACGGATCAGGACACGCTGCCGTCCTACGAGGTGCTCGACCGGATCATCGAAGGCTACGTCGAGCAGGGGCTCGACGCCGCGGCGATTGCGGCGCAGGGGATCGATCGCGGGACGGTGGACGCGATGGTGCGGCGCATCAACCTGAGCGAGTACAAACGCCGGCAGGCGGCGCCGGGCCTGAAGATCTCGTCGAAGGCGTTCGGCGTGGGCCGGCGGTTCCCGATCGCCGCCCGCTTCGCTGATCCGTGAGCCGAGAGCCGCGCGCCCTGCGCCCTTAGGGCCCTGGCCGGAGTAAGGTTGCCGACTCTCGGGCGGCGAGGCGCCCGGATCGCCAGGCGCGAGGAGGGAGCAGGCCGGGTGCCTGTGACCGACGAGCAACGCCGCGAGGCGGGATGCATCGTCGGCCGAGATGGCAACCTTATTCC
>VFZH01000108.1 GCA_016871255.1 Acidimicrobiia bacterium | reverse complement strand
GGGAGCAGGCCGGGTGCCTGTGACCGACGAGCAACGCCGCGAGGCGGGATGCATCGTCGGCCGAGATGGCAACCTTATTCCGGCCAGGGCCCTTAGTCGTGATGCCCTTCACTCGTCGGCAGGAGCGACGTCCACCTGGCGATCGGCGCCGGCGCCGGTCACCCGCACCTGCCAGGGGCGGCAGCAGACCTCGCAGTCCTGGATGAACGTGCCACGGACGTCGGTTTCGATGTAGATCTCGACCTCTTCGCCGCAGCAGGGACAGGTGACCGTGAAAGAGTCGCCCACGCCGCCATCGTACGCCAGCCAGCCCCCGCTGCGACACGCCGCGGCGCCGTCCGGCGAGGGCCAGGGACGAGTCACGAGGCCCGCCCGCTGGACTATGCTATCGGGACGCCGTCATGGATGCCCCGCCCGATTCGATCTCGCTGCTGGCCACCGAGCCCGTCCGCCTTGCGGTTCCGTCGTGCGAGCCGGGGATCGGCCGCGTGATCGCCACGACAGACGCCGAGGGGCTGATCGCGGGTGTCGAGATCGAGCCGCTGGCCGTGTGGCCCGACGATCGCGGCTGCTTCTTCGAGGTCGCCCGGTTCGGCCAGGGGCTCGTGGCGCGGTTTCCGCCCGGGACGACGCAGGTCTCCGGCGCGTTCAGCTACCCGGGCACGATCAAGGCCTTTCACTACCACCGTGAGCAGGCGGACTGCTGGGTGCCCTCCAGCGGCATGTTCCAGGTGGCGCTCGTCGACCTGCGCGTCGAGTCGCCGACCTTCGGGCGGAAGAACACGTGCTACGTGGGCGTCATGCGCCCCTGGCGGATCCTGGTGCCGCCCGGCGTCGGGCACGGCTACAAGGTGATTGGCGAGGGGACCGCGGGCCTCGTCTACGTGACGAACCGGTTCTACAATCCCGATGACGAGGGGCGCCTGGCCTACGACGATCCCCGTATCGGCTACGACTGGACCATTCAGCACAAGTGAAGATTGCCGTCACCGGCGGCGCCGGCTTCATCGGGTCGGCGTTCATCCGGCAACTGCTCGCGGACGGCAGCGACGTCGAGGTGCTGAATCTCGACAAGCTGACCTACGCGGGCAACCTGGAGAACCTGGCGTCGATCCAGCAGGATCCGCGCTATCGTCTCCTGCGCGAGGACATCTGCGACGCGCCCGCGGTGACGCGCGCCCTCGATGCGTTCGATCCGGATGCGGTGGTCCACTTCGCGGCCGAGAGCCACGTCGATCGCAGCATCCTGTCGCCGGCCGCGTCGATCGACACCAACGTGCGGGGCACCTTCGTCCTGCTGGAAGCGATACGGGCACGCAGGAAAGGGCGCTTCGTCCACGTGTCCACCGACGAGGTCTACGGCAGCATCGAGCCGCCCGGCCGCGCGGACGAGTCGAGCCCGCTCCACCCGAGCAGTCCGTATTCGGCGTCGAAGGCGGCGTCGGATCTGCTGGCGCTGTCCTACGTCATGACGTTCGGCCTCGACGTCGTGGTGACGCGGGGTGCCAACACCTACGGGCCGTACCAGTTCCCGGAGAAGCTCGTCCCGCTGATGATCGCCAACGCGCTGGACGGCCGCCCGCTGCCCGTGTACGGCGATGGCCGGCAGGTGCGCGACTGGGTCCACGTCGACGATCACTGCCGCGCCATCCGGGCCGTGCTGGCCGGCGGGCGGGCGGGAGCGATCTACAACGTCTCCGCGGATCAGCCGGTGGCGAACATCGACCTGGTGCGCCGGATCATCGCGCGGCTCGGCGCCGACGAGGCGTTGATCCGGTACGTGACGGATCGCCCCGGCCACGACCGCCGGTACGCGATTGCGAGCGACCGCCTGCGCACGGAGCTGGGGTGGCGGGCCGTGCACTCGATCGAGGAGGGGCTGGCCGCCACCATCGAGTGGTACCGCGCGAACACGGCGTGGGTCGAGCGCGTGAAGTCCGGCAGCTACCAGGAGTACTACGAGCGCAACTACGGGAGCCGGACCAGCCGCTCCGGTCCGGGCCAGCCGGACGTGGCGCTCGCCTGATTCCGGGAGACGGCTGGTGAGGAAGGGGATCATCCTGGCAGGGGGCTCCGGCACGCGCCTGCACCCGGTGACGCGCGCGGTGTCCAAGCAGCTCGTCCCGATCTACAACAAGCCGATGATCTACTACCCGCTGTCCACGCTGATGCTGGCGGGGATCCGGGAGGTGCTGGTCATCACCACGCCGGACGATCTCGACGTCTTCCGGCGCCTGCTGGGCGACGGCAGTGCGCTCGGCCTCGACATCACCTATGCCGGGCAGCCGCGGCCCGAGGGGCTGGCGCAGGCGTTCACGATCGGGCGCGCGTTCATCGGACGCTCGCCGGTCGCGCTCGCCCTGGGCGACAACATCTTCTACGGGCACGGTCTCCCGGAGTACCTGGAGCGGGCCGCGGCCCGCGACGCGGGCGCCACGGTGTTCGGGTACGCGGTCCGGGACCCGCAACGGTACGGCGTGGTGGAGTTCGACAGGGCGGGGCGCGCGGTGAGCATCGAGGAGAAGCCGGCGGCGCCGAAGTCGCCGTTCGCCGTCACCGGCCTGTACTTCTACGACAACGATGTGGTGGAGATCGCCGCCGGGCTGGCGCCCTCCGCGCGTGGCGAGTACGAGATCACGGACGTGAACCGCGCCTACCTGGCCCAGGGCCGCCTGCACGTCGAGCGCCTGGGCCGCGGCATCGCCTGGCTCGACACGGGCACGTTCGGCGCACTGCTGCACGCCTCGAACTTCGTGCAGAGCATCGAAGAGCGCCAGGGCCTGATGATCGCGTGCGTGGAGGAGATCGCCTACCGGAAGGGGTTCATCGACGCCGAACAGGTCCGCGAACTCGGCCGGCGCATGAAGGGCACGGCCTACGGGGAATACCTCCTCCAGCTTCCCGGGAGTGACGCGTAGGGCCCTGGCGGGAACAAGGTTGCCATCTCGGCCGACGATGCATCCCGCCTCGCGGCGTTGCTCGTCGGTCACAGGCACCCGGCCTGCTCCCTCCTCGCGCCTGGCGATCCGGGCGCCTCGCCGGCCGAGAGTCGGCAACCTTATTCCCGCCAGGGCCCTCAGGGAAGCTGGAGGCAGGCGGCACCGCCTACATCGACGAGCGGGAGGCCTTGAACTCCAGCTCGAGCCGGATCGTGTCTTCGGCGCTCGCCAGCAGCGGCACCTTCGGCTTCGTCAGCCCGAAGGTCTCGAAGGTGATCTCGGTCGTCGCCCGCCCGGCCACTGCGTCCGCGCTGATGGTGGACACGACGTTCCACGTCACCGGCTTCGTGACGCCGTGGAACGTCATGTTGCCGGTGAGCTTGAAGCCGGCCGCCTGCGGCATGATGATCGTCGTCTTCGGGACCGGCGTGCCCATGGGCAGCGGGAAGGGCAGGCCGGCCGCCGTTGTCGGCACGAACTCCAGGGTCGGGTACTGCTTCGTCTCGAGCACGCTCGACTGCAGGAACAGATCGCGGAGCGCCTGGTCGCTCTTGAGCGTCCGCATGTCCACGGTGATCTTCGACTGGCTGGCGTCGATCGATCCGTCGGCCTTCAGCACGATCGTGCCGGTGACCGCCTCGGTCGTGCCCACCGCATCGTTGCCGAAGTCCACGCCGACCAGGCGCTCGCCGACCTTGTACCGGGCCTTACCCTCCGTCAGCTCGATCTTCACCGGTCCGGCCGGTGCCGCCGCCTGCCTGGCTTCGGTGGAGATCCAGGCCGGTCCGTACGCCAGGGCGCCAGCCACTGTCAGTGCCGCTGCAACGTGTCTCATGTGCTCTCCTTCAGAATCCGAGTCCGCCGTGCAACAGCCCATACGCTCCGGTTCGGCGGGCGACTGACGGGGTTCGGTGCCGGGAACGAGCGTACACTACGGCGGCCCGGACCGGAATCGGGCGTCACGCTCGCCTCACGGGCCCGAGAGGAGTAGGCTCGTACCCATGGCAGATGGTCACGACTTCGATCTGGAGCTCGACGACGAACCTGGTGGCGTGGATCTGCTGCCGCCAGACCCTCCGCAACGCACCGGTCTGTGGATCGGCGCGGCCCTGGTCGTGGTGGCGCTCGGTGGCCTGCTCGCCTGGTACCTGCTGCGGGACGGATCGACCGGGCCTTCGGACGTGGCCGGTGTGCCCGAACCGGAGCTGATCGAGCCGGCTCCGGCAGAGGCCGGCATCGAGCCGCTGGTCGCGGAGCTGCCCGGGCTCGACGTGAGCGACGACCTCGTGCGCCGGCTCATCGCGATGTTCTCGCAGCACCCCAGGCTCACGACCTGGTTCGCGACCGACAACATCATCCGGGGCTTCGCGGCCGTTGTGGCCAACGTGGCCGACGGCGAGAGTCCGGCCCCTCACCTGCAGCGCCTGCGGCCGGTGGGCCCCTTCCAGGTGGCGGAGCGGGCTGGAACATTGACGATCGACCCGCGCAGCTTCCAGCGCTACACCGTTCTCACCGACGTGGCGACCTCGATCGATCCCGCCGGGGCCGCGCGCGTCTACCTCACGCTGAAGCCGCTGATCGAGGAGGCGTACGCCGACCTGGGCTACCCGGAACCGTCGTTCGACCGGACGCTCGAGCGGGCGATTGCGCGCCTGCTGGCCACGCCCGTCCCCGAAGGGGCGATTGCCGTCGAGCCGGAGGGGGGCACCGAATACCGCTTCGTGCGTGAGGACCTGCAGCAGCTCAGCCCGGCCGGGAAGCAGCTCGTGCGCTTCGGGCCCGCGAACCAGCAGCGGCTTCAGGCACATCTGCGCGCGATCGCGGCGGCCATCGGCATTCCCGCCGAGCGGCTCCGGGCACCGCGCCAAGGGCCCTGGCCGGAATAGGGTTGCCGACTCTCGGGCGGCGAGGCGCCCGGATCGCCAGGCGCGAGGAGGGAGCAGGCCGGGTGCCTGTGACCGACGAGCAACGCCGCGAGGCGGGATGCATCGTCGGCCGAGATGGCAACCTTGTTCCGGCCAGGGCCCTAAGGGCCCTAACCGCGCGCCGGGCGCTCGGCCGGCGGGAGGTGGCGGTCGACGATGGCGGCGCCGACGGCGTCGCCCCAGACGTTCACCGACGTGCGGAAGCGATCGAGGATCCAGTCGATCACGAGCAGCAGCCCCACGCCCTCGGCGGGCAGGCCGACGGCCGTGAGCACCAGCACCATCGTGATGAGGCCGGCTTCGGGGATGGCCGCGGCGCCGATCGCCGCGAGCGTGGCCGTGAGCGCCACCACGACCAGTTGGACGCCGGTCAGATCGATCCCCAGCGACTGCGCGATGAAGACCACCGCCACGGCTTCGTAGAGCGCCGTGCCGTCCATGTTGATGGTCGTCCCGATCGGAATCACGAAGTCCGCCGCGCGGGCCGAGACCTGGTTCCGCTCGACGGCGCAACGCAGCGTGACGCCCATCGTCGCGGCCGAGGAGGCCGTGCCCAGCGCGGTGACCAGCGCCTCGGACATGCCCGCCGCGTAGCGGAACGGGTTGCGCCGGGCGAGTGTGCGGAGCAGCAGCGGCAGCGTGACCATCGCGTGGATCGCAAGGCCTGCGACCACCGTGACCGCGTACATCCCGAGCCGCTGCACCTCCTCCCACGCAGCCGCGCCGCCTCCCGCGCGTCCCAGCCGGTCGGCCACGAGACCGAGGATGCCGAGCGGCGCCAGCAGGACGATCCACCGCACGACGGTGAACAGCGCCTCGTTGGCCGCGCCGATCGCCCCCGTCAGCGGGGCGGCGCGGTCGCCCATCCGGGCCAGGGCCGCGCCGACGATCAGGCTGATGACCAGCAGGCCGAGCACGTTGTCGGCGCCGGCTGCGCTGAACAGGTTGGCCGGGAACATCCCCGAGATGACCTCGGCGATCGCCTGGAGCGCGCTGCGCTCGGCCGGCAGCGGGGGCGGTGCAGCGAGCGTGGCCGCGGACGGCCGGCCGGGATGAACCGCGAGCACCAGCGCGAGCCCGGTCAGCACGGCCATGAACGTGGTGATCAGGAAGTAGGCGACCGCCAGGCCGGCGACCCGCGCCGTGTTGGCGGCGGTGCCGAAGCTGCCGAGCGCCATGATCACGCTGGTGACGATGAGCGGGACCATGATCGCCTTGAGCAGCGCCAGGAACACCGTGCCCATGAGCTGCACGGGCACCGTCAGCAGCTCGAGCGCCGGGTCGTCCCAACGCGCGCCGAAGGCGGTGCCGATGGTCACGCCGCCGACGCCGCCGGCGAGCATCAGGGCGGGGAGGGTCCATTCAGGTCGTTTCATGGGGAGGTTCCGCAGGATTGTACCTGCCCGTTCGTTCGTCCGCGGAGGCCTGCAGTGAGCGGCGAACCGTGTCCAGAGCAGACCTGGCGATCGAAGGTGCCTGCGATGGCCCGTGTTGTCGGTCCGTACCCTTGTCCGCAGCCAGGGCCCTCAGGGGAACCGCGGGCAGCTGCCCCGTCAGCGATGGGACCCCCATGTGGCCGGCGCACGTGGAATCCCCGAGGCACGGGGGACACCTACACGAGTGGACAACCCCCGCTCGATCTGTGAGGATGGCCCAGTACACCGTTTGCCGGCCCGACGGCTTTGCGATCCAGTCCGGGCCGGGAGGAGCCTCTCGTGGCCTACACCCTGACCGTGAACGGTCGATCCCTCGATGCTGACGTCGCGGCGGATACGCCGCTGCTGTGGGTCCTCCGGGACAGCCTCCGCCTGACCGGCACGAAGTTCGGCTGCGGCGTCGGCCAGTGCGGCGCCTGCACCGTGCTGATCGACGGCCGGGCCATCCGCGCGTGCCAGACGCCCGTGTCGGCCGTGAAGGGCCGCGTGACCACCATCGAGGGGCTGTCTGACGACGGCTCACACCCGTTGCAGCGCGCGTGGCGGGAGCTCGACGTCCCGCAGTGCGGCTACTGCCAGGCCGGCCAGATCATGAGCGCGGCCTCGCTGCTGGCCAGGAATCCCGCTCCCGACGACGCCACGATCGATCGGGAGATGAGCGGCAACATCTGCCGGTGCGGTACCTACCTCCGGATCCGGGCGGCGATCCACCAGGCGGCCGGTTCGGCCGTCAGCGGACCGGGCGCCCCGGTCCAGCGCTGAAGACGATCGTGACGTGTCAGGAGGCGTTGTGACATCAACTGCTGCAGCTCTCGATCGTCGATCGTTCCTCAAGGTCAGCGCGCTGGCCGGAGGCGGCGTCATGCTGGCGCTGCGGGTCCAGCCGGCTGGGCCCGTGGAGGCGCAGGGCTTCCCGATGGGCACGTTCGAGACGACCGCGTTCATCCGGATCGACCCGGACGGCACGGTCACCCTGCTGGCCAAGAACCCGGAGACGGGCCAGGGCGTGAAGACGATGCTGCCGATGCTCATCGCCGAGGAGCTCGACGCGGACTGGGCCACCGTGAAGATCGCGCAGGCTGATGCGGATCAGTCGAAGTACGGCTTCCAGCTCGCCGGCGGCAGCCTGTCCACGCCGCTGAACTGGCAGCCGCTGCGGCAGGTGGGCGCCGCGGGGCGGCAGATGTTGCTGACCGCTGCGGCGCAGACGTGGAAGGTGCCGGTGGCCGAGTGCAGCGCGGCGCGGAGCCGCGTGACGCACGGGCCGAGCGGAAGAACGGCAACCTACGGCCAGTTGGCGTCGGCGATGGCCACCGTGCCGCCGCCAGACCTGGCGTCGGTCACGCTCAAGGACCCGAAGGACTTCACGATCATCGGCACGACCAGGGCCGGTGTGGACAACCCCGCCATCGTGACCGGACAGCCGGTGTTCAGCATCGACTTCACCCGCCCGGGCATGTTGCACGCCGTGTTCGAGAAGTGCCCCGTGTTCGGCGGCGCCGTGGTCAGCGCGAACCTCGACGAGGTCCGGAAGCTGCCAGGTGTCCGCCAGGTGTTCGTGGTGAAGGGCGGCACGAACCTCGAGGGGCTGCTGCCCGGCGTGGCGATCCTGGCCGACTCGTTCTGGCAGGCGCAGTCGGCGCGGCGCCAGTTGAAGGTGACCTGGGCCGAGGGCAGCACGGCGGACGAGAGCAGCGCCGGGTACGCGAAGGTGGCCGACCAGCTCGGCGCGGCGGCGCCCGCGATGACCATGCGTACGGACGGCGACGTGGATGGCGCGCTGAAGGCGGCCGGCGGCGGCGTGGAGGCGGCCTACTCGTACCCCTTCTTCGGGCACGCGCCGCTCGAGCCACAGAACTGCGTGGCCGAGTTCGCGAACGGCAGGCTGGAGTTGTGGGCCCCGACGCAGACGCCGAGCTTCGCGTTGCCGATGCTGGCCCAGACGCTCGGGATCGAGCCGTCCGCCATCACGATTCACCTGATGCGCACCGGCGGCGGCTTCGGCCGCCGGCTCACGAACGACTTCACCGTCGAGGCCGCGTGGATCGCCAAAGAAGCCGGCGTGCCGGTGAAGCTGCTGTGGACGCGCGAAGACGACATGACGCACGACTTCTACCGGCCCGCGGGGTACCACTACCTGAAGGGCGCGGTCGACGCGGCGGGGACGATCGTGGCGTGGCGCGATCACTTCGTGTCGTTCGGGAAGAACGGGCAGTTCGCCAACTCGGCCAACATGGGCCCCGACGAGTTCCCGGCGCGGCTGGTGCCGAACTTCGCGCTGCACGCCTCCCTCATGCCCACGGGCGTGCCGACCGGGGCGCTGCGGGCGCCCGGCAGCAATGGCATTGCCTTCGTCGTGCAGTCGTTCATCGACGAGCTCGCGCACAAGGCGGGGAAGGACCCGCTGGACGTGCGGCTCGGGCTGCTCGGTGCGACCTACCTGCCGGCGAAGGCTCCAGCCGGGCTGTTTCCGGCCTTCGAGCCGGCGCGGATGCGTGGCGTCCTGGAGCTGGTGGCCGGGCGTTCCGGATGGCGCGCCAGGAAGACGTCATCCGGCCGCGCGCTGGGCCTCGCGTTCCACTACAGCCACATGGGTTACTTCGCGGAGGTCGCCGACGTGAGCGTGGACGCGGAGAAGCGAGTGCGCGTCCACAAGGTGTGGGTGGCCGCGGACATCGGCAGCCAGGTCATCAACCCGGGCGCGGCCGACAACATGGTGCAGGGCGCGGTCATCGACGGCCTGAGCCAGCTGATGTACGAGACGACGATCGAGAACGGCCGGGCGAAGGAGACCAACTTCGATGCCTTCACGCCGCTCAGGATGCGGCAGGTCCCGGCCGAGATCGAGGTGCACTGGCTGAAGACCGCCGGGCCGCCGACCGGCCTGGGCGAGCCTGCGCTGCCGCCGATCATCCCCGCGGTGACCAACGCGATCTTCGCCGCCACCGGCGAGCGCGTGCGCTCGCTGCCGCTGTCGAAGCACGGCTACCGCTGGGCGTGACGCGCCCAGCGGCGCTCCCGGTCCTCACTGGACGCCCACTTCACGCTGGGTCGGCGCTTCGACTCGGCACAGTCCCGCAAGTACGAGTTGATGAGGGTCTGGCAGGCGATGCCCGTGTCCGTCGCCGGGCCTTGAAGCAGGCGATCGTCGGTTCGTCCAAGCGAATCGTGACCGCCCTCTTGAGCCGAGCCGCATACGGTTGCGCCGTGTCCTTACGACGCAAATGCCAAAGCCGCCTTGAGGTCGTCGTGTTCGAAAGCGGACGCCATCCGCGCGCACTCTTCCTTCGTCAGACCACGGCGCGTGGCCTCGTCACGCCACGTCGCGACAGCGCATGCGACGGCGCAGGCATCGGCGCGCGCGCGCGCATCATCCAGCTCGAAATAGGGGGCGACGCTCATCGCCACGTTGAGCGACGCCGTGTTGTCGTCCTCGTTGATGGCGGTCGTGAGCATTCGCGGCTTGAGGTCGACCGGCACAGGATTGAGGTCATACGCCGGGGACAGCCGCCAGCCCGCCGGACCCTCGTACAGGAAGCCATGATTGCGCAGGTGATCGTCCGTATTTGAAATCAGGACATTGAACACGATGCGCCGCCACAGGGCACGGATGTCGTGCTGCGCAGCGGCACCGTGCTGCCGCAGCGCGTCAGCGATTTCCATGTAGCTCCGTGTCTGGTTGTCCCTCGCATCGAGCATGCTCATCGACGAAAGAAACGGGATGCGGCGCCCGTCGCGGCGGTCGAAGCGGCGCAGCACCAGCACGGGTTTGTCGCCGACCGTTTCGATCCGCGCGTCCGGAACAGGAATGCCGGCCTTGTGCGCAAGAGTCAGCGCGACCGCCTCCCAGACAACCATGTTGTAGTCATCGTCGCGGCGCGGGAATTTCGCGATTGCGAGATGACCGTCTTGATCGCGCACCGACGCTTTTGGCCGCGCGCCGCCCAACGAGGAACCGGGCGCGAGAAGCAAGCGCAGATCTTCTTCGGTGTCCTTGTCATCGGCAACCCGCTCGGCGGCGGACAACAACTCGGGCAATTCGAGCAACGGCGGCGTTCGCTTCGTGCCCTCCTCGCGCAGGAACGGACCGCCCTCGATCTCGGCGAAGCGCAGCGCACCCTGGCGCGTCTCGTCATCGACCAGCAGCAGGTAGTCGATTTCCTGCAGGGTGCGGGGTGTCTGCTTCTCGCGTTCGGCGCGGCGGCGCTCCATGCGCCGCATCAGCGCGCGCCCCCATCGGTCAGGGGCCGAATCGCCGATGGCGCCGAACATCGGCGTGTCCGCCGGCGTATGAAACGGACCTGGACCAAGGTTCAGCGCGGGCTCGAGGGAGAAACGCTCTCGATGTTCGAGCCAACGCGGGTCATACTCGAAGGTCGCGCCTTCCTTGTTCTTGCGCGTACGCGCCCAGAGACGTCCGACGAGATGCGGCACGCCAGCCAGGTCGACGTAGACAAGAACTTCGCGGTCCATCAACGTTCCCTGGCGTTTGTCTGCGGCTTCGGCGTGCGAATTCGCTTCGGGAGCTGCTCCTCTTGCAACTGCAAGCCGGTCGCGTCATTGCGTGCGTCCGCGACTTCGGCGATCCGATCAACGAGCCCCAGGACGAATAGAACGGTGGCGTAAATTCCCAACGCAACGTTGGGGTCGCCCTTTTCCACGCGGTTGAGAGTCGACCGGCCGATCGACGCACGTTCGGCCGCTACGGCGACCGGAATTCGTCGGCGCAGACGTGCGTCACGGATATCGCTGCCAAGCTGCCGTAGGGCGCGACGGACGGGAACCGGAAGGACCGCAGATGTTCGGCTTGTCTTCATATAACGTCCTATTTATGACGCCTTACATCACTTAAGGTGTCATAAATGAGACGTTATGTCAATCCTAATGAGGTAGCGGCAACTCGCGCCCGCCACAGCATGTTGCGGAGGCGTTGCAGTACCGCGCCACGGCGTGAGCGTGACGCCCTACGCCCAATGCCGATCGGAAATTCCTGAAACACCGCGAATTGGACGTGGACTATCGTCCTGGCTCGGGAGGTGACCTCGGCTGTCACGGCTGGGCTGTACTCCCTCGGAATGGCCGGGGTTGGGTGGCCAGTCCTTCACCACGTCGTACAGACCGGTAGCGTCCACACCGCCCATTTCCTGTGGCGGGTTGACTCTCTGCTGGGCGTTGCGGCGGCGCGCTGCTAGAGGTCTGACCCACCAGCAGGAGAGCGCCGCCGCCCTCCGCCAATCAGCCGCCCGCCGTCCTGCTCCTCATGCCGTGCCTCCGCCTCATCTCAGAAGTCCACCTGAACGCCGAGCTTCACGAAGCGCGGCGTCAGCGCGCTGCCGATGCGCCAGAAGTTCGGGCCGTACGTCTGGTTGAGGGATTGAATGTCGCTGGCGTTCAGCAGGTTGAACGCATCGAGCCTCGGCTGCACGGTCGTACCACCCAGCCGGAAGCTCTTGCTGAGTCTCAGGTCTATCTGATTCTGCCTCGGCTCGCGGAGGGTGTTCGGCTCGATGGCGTTTACCGTCGCCGTCGCCGTGCAGGTGCCTCCCGTGACGGTCGGACACGCCGAGAGGTTGCGGCCGAGTGACGCAACGATCGCCGCGTTCGGGGTCTGGAAATTCGCCTGCCGCTGAATCCCAGGAAGATTGACGTACGAGACGCTCGCCTGAATCCCCCACGGAGCCGAATACACCGCCGACGCCTTCACATTGAACTGGTTGGCAAAGCCGTCCGTGATCTCGCAGCGGAACGCGTTCGGCGTGTCCATGTGCGCGCAGCTGTTTATGACGGTCTCTCCAGTATTGAAGCCGCCAAAGACCGTGACCTGTTGGCCGAAACGCGCGTTCGTTGTGAGGTCGAAGCCGTTGTAGACGTTGGTGTAAGGAACCTGGCGCCGAAGGTTGTTGGTCGCCCTGACGCTGCCATTCGGGTTTCGCGAGACGTTGTACAGGCCGCAGAACGTCTGCCCGCCGCCGCCGGGAAGGCGGGCGTCGGCCGGCGCCGTCACGCAGAACTGGTCGAAGTCCGCTGGCGTCACGGCGAGGTTGTCAAGGTCCGTGATATTCCCGAGTGTCCTCCTGTAGTAGGCAAACATGACGCCGACATTCGGCCGCAGCTCCTGCTGGATCGAGGCGATGGTCTGCCAGCTATATCCGCGATTGAACCATCCCACGCGGGCATCGTCGGCATACTGCAGGTTCGGCACGACGCTTCCGAAGGAGCTCACCGCCTGCGGACCGCACTCTCCGTTCGTCCCGTTGTTCCTGAGATCGCAATCGGGAATGTAGTTGCCGGTGCGGGGATCGCCGGGCCCGAACGTCGAATCGTTCCACGTGCGATTTGTGGTGCCAAAAAACGCGTACGGTGGCGCGATGTCTTCGGCCATGCCGGTGCCGAGGGATGACAGGAACCGTCCGACACTAATCTTCACGGCAGTCCGCCCGTCGCCGAACACGTCGTAGGCGGCGCCGAGCCGGGGACTGAGGTCCTTGAAGTTCGGAATATTCTTCACTTCCGGAAACGACGTTTCTGGGACGAAACGACCGCCCGGCCGCGTCTGCGCGGGGCTGAAGCCGTTGAAGTAGTCAAAGCGAAGGCCGTAGTTGAAGGTCATCCTCCTCAGCGTCCACTGATCCTGCGCGTAGAGGCCCAGGTTCGCCCGCGTCTTGACAATGGCCGCGTTCGGCGCGGCGAGCTGCCACAGGGACTGAGGTACCCGGTTGTTGAATACGTAGAACACGTCGTGGTTCGGTTCGCCGCCGAGCGGCAGCTGGCCGCGGTACAGGCTCGCCCCCGCCTTGAACGCGTGCGAACCCGTCACGTAAGACACGGTGACGTTCTCGGTCACGCTCGTCATGCTGCCCATCTCTCCATAGTCGGCGAACCAGGTACCCAGCCCACCGGTCACGGCAGGACGTCCGCTCACGTACGACCCATAGGCCAGCCCGAGCCCGACATCGAAGACCCCATAGGCGTCTCGAGTCTGCTCGGCCGGCCGCCGGTCATCGGCGGGCGAATGCCGATACCTGCCGGTCGCCTGAAAGAGCAGCTTGCTCGACTTTGCGTAGGTCCAGCTC